>NZ_CP050177.1:3955000-4250000 GCF_011694815.1 Streptomyces liangshanensis
GTGCACACCCGTGCCGAACGCCGAGATCAGCGCCTGCACCTCGGTGTTCTGGAGGATCTTGTCGATCCGCGCCTTCTCGACGTTCAGGATCTTGCCGCGGATCGGCAGGATCGCCTGGTACATCGGGTTACGGCCCGACTTCGCCGAACCGCCGGCGGAGTCACCCTCGACGATGAAGATCTCGCACTTCGACGGGTCGTTCGACTGGCAGTCGGACAGCTTGCCCGGCAGGGACGCCGACTCCAGCAGGCCCTTGCGGCGGGTCAGGTCACGCGCCTTGCGGGCCGCGACCCGGGCCGTGGCGGCCTGGATCGACTTGCGGATGATGTCCGCGGCCTCGGTCGGGTTACGGTCGAACCAGTCCGTCAGGTGCTCGTGCACGATCTTCTGCACGAACGTCTTCGCCTCGGTGTTGCCCAGCTTCGTCTTCGTCTGGCCCTCGAACTGCGGCTCGCCCAGCTTCACCGAGATGATCGCCGTCAAGCCCTCGCGGATGTCCTCGCCGGCGAGGTTGTCGTCCTTCTCGCGCAGGAACTTCTTCTCCCGCGCGTACCGGTTGACCAGGCCCGTCATGGCCGCACGGAAACCCTCCTCGTGCGTACCGCCCTCGTGCGTGTGGATCGTGTTCGCGAAGGAGTACACACCCTCGCTGTACTGCGCGTTCCACTGCATCGCGATCTCGACCGACAGCAGCCGTTCCTTGTCCTCGGCCTCGATGTCGATGACCGTGGGGTGGATCAGCTCGCCCTTGCGCGAGTTCAGGTACTTCACGAAGTCGACGATGCCGCCCTCGTAGAAGTACGTGACCGTACGGACCTTCTCTTCCTCGGTCTTCTCCGCGGCGTCCGTACCCGCCACGTCCGCGCCCGCGACGGCCTTCGCCGACTCGCGCTCGTCCGTCAGCGTCAGGGTGAGCCCCTTGTTCAGGAACGCCATCTCCTGGAACCGCCGCGACAGCGTCTCGAACGAGTACTCGGTCGTCTCGAAGATGTCCGGGTCGGCCCAGAACGTCACCGACGTACCGGTCTCGGCCGTCTCCTCGTTCTGCGCCAGCGGGGCGGTCGGCACACCGAGCTTGTAGTCCTGCGTCCAGCGATGACCGTCGGTCCTGACCTCCACGGCGACCTTCGTCGACAGGGCGTTCACGACCGAGACGCCGACGCCGTGCAGACCGCCGGAGACGGCGTAACCGCCACCGCCGAACTTGCCGCCCGCGTGCAGCACCGTCAGCACGACCTCGACGGCCGGCTTGCCCTCGGACGGGACGATGCCCACCGGGATACCGCGCCCGTTGTCGATCACACGCACCCCGCCGTCGGCGAGGATCGTGACGTCGATGGTGTCCGCGTGACCCGCCAGGGCCTCGTCGACGGAGTTGTCGACGACCTCGTACACCAAGTGATGCAGACCACGCTCGCCGGTCGACCCGATGTACATCCCGGGGCGCTTGCGGACCGCGTCGAGGCCCTCCAGCACGGTGATGGCACTGGCGTTGTACGAGGAGGTCACCTCACCGTGCTCGCCAGTGGTCGAGGCGGACGGAGTCTTCTCTTTGGGGTTGCCGGAATCGGCCACGAAGCGCCCTTTCTGGCACAGCACAGGCCGTTCACCGGCACGCGGGAGCGGCTGCGTCGTTCGGCTTGTAGCGACGTCTCCCGCAAGCACAGCGGGATTTTCCATCAGTCTACCGGTAGCGCCGACCCGAATGGGGGTTTGCCGGTACCTGAGTCCGCATGTGCCGCCCTGAATGAGCGCCGACCGACTCCCCATATTCGGGAAGGGGCTCCAAGAGGCTCACACGGGCATTGAGCGCTTCTGCCTGTCAACCTTCCGCTACGGTGAGGGACGCCTCACTCTCCCCGCACGCTTTCCCAGGTCACAGCGCTGCCGGAGCCGAACGTGAGGACGAACGGAGAGAAACGCGCGGAGGAACGCACCACACCGCGCACCCGGCGCCGCACGGCGACCGCCCCCGTACCCCCTCGGGACCGCCCCGGCGCACGCGCACACCGCTGACCTGCGCGGATCAGGAATGGCCGGGAATCGGACGCGGACCGGCTCAATCAGACACGTACGAGGGGCTCCCGGGGCGCGCACCGAACCGCCACGGACCCCACACCTCATCCGTACGTGTCGCCGGGACCCTTGCTCCCCGGCGCCCGCAGCCGGCCGTACCGCTGCGGCGGACCCGTCGGCCCCAACACCTTGATCACCCGTACGGTGCCGTGCCCCAGGTCCTCGTTCAACCGCGCCACCAGACGCGGCGCCAGCAACCGCAGCTGCGTCGCCCACGCCGTCGAGTCGCACTGCACCGTGAGGACCCGCTCGTCCTCCTCGTACTTCTGCGGCACACAGTGCTTCGCCACGTCGTCCCCGACGATCTGCGGCCACCGGCCCATCACCCCGCCCACGGCCGCCGGCGCCTCCCAGCCCCGCTCCGTGATCAGCCGGCTGATCGCCGCGCCCAGCGGCAACGGATCACGCCCGTCCGCCCGCGCCCCCGACCGCAGCCCCCCACCCCGCCTGGCCTGCTTCTTCTGCTGCGCGGCATCCCCACGCGCCCGCGCCTGCTCCTTCGCCGCCCGCAACGCCACCCGCGCCAGGTCCACCCCCGACGACTCCGGCGGCGCCGGCACACCCGCCGCCCCGCCCCCGTCGGCCACCGGCAGCTCAGGAGGCCTCTCCGACCCCCCGGCCCCGCCACCCCGCCGCACGCCGCTCACGCCCGCTCCACCGCGCCGCCGGCCACCACGAACCGCGTCCCCGCCAGCACCCCCGGAACGTCGTCGCCCACCGCCGCCGTCACCAGCACCTGCTCACCCGGCGCCACCAGCTCCGCCAGCCGCTCCCGCCGCCGCGCGTCCAACTCCGCGAACACGTCGTCCAGCACCAGCACCGGCTCGTTGCCCTCGGCCCTCAGCAAGTCGTACGAAGCCAGCCGCAGCGCCAACGCGAACGACCACGACTCCCCATGACTGGCGTACCCCTTCGCGGGCAACTGGCCCAGCTTCAGCACCAGATCGTCACGGTGCGGCCCGACCAGCGTCACCCCGCGCTCGATCTCCTGCTTCCGCACCTCCGCCAGCGCCGCGAGCAACCGCTCGTACAGCGCCTCACGCCCGTGACCCAGCCCCGCGCCACCCCCGCCGTCCGCTCCGTCTGCGGACCCATCCGCCTCGACGGCCGACGAGCGGTACTCCAGCCCCACCGGACCGCCCCCGGGCGCCACCTGCTCGTACGCCTTGTCCGTCAGCGGACGCAACGTCTCCACCAGGTCCACCCGCTGCGCCAGCAACTCCGCGCCCACCCGCGCCAGATGCTGGTCCCACACGTCCAGCGTCGACAGGTCCATGCCCCGCCCGCCGTGCCGCCGCGCCATCGCCGCCGACTTCAACAACGTGTTGCGCTGCCTCAGCACCCGGTCGTAGTCCGACCGCACCCCCGCCATCCGCGGCGACCGCGCCGTCACCAGCTCGTCGAGGAACCGCCGGCGCTCACCCGGATCGCCCTTCACCAGCGCCAGATCCTCCGGCGCGAACAGGACCGTCCGTACGATCCCCAGCACATCCCGCGGCCTGACCTGCGACGACCGGTTGATCCGCGCCCGGTTCGCCCGGCCCGGATTCAGCTCCAGCTCCACCAGCTGCGACCGCTCGCCCTGCGTCACCGCCGCCCGGATCACCGCCCGCTCCGCGCCCGCCCGCACCAACGGCGCGTCGGACGACACCCGGTGACTGCCGAGCGAGGCCAGATACCCGACCGCCTCGACCAGATTCGTCTTCCCCTGCCCGTTCGCCCCCACGAACACGGTGACGCCCGGGTCGAGCGGAACCTCGACCCGGGCGTACGACCGGAAGTCGGCCAGCGACAGATGCGTGACGTGCATGGATGTGCGCCGGCCTCCCCGGTGGAGCTACTGCGGTGGAGCTACTTCGCCTGCTTCGACTCGACGGAGTGCCCGCCGAACTGGTTACGCAGCGCCGCGACCATCTTCATCTGCGGCGAATCGTCCTGACGCGACGCGAACCGCGCGAACAGCGACGCCGTGATCGCGGGCAGCGGCACCGCGTGGTCGATGGCCGCCTCGACCGTCCACCGGCCCTCGCCCGAGTCCTCCGCGAAGCCCTTCAGCTGGTCCAGGTGCTCGTCGTCGTCCAGCGCCTTGACCGCTAGGTCCAGCAGCCAGGAACGGATGACCGTGCCCTCCTGCCACGACCGGAAGACCTCACGGACGTCCGTGACCGAGCCGACCTTCTCCAGCAGCTCCCAGCCCTCGGCGTAGGCCTGCATCATCGCGTACTCGATGCCGTTGTGAACCATCTTCGCGAAGTGGCCCGCCCCGACCTTGCCCGCGTGCACCGAGCCGAAGTCACCCTCCGGCTTGAGCGCGTCGAAGATCGGCTGCGCCTTCGCGACGTCCTCCGGCTTGCCGCCGTACATCAGCGCGTAGCCGTTCTCCAGGCCCCAGACCCCGCCCGAGACACCGCAGTCGACGAAGCCGACGCCCTTGATGCCCAGCTCCACGGCGTGCTTCTCATCGTCCGTCCAGCGGGAGTTCCCGCCGTCCACCACGACGTCGCCGGGCGACAGCAGGCCGGCCAGCTCGTCGATCGTGGACTGCGTCGCCGCACCGGACGGGACCATCACCCACACGACCCGGGGGCCCTTGAGCGTGCTGACCAGCTCTTCGATGCTGTGTACATCGGAGACGTCCGGGTTGCGGTCATATCCGACGACGGTGTGGCCCGCGCGGCGAATGCGCTCGCGCATGTTGCCGCCCATCTTGCCGAGACCGATGAGACCGAGCTCCATCAGTGGTTCCTTAAGCGTCGAGGCGATTCGTACCCGCGCCCGAGCCTACGCCCGGACGCCTCCACTCACCTGTGGGGTCAGCCGCTCAGGCGAACCGGCATGATGAGGTACTTGTACGCTTCGTCCGCCTCGGCCTTGACATCCGCCTTGCCGCTGAGCAGCGCCGGCTTCGTGGACGTCGTGAAGGACAGCTGCGCCACCGGCGAGTCGATCGCGCTCAGGCCGTCCAGCAGGAACGTCGGGTTGAAGGCGATCGAGATGTCGTCGCCGTCCAGCTGCGCGTCCACCCTTTCCACAGCCTGTGCGTCGTCGCTGGAGCCCGCCTCCAGGATCAGCACGCCCTGCTCGAAGCTCAGCCGCACCGGCGTGTTCCGCTCGGCGACCAGGGCCACGCGCTTGACGGCCTCCACGAACGGGGCCGTCTCGATCACCGCGATGGAGTTGAACTCCGTCGGGAACAGCGTCCGGTACTTCGGCAGGTCGCCTTCGAGCAGCCGGGTCGTCGTCCGCCGTCCCGCGCCCTCGAAACCGATCAGCCCCTCGCCCGCGCCCGCCCCGGAGAGCGCCAGGGTGACCGTGTCACCGCTGGTGAGCGCCTTGGCGGTGTCCAGGAGCGTCTTGGCGGGCACCAGCGCGACCGCGGAGATGTCCGCCGCCTCCGGCTTCCACAGGAACTCCCGGACCGCGAAGCGGTAGCGGTCCGTCGAGGCCAGCGTGACCGTGTCGCCCTCGATCTCGATCCGCACACCGGTCAGCACCGGGAGCGTGTCGTCGCGGCCCGCGGCGATGGCGACCTGGGAGGCGGCCGAGGCGAAGATCTCGCCGGGGACGGTGCCGGTGGCCGTCGGCATCTGCGGCAGCGCCGGGTACTCGTCCACCGGCAGGGTGTGGAGGGTGAACCGGGACGAGCCGCAGACCACGGTGGCCCGTACGCCGTCCGTGGAGATCTCCACGGGGCGGTTGGGCAGGGCGCGGCAGATGTCCGCGAGCAGCCGGCCCGAGACGAGGACCGTGCCGTCCTCCTCGACCTCGGCGTCCACCGAGACGCGGGCCGAGACCTCGTAGTCGAAGCTGGAGAAGCTGAGGGCGCCTTCCTCGGCCTTCAGCAGCAGGCCTGCGAGTACCGGCGCCGGGGGCCGTGCCGGGAGGCTCCGGGCCACCCAGGCCACCGCCTCGGCGAGTACGTCGCGCTCCACCCGGATCTTCACCGGAACCGCCTCCTGCTGTTGCTCGCTCGTCCTGCCGGCCTTCGTCGTCGGCCCTGATGCCGGGGACCAGTCTGACGTACGGCACCGACAGTCCGTGCTGCTGCGGGTCAAGTCGGGGCGAGGGCGGCGGAGAGCTTCCTCGCCGACTTGTGCACAGGCCCCACTTCGAACCGGATCCCTCGAGAACTCTTAGTGGGAGTAGTAGTAGGGCCTGTGGAAACCGTGGATAACGTCGTTTGCGCAGGTCAGCCCCGCTTTTTTGTCCACCGACCCTGTGGGCGGTATCCGTGGACAACCGGGTCTCTCTGTGGACGGGCGAAAGTTGTGCACACCCCATGCACAGGACAGGGGGACTTCTCCCCAGCGCCGTCCCCAGCTTTACCCACGTTCCCCACAGCCCAACCGACCTCCTCGGTGTGACGCCTTTCACTCGACTCAGCGATCCCGGGCGTTTTGTTGCCGAACAGTGGACAGGCCTGTGGGGAAGTTGTGGGTAAGAGGGCCTGCCCTGTGGGCCGCCGGTGGACAACGTCTTCCCGCCCCTGTGGACAGAAATTTCGTCCACAGGCTGTGGAGAACTGTCACGCACAATTCCACAGGCGCCTGACCAGCCACGATAATCCCGCACCCGCCTTGCCTGTGGAAGCGTTCTGGACAACTTCCGGGGTCCCCAGGCTGTGGACGGAAGATCACCCCCAGGTCTGTGGAGAAGTCGCCCGAAGCGCCCGGTGTTCGAACAGCGGGCCCCGGCGGCGACGCGCCGGGAACGGCGAAGGGCGTCCGGGAAGTGCTCCCCGGACGCCCTCGGAGGGGGTCTGGCCGCCCCTGTCAGCCGTTCTTGATGCGGTTCGTGAGCTCCGTGACCTGGTTGTAGATGGACCGCCGCTCGGCCATCAGCGCCCGGATCTTCCGGTCCGCGTGCATCACGGTCGTATGGTCCCGCCCGCCGAACTGCGCCCCGATCTTCGGCAGCGAGAGATCCGTCAGCTCCCGGCAGAGGTACATCGCGATCTGGCGGGCCGTCACCAGGACCCGGCTGCGGGACGACCCGCAGAGGTCCTCCACGGTCAGCCCGAAGTAGTCCGCGGTCGCCGCCATGATGGCGCTCGCCGTGATCTCCGGGGCCGCGTCCTCGCCCCCCGGGATCAGGTCCTTGAGGACGATCTCCGTCAGGCCGAGGTCCACCGGCTGCCGGTTGAGCGAGGCGAACGCGGTCACCCGGATCAGCGCGCCCTCCAGCTCCCGGATGTTGCGCGAGATCCGGGACGCGATGAACTCCAGCACCTCCGGCGGCGCGTTCAGCTGCTCCTGCACCGCCTTCTTACGGAGGATCGCGATACGCGTCTCCAGCTCGGGCGGCTGCACATCGGTGGTCAGCCCCCACTCGAAGCGGTTGCGCAGCCGGTCCTCCAGGGTGATCAGCTGCTTGGGCGGCCGGTCCGAGGACAGCACGATCTGCTTGTTCGCGTTGTGGAGCGTGTTGAACGTGTGGAAGAACTCCTCCTGCGTCGACTCCTTGCTCGCCAGGAACTGGATGTCGTCGACCAGGAGGATGTCGACATCCCGGTACCGCTTCCGGAAGGTGTCGCCCTTGCCGTCCCGGATCGAGTTGATGAACTCGTTCGTGAACTCCTCCGAGCTCACGTACCGCACCCGCGTCCCCGGATAGAGGCTGCGCGCGTAGTGCCCGATCGCGTGGAGCAGGTGGGTCTTGCCGAGCCCGGACTCCCCGTAGATGAAGAGGGGGTTGTACGCCTTCGCGGGCGCCTCGGCCACCGCGACCGCCGCCGCGTGCGCGAACCGGTTGGAGGCGCCGATGACGAAGGTGTCGAAGAGGTACTTCGGGTTGAGCCGGGCATGCGGCTCCCCGGGCCGCGGCGCCGGCGCGGACTGCGGGCCCACCGGTCCCGGCGCCCCCCGGTGCCGGCCCCCGCTCGGCCCGCCGCCGTGCTGGGGCGACTGCGGGTCCTGGAGGTCGTGCCGCTCGTGCTGCTGCTCGTACTGCGAGCGGTCGGGGCCCTGCGGCTGCCGGTAGTCGTGCTGCGGCTGCTGGGGGTGGGTGGTGGCGTACGGATCGCGGTCCTGGTAGCCGCCGAGCCGGGGCTGCCAGGACAGGTCGTCCTGGGTCTGCGGCCAGACACCGGGATCGGGGCGCTGGCGCTGCTGGTAGTCCGGGTAGGCCGGGCGCGCCGACGGCATCCCGTCGTCCGGCGGGCGGTGACCGTAGTTGTCGTATGTATCTGTCTGCCGCTGCTCGTCGTGGAGCGAGGACTGGTAGCGGTGCTGCTGCGGTACGGCGGGGGCGGGCGCGGGCTCGCCGGCCGTCTCGTCCACGGTGATCGCGATCCGGATGGGCCGGCCGCACTCGTGGCTCAGGGTCTCGCTGATCAACGGGGCGAGGCGGCCCTCCAGGACCCGCTTGCCCCATTCGTTGGGGACGGCGAGCAGCGCCGTGTCGGCGACCAGCGCGAGGGGCTGGCAGCGCTCGATCCACTGCTTGTCCTTGGGCTCCACCCCCTGCTGGCCCTCCCTGAGGAGCTGCTCCAGCACTCGTGGCCACACTGCGGCAAGATCGGCAGGTACATCAGCCACAAGGCACGCTCTCTCACAGGTCCCACGAAGACGGGGCTCTCGGGACGGGGTGGGAAGACCGGCGGAAACGAAACCGGAGTTCAGCCACGGTAGTCAGGCCGGGGTCCGACGTTCAAGTTGTTGTCCACAGGCTGTGCACAATGGGAGGTGGCAGCTCACTGGTTTGACCGGATGGCGTAGCCGCGCGTACCGTGACCAGGTCGAGTTGTCGATGGCTGCTGCCGCCTGCCTCCGATGGGCAAAGATCACGATCTGTGGTTGTGAAGCGGTGCACTCGGGCGTGGACGCGAGCTTCTCGTGGGCGCACGGTGACAGCCAGGCGACGCCCCGCCATCACCTTTCACTTTCTGGAGCCCTCGAGTGAGCAAGCGCACCTTCCAGCCGAACAACCGTCGTCGTGCGAAGACCCACGGCTTCCGTCTGCGCATGCGTACCCGTGCCGGTCGTGCGATCCTCGCGACCCGCCGTGGCAAGGGTCGCGCCCGTCTGTCCGCCTGATCACCTACAGGTCATGACGTGCTGCCTACCGAGAATCGGCTGAGGCGGCGCGAGGACTTCGCGACCGCGGTACGCCGGGGACGCCGGGCCGGACGCCCGCTTCTTGTCGTCCATCTACACAGCGGTGCAACGGACCCGCACGCGCCTGGGGAGAGCGCTTCCCCGGCACGTGCGGGTTTCGTCGTGAGCAAAGCTGTGGGCGGCGCGGTGGTACGGACCCGGGTGAAGCGAAGACTTCGCCATCTCATACGCGACCGACTGCTTGAGCTGCCCCCCGGTAGCCTGGTTGTCGTACGGGCGCTACCCGAAGCGGGTGGCGCCGAATATGAACGACTGGCCCGAGACCTGGACGCCGCTCTTCAGCGGCTGCTGGGAGGGGGCACGCGATGAAGTACCCGCTGCTGGCTCTGATCAAGCTGTACCAGTGGACGATCAGCCCGCTTCTGGGCCCTGTCTGCCGGTACTACCCGTCGTGTTCGCACTACGGGTACACGGCCATCGACCGGCATGGCGCGGTGAAAGGCACGGCGCTGACCGCCTGGCGCATTCTGCGGTGCAATCCGTGGTCGCCGGGTGGTGTGGACCATGTCCCACCGCGCAAGCGCCCGCGTTGGCACGAGCTGCTGCGCACCGCGTGGCGCGGCGACAAGGGCGGGCACTCCGTCGCCGGCGTGCCTTCCGGGGCGTCGGCCCCCGAACCTCCCAGTCCGGCCGCAGAGACCTCGCCCAAAGCTCAAGGAGCCTGATTAGTGGACACGATTGCCGGATTCTTCAGTTTCATCACCACGCCAGTCTCGTGGGTCATTGTCCAGTTCCACAGTCTGTACGGCGCGATCTTCGGGCCCGACACGGGCTGGGCCTGGGGCCTGTCCATCGTGTCCCTGGTGGTACTGATCCGGATCTGTCTGATCCCGCTTTTCGTGAAGCAGATCAAGTCGACCCGGAACATGCAGGTCCTTCAGCCCAAGATGAAGGCGATCCAGGAGCGCTACAAGAACGACAAGCAGCGCCAGTCCGAGGAAATGATGAAGCTGTACAAGGAGACGGGTACCAACCCGCTCTCCTCGTGTCTTCCGATCCTGGCGCAGTCCCCGTTCTTCTTCGCGCTCTACCACGTGCTGTCGAGCATCGCCAACGGCAAGACGATGGGCGTGATCGACCAGGGCTTGCTGGACAGTGCCCGTAAGGCGCACATCTTCGGCGCCCCGCTGGCGTCGAAGTTCCTGGAGAGCAGCGCGAAGGTCGACGCGCTGGGCGCTTCGCTGACCAACGTGCGGATCGTCACAGCGATCATGATCCTTCTGATGTCGGCGTCGCAGTTCTACACGCAGCGCCAGCTGATGACGAAGAACGTCGACCTGACGGTCAAGACGCCGTACATGCAGCAGCAGAAGATGTTGATGTACATCTTCCCGGTCATCTTCGCCGTCACGGGCATCAACTTCCCCGTCGGTGTCCTCGTCTACTGGCTGACCACCAACGTGTGGACCATGGGCCAGCAGATGTACGTGATCAACCAGAACCCGACACCGGGCAGCAAGGCGCAGGACGCGTACCTCGGGCGTCTGCTGAAGAACATCACGACGCACGAGCAGGTCACGTCCAAGCGGAAGCGCACCATCGTCGGGGCGATCGTGGCCAAGGGGCCCGACCGCAACGACAACGAGCGTAAGTTCTTCCTGAACCTCGCGAAGGCGGGTCTGGTGCCCCAGGCCGACGGCACGGTCGCCAAGAGCGACACGGTGGCTGCCGAGGCCGAGGTGGGTGCCGCGGCGGCCAGGCGGCAGCAGCCGAAGCGTCTGACCAAGGCGCAGCGCCAGGCGGCGGCCGCCCAGGCGACGGCGGACCAGAAGCCTGCCGGTTCCGCGCCGGAGCACAAGGCGGCGGACGACGCCGCTCCCGCGGCGAAGACCTCGCTGGAGAAGCAGGACGAGCCGCGGGACTCCACGTCCAAGCCGTCGGGCAAGCCCGCCGCCGGTTCCTCCCCACGCCAAGCCAAGGCGGGACAGCGCAAGGGCCAGCAGCGGCCCAAGCACCCCTCCAAGAAGTAACGAAGGAGTCCATCCGTGACGGAAGGCACCATCTCCGCCGCCGCCGAGGGGGGCGACACCCTGACCCGCCTGGAGCAGGAAGGGGAGATCGCGGCCGACTACCTCGAAGGCCTGCTCGACATCGCCGACCTCGACGGTGACATCGACATGGACGTCGAGGCCGACCGGGCCGCGGTTTCGATCATCAGCGACAGCGGCCGGGACCTCCAGAAGCTCGTGGGGCGTGACGGCGAGGTCCTGGAGGCGCTCCAGGAGCTGACGCGGCTCGCGGTGCACCGGGAGACCGGGGACCGCAGCCGGCTGATGCTCGACATCGCCGGTTTCCGGGCGAAGAAGCGCACCGAGCTCGCCGAGCTGGGTGCGAAGGCCGCGGACGAGGTCAAGTCCACCGGTGCCCCGGTGAAGCTCGATCCCATGACGCCTTTCGAGCGCAAGGTCGTGCACGACGCGGTCGCGGCCGCGGGTCTGCGCAGTGAGTCCGAGGGCGAGGAGCCGCAGCGCTTCGTCGTGGTCCTCCCTGCCTGATCGCCCCTCTCTTTTCGGCCCCGCCCTGTTCGCAGGCGGGGCCGAATTTTGTCAGCCTGTTAGTCAGCCGCCCTCGGGGTGGTTCGGTACGGAAGGACGGTCCCCGTGACAGAGGCAGCAGAGCTTTCCCCTCCGCCGGACGAGGCGCGGACGCTTTTCGGCGCGTCCTTCGCCTCGGCGGTCCGCTACGCGGAGCTGCTGGCGGACGCGGGGGTCAAGCGCGGCCTGATCGGCCCCCGGGAGGTCCCGCGCCTCTGGGAGCGGCATCTGCTGAACTGCGCGGTGCTGTCCGAGGTCGTTCCCGAAGGCGTGACGGTCTGCGACGTCGGCTCGGGCGCGGGGCTGCCGGGCATACCGCTGGCGCTGGTACGGCCCGATCTCAAGATCACGCTCCTGGAGCCGCTGCTGCGGCGCACCAACTTTCTCCAGGAGGTGGTGGAGCTGCTGGGGCTGGACCACGTCACGGTGGTGCGTGGGCGGGCCGAGGAGGTCCTGGGCACCCTCCCGCCGGTCCACGTGGTGACGGCGCGCGCGGTGGCCCCGCTGGACCGCCTGGCGGGCTGGGGAGTGCCGCTGCTGCGTCCCTACGGGGAGATGCTGCTCCTGAAGGGCGACACCGCCGAGGAGGAGGTCAAGGGGGCCAGGGCCGCGCTCAGCAAGCTCGGTGTGCTGGAGGCCTCGGTGCTGCGGGTCGGGGAAGGGGTGGTCGATCCGCTGGCCACGGTGGTGCGGGTGGAGGTCGGGGAGAGCCCCGGTGGCGTACGGTTCGCAGCGAAGCGGGCCAAGGCCGCGCGGACCAGCCGTACGCGACGGCGCCGCTGAGCCGTACAGTCCGTAGTGCCTATCAGTGATCTGCCTATCAGTGATGCTCCATACAAGCTGCCATACCTACGCATTGCGGAGTGTCGTGACGGCGTGACCCTGCGGCGGATGCATCGTGTTTCACGTGAAACACCGTTCATTGCTTCAGGGAATCATCGGCCGTGGCCGCGCGGCAGCGACGCCGCGTGGTCGAAAGTCCCTCGTTCGAGGCATGGGGTTGTCCACACAGGTGGATTCATCCACAGAACCACCGGCCTCACTGGTTCACGACCCCGAAAGCATGGCAGGCTCTATTCATTGCGAGTCTGAAGTCGAGGAGAGTGAATCCTTGCGGTCCGACGCCAACATCGCGGGACCGATGACCGATCCGGTCCCCGGTCCCCGCACTGAGTCGGCGGGGGAGGATGTTTCACGTGAAACACCGCCCCCGATGGACGACACCCCCATTGGCCGTGCCGCTCAGCTGGCGGTGGAGGCTCTCGGCCGCGCCGGCGAGGGCTTGCCCCGCCCGGAGCAGACGCGTGTCATGGTCGTCGCCAATCAGAAGGGCGGAGTAGGGAAGACCACCACCACGGTCAACCTGGCCGCCTCGCTCGCGCTGCACGGCGCGCGCGTTCTGGTGATCGACCTCGATCCACAGGGCAACGCCTCCACGGCGCTCGGGATCGACCATCACGCCGAAGTCCCCTCGATCTATGACGTCCTGGTGGAGAGCAGGCCACTGTCCGAAGTGGTCCAGCCCGTGCCTGACGTCGAAGGCCTCTTCTGTGCCCCGGCCACCATCGATCTCGCCGGTGCGGAGATCGAACTGGTATCGCTGGTGGCGCGGGAGAGTCGGCTCCAGCGGGCGATCGACGCGTACGAGCAGCCGTTGGACTACATCCTCATCGACTGCCCGCCCTCGCTCGGCCTGCTGACCGTCAACGCGATGGTCGCCGGTGCGGAGGTGCTGATCCCCATCCAGTGCGAGTACTACGCGCTGGAGGGGCTGGGACAGCTCCTCCGCAACGTCGATCTGGTCCGTGGGCATCTCAACCCGACCCTGCATGTGTCCACGATCCTGCTCACCATGTATGACGGCAGGACGCGTCTTGCCTCGCAGGTGGCGGAGGAAGTACGCAGTCACTTCGGGAAGGAGGTGCTGCGGACGAGCATCCCTCGGTCCGTACGCATCTCCGAGGCGCCCAGTTACGGCCAGACGGTGTTGACCTACGATCCGGGATCCAGTGGGTCCCTGTCCTACCTCGAAGCCGCCCGTGAGATCGCTCTCCGGGGGGTCGGGGTGCACTATGACGCCCAGCAGGTCCATGTGGGCAGCCAGAACAACCAGCAGATGTCGGAGGGGATCCAGTGAGTGAGCGACGTAGAGGGTTGGGGCGTGGGCTTGGTGCGCTGATCCCTGCCGCTCCCCCGGAGAAGCAGGTGCCCTCCACCGGAGTGGCCACGGCGTCCCCGGGAGCAACACCGGTGTTGACCGCGGATCGGGGTGTGGCCGCCGCGAAGGTGACCTCCCTTCCCTCGGCGGCATCGGTGCCGGACGCGGAGAGGATCACCCCGGAGTACGAGGAGACGCCCGAGCCCGCCCCGGCGGCCGGTGCGCACTTCGCCGAGCTGCCGATCGACTCCATCACCCCGAACCCGCGGCAGCCCCGCGAGGTGTTCGACGAGGACGCCCTCGCCGAACTGGTCACCTCCATCAAGGAGGTGGGGCTCCTCCAGCCCGTCGTCGTACGGCAGGTGGGGCCGGAGCGCTACGAGCTCATCATGGGCGAGCGGCGCTGGCGGGCCTGCCGGGAGGCCGGCGTGGAGCGCATCCCCTCGATCGTCCGCGCCACGGACGACGAGAAGCTCCTGCTCGACGCGCTGCTGGAGAACCTGCACCGCGCCCAGCTGAACCCGCTGGAAGAGGCCGCTGCCTACGACCAGTTGCTCAAGGACTTCAACTGCACGCACGACCAGCTGGCGGACCGGATCGGACGCTCCCGTCCGCAGGTCTCCAACACGCTGCGGCTGCTGCGGTTGTCTCCTTCGGTCCAACGCCGTGTCGCCGCCGGGGTGCTGTCGGCGGGTCACGCCCGTGCCCTCCTCGCCGTGGAGGACTCGGGGGAGCAGGACCGGCTGGCCCGCCGCATCGTGGCGGAGGGGCTTTCGGTGCGGTCCATCGAGGAGATCGTGAAGCTCATGGAATCGGGCCCGCAGCCCGGTCCCAAGGCCAAGGGACCGCGGGCCGGCGCCCGGCTGTCCCCGGCGCTGGGCGACCTCGCCTCGCGTCTGTCGGACCGCTTCGAGACCCGGGTGAAGGTCGACCTGGGGCAGAAGAAGGGGAAGATCGTCGTCGAGTTCGCCTCGATGGACGACCTGGACCGGATCCTCGGCACGCTGGCCCCCGGCGAGGGCCGGATCCTGGACCAGGTCCTCACCGAGGACGACGGGGAGGACAACGAGAGCTGACGCTCTCGAACTGCCCGAAGGGCGGGCTGTGTTCCCCGGTTACCGGAACACAGCCCGCCCTTTGCTGTCTCTCGGTGTGCGAAGAACCCTGAGGTGGATACGATTCGTTAGCCTGCTCAGGGAACGGGGTGCGCGGACGGACGCCCGTGTCGCGACGGGCGAGGGAAGTGAGGAACAGCCTCTATGGGGCGTCGGCTTGTACCGCTCACGCTGGACAACCTTCCGGACATTCCCCCACGCTGCCGTGCGTGTGTCTTCTGGGAGCTCGATCCGGTCAGCGGAGAAGCCGCGGTCAAGGCGGGCACACCCGAGGCGGAGAAGGAGGCGTGGATCTCCGCCGTGCTGCTGGAGTGGGGATCGTGCGGCCGCCTCGCCTACGTCGACGACGTACCGGTGGGCTATGTGCTGTACGCGCCTCCCGCCTACGTCCCCCGGGCCACGGCCTTTCCGACGAGCCCGGTCTCCCCTGACGCCGTCCAGCTGATGACGGGCTGGATCCTGCCGGAGTACCAGGGGCAGGGGTTGGGCCGCGCGATGGTGCAGACCGTGGCGAAGGATCTGCTGCGGCGGGAGTTCAAGGCTGTCGAGGCGTTCGGCAACGCGCGGTGGAAGGAGCCGGCGTGTGTGCTGCCGGCCGATCACCTGCTCGCGGTCGGCTTCAAGACCGTCCGGCCGCACCCGACGTACCCCCGCCTGAGGCTGGAGCTGCGCACGATGCTCTCGTGGAAGGAAGACGTGGAGCTGGCGCTCGACCGGCTGCTCGGCAAGGTCCACAAGGAGCCGGTGCTCCGGCCACTGTGAGCCGCGCTCCGGCCGGCGCCTGAACACGGAACGGGCCCACCCCGGCGGGGGTGGGCCCGTTTCACGTGAAACATCGCCAGGCGTCAGGCCTTGGTGGTCTCACCGATGAAGCTCTCCAAGTCGCGCACGAGCGCGGCCTTGGGCTTCGCACCGACGATGGTCTTGGCGACCTCGCCGTTCTGGTAGACGTTCAGCGTCGGGATGGACATCACGCCGTACTTGGCCGCGGTGTTCGGGTTCTCGTCGATGTTGAGCTTGACGATCTCGATCTTGTCCCCGTACTCGGCCGCGATGGCCTCCAGCGACGGGGCGATCTGGCGGCAGGGTCCGCACCAGGCGGCCCAGAAGTCCACCAGAACGGGCTTGTCGCTCTTGAGGACGTCCTCTTCGAATGAATCGTCGGTCACGTGCTTCAGGTCGCCGGCCACGGCGGCCTCCTTCGGGTTGTGGGTGAGGCAGGGGGAAGTGGATCGTGCTGGTCAGAAGGTGGCGGTCTTCTCGGGCTCGGCGGTGTGCGCGTTGTCCACGTCGCTCAGCGCCGCGAGGAAGCGCTCGGCGTCGAGGGCGGCGGAGCAACCGGTGCCCGCCGCGGTGATCGCCTGGCGGTAGGTGTGGTCCACGACGTCACCGGCGCCGAACACACCGGACAGGTTCGTACGCGTCGACGGGGCGGCCACCTTCAGGTAGCCCTCGTCGTCGAGGTCGAGCTGGCCCTTGAAGAGCTCGGTCCGCGGGTCATGGCCCACCGCGATGAACAGGCCCGTCGCCGCGAGCGCGGACGTCTCGCCCGTGGTGGTGTTGCGCAAGGTCAGGCCCGCGAGCTTCTGGTCGCCGTGGATCTCCGCGACCTCGCTGTCCCAGGCGAACTTGATCTTGGGGTCGGCGAACGCGCGGTCCTGCATGGCCTTGGAGGCCCGCAGGGTGTCCCGGCGGTGGACGATCGTCACGGACTTGGCGAACCGCGACAGGAAGGTCGCTTCCTCCATCGCGGTGTCGCCGCCGCCGATCACGGCGATGTCCTGGTCCTTGAAGAAGAACCCGTCACAGGTGGCACACCAGGAGACGCCACGTCCGGAGAGCGCGTCCTCGTTGGGCAGGCCGAGCTTGCGGTGCTGGGACCCGGTCGTGACGATGACCGCCTTGGCGCGGTGCACGGTGCCGGCGGTGTCCGTCACGGTCTTGATGTCACCGGTGAGGTCGACGGCGATGACATCGTCGGGAACGAGCTCGGCGCCGAAGCGCTCGGCCTGTGCCCTCATGTTGTCCATCAGATCCGGGCCCATGATGCCGTCCCGGAAGCCGGGGAAGTTCTCCACATCGGTGGTGTTCATCAGCGCACCGCCTGCGGTCACCGCTCCCTCGAAGACCAGCGGCCGCAGTGCCGCACGCGCCGTGTACAGCGCTGCGGTGTAGCCGGCGGGCCCGGAACCGATGATGATCACATTACGGACGTCGCTCACGGGATTCTTCCTCGTCTCTGCAGACTGCTTACTGCCTACTGGGGCCAGATCCACGACCTACACCCACGCAACGGATCCTACGGGTCTTACATTCCCGTGGGCCCGCGGCGGCGCGGAGGGTGGTCAGCGGCGCGGGTAGGAGTGCGTCAGCAGAACGTCGCCCTTGCCCGTGGGGGCCGTGTCGACGCAGGCCGCGTCGATCACGTACGCCTGGACCTTGGTGCTGTCCGCCGGGTCGGGCAGGACGACGAGGTAGGCGTGGGTGCCCTGGTAGAGGACCTGGTCGACGGCGAGGGCGGGGTCGGTGCGGCCGGTGCCCCGCTGGACGCAGGCCGGGACCGCGGGCGCGGACCGCATGAGGGGCGTGTTGACCGTCCCCTCGTCGGCGCCCGGGTTCTCCTGCTGCGGCTGGAAGCTCTTCTGGTCCGGGGCCGCGGGGGAAGCGCCGAGAAGCGTGTCCACCTGGTTCTGGAGGGTGTCCTTCGAGAGGGTCTTGGCGCTGCTCGTGGCCGGTCCCGAATCCGCGGCGGAGAGGTTGTCCGCGTCCGACGATCGGAGTGTCTGGAGCAGGAACACGCTCACGCCGACGGCCGCTGTGCCGAGCACGGCACCGAGCACGGTGGTACGAAGACGGCGGCGGCGCTTCCGGGCGTCCCGGCCGGGTCCGGTGGCGGCCCGGGGACGGCCGGCAGGGCGGTCTGCGGGCTGGTCTGCGGGCTGGTCGACGGGCTGGTCGACGGGGCGGTCCGCGGGCTGGTCGGCGGAGTGGTCGGTCCGTGCGGCAGCGTCGGACGTCGTGGGGGAGGTGTCGGACGACGGTTCGGAGGGTGTTGTTTCACGTGAAACATCCACCGGCTGGTCCGGCGCTGTCGCGGACAGGAGGGCTTCCGCCGCCAGCGCCGCGTCGATGCGCCCGGCGATGTCCGCCGGCATCCTCGGGGGGCCGGGCAGGGTGCCGAGCAGTCCCCTGATCTCCTCCAGCGAGGCGTGCACGTCGGCACACAGCGCACAGCCGTCGAGGTGCTCCTGCACCTCGGCGGCGCGGGACGGTGTGAGCAGCCCCTCGTTCAGGTCGGAGATCTCCGAGACGTCCGGGTGCTGAGTTGTGTCGGTCGTCGATGTCACGCGCGCCCACCTCCGCCCTTCACTACAGGATCACTCGGCGCTGAGTCCTTCGGCGCCGATGCCGATGGGACGGATGTCCCCGGCGTCCGGTTCCTTCCCCTGGCCGGCTGGGGGTTATCCCCGGTGTCCGCCCGCAGATGGGTGAGGAGGGGGAGGAGTCTGGCCCGGCCGCGGGCGCAGCGGCTCTTCACCGTGCCGGTGGGCACTCCCAGCACCCGTGCGGCCTCCGCCACGGGGTATCCCTGCATGTCCACCAGCACCAGGGCGGACCGCTGGTCGGCGGGGAGCTTGGCCAGCGCGGCCAGCAGCTCACGGTGGAGATCCCGCCGCTCGGCGGGCGCCTCCGCGGACTCGTGCGGTTCGAGGAGCTGCTCCAGCCGCTCGGTGTCCTCCATGGGGGAGGTCTTGCGGGAGGCGGCCTTGCGGGCCCGGTCGAGGCAGGCGTTCACCGTGATGCGGTGCAGCCAGGTCGTCACCGCGGACTGGCCGCGGAACGTGTGGGCGGCCCGGAAGGCGGAGACCAGCGCGTCCTGGACGGCGTCGGCGGCCTCCTCGCGGTCCCCCAGGGTCCGCAGGGCGACCGCCCAGAGGCGGTCACGGTGGCGCCGTACCAGCTCACCGAAGGCATCGGGGTCACCTGCGACGTGTGCCGCCAGGAGGTCCTGGTCGTTCGTGTCGCCGAGTGCGGCATCGTCCAACGTGAGCCCCCTCCCCTGGTCCGGTCGGCCGGTATCGGTCGCGTCGGCCGATACCGGTCCGGTCAGCCGCTGATCTTGATTTCGGAGACCTTGCCCCGGAAGTAGCCGTCGTCGGACGGCGGGAGCTTGGTCAGCCAGACCAGAACGTACCGCGTCTTGAAGGGCTTGCCGGGCTTGAGGTCGACATCCGTGCCGGATCCCTCGGTGACCTTCCCGAAACCGGCCAGTTCGGTGGGCTGCACCGCTGTCCCGGCGGACGCGGCGCGCAGCTCCACCGACGTGTCCCCGCCGAGGAAGGAGACCTTCACGTCCTGGACCTCCCGGGAGCTGCCGAGGTCCAGGATGACGCCGACCCCGGGCTTCAGGTTCCCCAGCGTGGCACTCCGGTAGCCGTCGGTGTTCCAGTACGTGCTGGTGTCACCGTCGTAGCTGTTCTTTATCCCGGCGGGCTTCTCGGACCGGTCGGCGCCGTACGGGTCGAAGTCGTGGGCGTCGGCGACGGCGATCGGCTTGGCGGGGCGCGGTGCCTTGTCCCCGGTGTCGTTCGTCGTACGGGTGATCCCGGGATCGTCCTGGTTGTTCTCGTCTCCCAGGACCCGGTCCGCGATCTGCCAGCTGCCCAGGCCGAGGGCCGCGATGAGCAGCGCGCCGACGGTCCATTTCAGCGCCTTGCCGGTGCGGCTCTGGAGCGGCGGCGGCAGGACCGGCACGGGATGCGTGGGGACGGGGCCGAGGCCGCCCGGCTGCTGGCCGTACGTGCCCTGCTGGTACGTGGTCCGCTGGTAGTCCGGCGGCGCCACGAACGACGGCTCGGGGGGCCGGATGCGCGGCATCTCCGCGACGGCGGCGGCCAGTTCGTCGGGGGTGGTGCAGGGCGGCTCCTGGCGGGAGGCGGTGGCCCCGTCGTTGACCAGGGCGCGCATCGCCAGCTCGGACAGACCGCGGTGGACGCCCGCGCGCACCTGGTCCGGAGGGATCAGGCCGACCCCCCTCGGCAGCCCGGAGAGCCCGTAGGCGTCGGTGTCGTACGGCCAGCGCTGGGTCAGCGCGGCGTAGAGGAGCGCGCCGATCGCCTCGGTGTCGGTGCGCTGGGGCCGGTCGGCGCGGATGCCGCGCAGCGCGGCGTTCACGGCGAGTCCCCGGATGCGGTACTGGCCGGTGGAGGTGCGCAGGACCGCTCCAGGGGTCAGCCGCAGGTGCGCGAGGCCTTCCCGGTGGGCGGCCGCCATGGCCTGGGAGAGCTGGCTGACGAGCTGGTAGGCGTCGTGGGGCTCCAGGGGGCCCGCGGCGAGCAGCGCGGTCAGCTCGACGGCGTCGGGCAGCCACTCGTGGACGACGTAGACGAGGTCGTTCTCCTCGACGGCGTCGAGGACCTGGACGAAGCGGGGGTCGCCGAGCAGTGCGGCGGACCGGGCCGCGGCGAGCACGGAACGGGCCCGGGGGTGGTCCGCGGGCAGGAGGTGCACGCCGACGGCGCGGCGCAGCTTCTCGTCCACGGCACGCCAGCTGCTGAAACCGTCCAGACGGGTGACGCACTCCTCCAGGCGGTAGCGTCTCGCGAGCTTGTGACCGCTGTGCAGTTCCGGTGCCGCGACGGCCGGGTCGGTGCCCTGCCGTTCGCCGTCCGTCCTCGCGGCGGACGCGTCCGCCGCGAGCTGGGTCTTCGACAACCCGTCGGCCGTGGCCTTGTCCGCCTTGGCGGTCGGCGGCTCGTCGCCGCCGTTGTCGGCCACGTCGACGGCAGCCGTGCTACGTTCCGCCACCGTCGCTCCTGCCTCCCCATCCGTTGCGTGCTGTCCAACAGCCAAGCCAATTGTGCCCACAGTCGGACGCTATGCACGACACGCGGCGGCCGGTGATGGTTGTGCCCGGCCCGCCCCGGCCTAGCGTCCCAGGCGTCCGCGCACCATGCCCACCATGGAGTTGAGTTCTTCGATCCGCATCTTCTTCGCCGCGACGAAGAAGACCGCCAACAGGACGATCCCCCCGCCGACGAGCGCCACCAGCGACGCCCCGGCGCTGCTGCCGAGCGTCTGGAGCAGGAAGTAGGCCGCCGCGCCCGCGACCAGGGCCGCCGGGACGGAGGCCAGGCACAGGCGGGCGTACGTCCGCATGACGCGGCCGCCGTCCAGGTCCCCGCCGAGGCGCTTCTTGAGCCGGCGCCAGGCGATGCCGACGCCGACCGCGTAGGCCAGCCCGTACGAGGCGGCCATACCGACGACGGCCCACTGCGCGGGCAGTACGACGTAGCAGAGGGCGGAGGCGCCGGCGTTGACGGCCGCGACGATCACCGTGTTGTAGAAGGGGGTGCGGGTGTCCTCGTACGCGTAGAAGCCACGCAGCACGACGTACTGCACCGAGTACGGAATCAGGCCCAGGCCGAACGCCATCAGGATGAAGCCCATGGACCGCGCCGCTTCCAGGCCGCTCGACGAGAACAGCAGCGTGGCCATCGGGACGCCCAGCGCCAGGAACGCGAAGGCGATGGGGACGATCGCGACCGCCGAGTTGCGCAGCCCCTGGGAGATGTCGTCGCGCACCGCGCCCGGGTCGTCGTCCTGGGCGGCGCGGGAGATCCGCGGCAGCAGGGCGGCCATGACGGACACGGTGATGATGGCCTGCGGCATGCCCCAGATCAGCTGGGCGTTGGAGTAGGCCAGGATGCCCGTCCCGTCCTTGCCGGAGGCGTGCCCCGCCGCGGTCGCCAGCTGGGTGACGACCACGACACCGAGCTGGTTGGCGAGCACGAACAGGACCGTCCACTTGGCGAGCTTGACGGTCTTGCCGAGGCCGTGGCCCTTCCAGTCGAACCGGGGGCGGAAGCGGAAGCCGGCCTCACGCAGGTACGGAATCATCGCGAGGGCCTGCACGGTGAGCCCCAGCAGGGTGCCGACGCCGAGCAGGCGCACCCCGTCCGGCGGGATGGTCCGTACGGTCATCTCCGAGGCGTCGGCGGTGCCGTACACCCAGATGAACAGGCCGAACGTGGCGATCACGACGATGTTGTTGAGGACCGGGGTCCACATCATCGCGCCGAACTTCCCTCGCGCGTTGAGGATCTGACCCATGACCACGTGCACACCCATGAAGAAGATCGTGGGCAGGCAGTAGCGGGCGAAGGTGACGGCCACGTTGTTCGCGGCCGGGTTGCCCGAGATCGTGTCCGACATCAGCTGGATCAGCAGCGGAGCGGCGAAGACCGCCACGGCCACGATGACGCCCAGCGCCACCACGACCAGCGTCAGGAGGCGGTTGGCATAGGCCACCCCGCCGTCGTCGTCGTTCTTCATCGACCGTACGAGCTGCGGGACGAACACGGAGTTCAGGCCGCCGCCGACGGTCAGGATGTAGATCATCGTCGGCAGGGTCGCCGCGACCGTGTACGAGTCACCGAGCAGCGCGGCGCCCAGCGCGGCGGTGATCACCAGGCTGCGTACGAACCCGGTGAGGCGTGACACCAGGGTGCCCGCGGCCATCAGCGCGCTCGACTTCAGCAGACCCGAGGCCCGCCCGCCCGACTTCGCGGGCGGCGCCGGTACCGGGACCGGCTCGGGCTCCGCCGCGACCGGCGACCGGCCCGCGACCTGCTGGTCCCGGTACAGGTGCGCGAACGCGTCCGGGGGCGGCGCCTCCGCGCCGGCCTGCGAGACCAGCTCGTCGACCCCCGTGAACTGGGTGGTGCGCGGATCGTCCCCGTACGGCAGATGACGCGACACCCCCGCCGGCTCCGGCGGCGGGGTCTGCGCCCAGATCCGCGGATCCGGCGCGTACTGCTGCACGGGCGGCTGCTGGTACAGCTGTGTCGTCTCCTGGAACGTGCCGGGAGGCGGCGGCGGGTGCGACGCGCGGTCGTACAACGCCTCGTTCACCGGATCCTGCGCGGTCACGTCGTGCGCCCAGTACGGATCCTGCTGGTAGGCGTCCTGCACATAGGGGTCAGGGGCAGCATAGGGGTCCTGGGCGGGCCTGCCAGAGGGCGGAACCTGGCCCGCCGGATCGCCGGCCGCACCCTGCCCGCGGTCACCGTCGTACGGCGCGTTCATGGTTACCCCACCTCATCGTCCCCGGCCGACCGGCCACGACATCGCTCAACGGTCCACTTTCTCACCCGTGTCCGACGGGCTTGCGCTTTCCGGTCCGGTGTCCGGTGTCGGGTCACTCCGCTGCCCGGGATCCACGCCCCGGTCGTCGTCGCCGGGCACGGACTCGCCGTCCCCGGCCACGGCCGCCGCCCTGCGCGCGGCGGCCCGCTTGCGCCGGCTGTACATCTTGACCCCCGCGAGCGCCAGCAGCAGCACGCCCCCGGCCATCACGAGCAGCACCGTCGGGGTGACCTCGGAGACCTTCACCTCGAACCGCATGCTCTTGCCGTACGGCTTGCCGTCCGCGGTGTAGAGCTGAGCGGTCACCTCGACCGGGCCGTTGGCATTGCCCGCGGCGGAGAACCGTACCGACTGACTGTGCCCGCCGTCGATCTTGATGCGCTGTTCCGCCACGTCCCGGCTGCCGTCGATCTTCAAACGCGTCGGATTGTCCGACTCCAGGCGCAGCATCAGATGCTCCACACCCTGGAGCAGGTTGTTCTGCACGGTCACCGGGATGGTCGCGCTGCGCCCCGAGAGCGTCAGGTCGGACTTGGGGACCAGCTGCACCTCGGCCGTCAGGGTCCGCAGGTACGAGTCCACGGCCTCCCGGTACTCCCGGCCGCCGGCCCGGTTCCCGCGCCACGACGTCGACAGCGCGCGGTTGATCGCGTTGCTGAAGGGGGCGTCGACCCGGTCCGGCAGGCTCAGGACGGTCTTGAACTTGTCGAGCCCGTCCTGTGTGGTCCTGATCTCCTGGAACGCCTTGGTCGACAGCTCCTGGGAGCGCAGCTTCTTCGGGTAGCGCGAAGCGCTCGGCACCTTCGTGTTCGCGTCGGCGTCGGGCTTGGCCGCGGCGGCCGCCGGCAGGTCCGAGGGCTGCGTCCAGCGCTCGGGGTCCAGGGCGTGCAGCGCCTTCGCCATCGACTGCGCCTGCGCGATCGAGGGCATCCGCTGGGGGGCGACCACGATGCTGCGCTGGTTCTCCGGCTGCTGGAGCGTCACGGCGAGGGATTGGGCGAGGAACTTCTGCACCGCGAGGATCGAGTCGTCCGCCGACGTCATGGCGTGGTCGAAGGCGGTGGAGAGCCGCGCGTCGGCCACGACCGCCGTGGTGCCGCCGCCGATCGGCCGGGCCGCGGTGGGCGTGTAGGACAGGTTGTCCTGGAGGCTGTCGCTCCGGGTGATGATCTTGTTCGCGCCCGCCGAGGTCGCGACGTCGACGATCGACGGATCGATCGCCCCGTTCACCGGCCAGGCGAAGTCGACCGACGGCGTCACGTGCAGGACGGTGTCGACGGTGCTGACCGCCGCCTCCGTGGCCGGCTGGAGCTGACTGAGCGAACCGGAGACGTCCTTGCCGCGGTGCGCCAGCGACGCCAGGTCCGGGTCGGCGAACGGCAGCGCCACGACCTTGCGGTCCTGCACGGCCTTCTCCAGGGAGTTCAGCCACTGCCTGGCCACCGCCTGGTTCTTCCCGGGGACTGTGGTGTCCCCGCTCCTGACCCGGTAGTTGCCGGCCATCGCGTCGGCGCTGGCGAGCAGGTCGGGGTCGATGACCCAGGTGACGGGGAGTTGGCTGCCGAGCGAGACCATCTGGTCCAGCCGCCCGCCGGGCGCCAGTTCCTTCGCCAGGTCGTCGTTCTCGAAGACCGGCGTCTGCTGGTCGTCCGAGCCCGTCTGCGCGGACAGGTGCGTCGTCGAGATCAGCGGCCACAGGTAGGTGATCTGCGTCCTCTTGCCCGTCGCGTCGGGCTGCCAGGGCAGGAACGTCCGCTGGATGCCCACCACGTGCTCGTACGGGGCGTCCTTCGTGTCCCCGCTCACCGACACCCCGAGCTGGTACACCCCGTCCTCGTCCAGGCCGAGCTTCCCGACCGGTACGGACAGGGAGAAGGTGTACGGCACGCCCGGAGCGAGCTTCTTGAGGTCGACCTTGTACTTGCCGCCCAGCGGCGGCACGTCGGCGGCCGTCTCGGGGGAGCGCTCAGCCGCGTCGTCGATGGCGGTCCGCCCCGACAGCGGCGGGCCCACCCGCAGGTCCACCCGCGCGTCGGTGACCGTGCTCCTGCTCTTGTTGGTCACCGTGCCGGAGACGACCAGGGTGTCGCCCTTCACCGGAGCACTCGGCGTCAGTGTGTCGAGCGACACGGCGACCGTACGCGCCCCGGTGGCCTTCGGCGCGGCCTGCGCGGCGGGAGCCCCCGTACTGGCCAGCAGGGCGCCCAGGAGCGGCGCACCCGCCATCAGTGAGGCTGCGCGCCACAGCCACCGGCGGGCAGGAGAGTGACCCATCCCCTGGAAGTCTGCCGCCTCGGCCACGCGCTCGCCCGTCCCTCGTCATCGTCTGCTGCCGTTGGTGGTTGTCGACTGCTGCGTCCACGCATGGTAACGATGTGCGCTGTGGCGAAGTGCTGGGCACTGCCCCACATGATCGGAAGAATCTCATGCCCCGCCCGAAACCCGTGCATCGGAGGCCGGGCCGCCGGAAACGGGGGAGCCCGCACCGGCCAGGACACGTAATCTTTTCTGTTGTGCCGAACGCCAATGAAGACAATCCCAGCGCACTGAACCAGGTGCAGCGCCGTGCGGTCAGCGAACTGCTCCGGGTGTCCCCCGTCGCGGACGACCTCGCACGCCGATTCCAGGATGCCGGATTCACGCTCGCCCTGGTCGGCGGTTCCGTCAGGGACGCGCTGCTCGGCCGGCTCGGCAACGACCTGGACTTCACCACCGACGCCCGCCCCGAGGACGTCCTGAGAATCGTCAGGCCCTGGGCGGACTCGGTCTGGGAGGTCGGTATCGCCTTCGGCACGGTCGGCAGCCAGAAGGACGGCTACCAGATCGAGATCACCACGTACCGCTCCGAGGCCTACGACCGGACCTCACGCAAACCCGAGGTGTCCTACGGGCGGACCATCGAGGAAGACCTCGTGCGCCGCGACTTCACGGTCAACGCGATGGCCGTCGCCCTGCCGCAGAACGACTTCATCGACCCGCACGGCGGCCGGGACGACCTCGCCGCCCGCGTGCTGCGCACCCCCGGCACCCCCGAGGACTCGTTCTCCGACGACCCGCTGCGCATGCTCCGGGCCGCGCGCTTCGCCGCCCAGCTCGACTTCGAGGTCGCCCCCGACGTGATCGCCGCCATGACGGCGATGGCGGACCGGATCGAGATCGTCTCCGCCGAGCGGATCCGCGACGAACTCAACAAGCTGCTCCTCTCCACATACCCCCGCAAGGGCCTCGCCCTGCTCGTGGACACCGGGCTCGCCGAGCGGATCCTGCCCGAGCTGCCGGCCCTGCGCCTGGAGAGCGACGAGCACCACCGGCACAAGGATGTGTACGAGCACTCACTCACCGTGCTGGAGCAGGCGATCGACCTGGAGGAGGACGGCCCCGACCTCATCCTCCGGCTGGCCGCGCTGCTCCACGACATCGGCAAGCCCCGGACGCGGCGCTTCGAGAAGGACGGCCGGGTCTCGTTCCACCACCACGAGGTGGTCGGCGCCAAGCTCACCAAGAAGCGCATGACCGCGCTCAAGTACTCCAACGACCTGATCCGCGACGTGTCCCGGCTGGTGGAACTCCACCTGCGGTTCCACGGGTACGGCACCGGCGAGTGGACCGACTCGGCGGTCCGCCGCTACGTCCGCGACGCAGGCCCCCTGCTCGGACGGCTCCACAAGCTGACCCGCTCGGACTGCACCACCCGGAACAAGCGCAAGGCGAACGCCCTCTCCCAGGCCTACGACGGCCTGGAGGACCGCATCGCCCAGCTCCAGGAACAGGAAGAGCTGGACTCCATCCGGCCCGACCTCGACGGTAACCAGATCATGGAGATCCTCGGCGTCGGCCCCGGCCCCGTGATCGGCGCCGCCTACACGTTCCTGCTGGAACTGCGGCTGGAGAACGGACCGATGGAACGCGACGCGGCGATCACCGCCCTCAAGGAGTGGTGGGCCACCCAGGAGTAACGGCACCGGGGTCATGTTTCACGTGAAACATGACCCCCGTCGAGACGTTCCCAGGGCGATGTTTCACGTGAAACATCGCCCTTGCGCGTCATCGCCACCGCGACAGCCGCGTAGAGGAGCGCCACCGCCACCACCAGCGGCGCCGACCGGCCGTCCTGCGGCAGCACCAGCGCCGCCACCGCGGCGGCCCCGACGAAGGCGACGTTGAACAGCACGTCGTACAGCGAGAAGACCCGGCCCCGGAACGCGTCGTCGACCGCCGTCTGCACCACCGTGTCCGTCGCGATCTTCGCCCCCTGCGTCACCAGCCCCAGGACAAACGCGGCCACCAGCAGCGGTGCGGGCGCGAAGGGCAGCCCCAGCAGAGGCAGCAGCACCGCCGCGGAACCCGCGCACAGCGCCGTCCAGGCGGCCGTGCCGAGCCGCCCGGCCGCCCAGGGGGTGATCACCGCGGCGGCGAAGAACCCCGCCCCGGACACCCCGAGAGCAAGGCCGAGCAGCGCCAGCCCGTCCGACTCCCGGTCCGTCCACGCGTACCGGCAGAGCATCAGCAGCATCACCGTCAGCGCCCCGTAGCAGAAGCGCATCACCGCCATCGCCACCAGCGCACGCGCCGCCGCCGGGCGCCGCCCCAGGTGCCGCAGCCCGTCCCCGAGCCCCCGCGCGGTGGACGCCACCGCCGCACCGAACCGCGGCCGGTCCGGCGCCCTCTCCGGGCCCAGCAGGTCACGCGCCATCAGGAGCGAGGCCAGTGCGGCACAGAGATAGAGGACAGCGCCCAGCAGCACCACGGCGGCGGCGGAGTCCGCGACCGTCAGCCGCACGAGGAAGGCGAGCCCGCCCCCGGCGGTCGCCGCGAGCGTCCCGGCCGTCGGGGAGAGGGAGTTGGCGACCACCAGGCGCTCCGCGTCCACCACCCGCGGCAGGGCGGCCGACAGCCCCGCGAGGACGAACCGGTTGACCGCCGTCACCGACAGCGCCGAGACGTAGAACAGCCAGTCGGGCACCTGCGCCAGGATCAGCAGCGCCGTACAGCCGGACAGGACGGCCCGCAGCAGGTTCCCGTACAGGAAGACCTGCCGGCGCCGCCAGCGGTCCAGGAGCACGCCCGCGAACGGTCCGATCAGGGAGTACGGCAGCAGCAGCACCGCCATCGTCGAGGCGATCGCGGCCGGCGAGGTCTGTTTCTCGGGGGAGAAGACCACATAGGTGGCGAGCGCGACCTGGAACACACCGTCGGCCGCCTGGGAGAGCAGACGGACGGTCAGCAGGCGGCGGAAATCACCGAGGCGCAGCAGGACGCGCAGATCACCTACGACGGGCATGGAGCCAGCGTCACACACCCGCGGGTGACACAGAAGGGACAGGCGGCACGGAAGAGGAGGGTCACCGGGCCGGCGGCCTGGTGACCCTCCTCGGGCGGAGCGTTAGTTGCTCCTCAAGCGGAGCTTTAGTTGTCGACCTCGCCGCGGATGAACTTCTCGACGTTCTCCCGGGCCTCGTCGTCGAAGTACTGCACCGGCGGGGACTTCATGAAGTACGACGACGCGGAGAGGATCGGGCCACCGATCCCGCGGTCCTTCGCGATCTTCGCGGCGCGCACGGCGTCGATGATGACACCCGCCGAGTTCGGGGAGTCCCAGACCTCGAGCTTGTACTCCAGGTTCAGCGGGACGTCACCGAAGGCGCGGCCTTCGAGGCGGACGTAGGCCCACTTGCGGTCGTCGAGCCACGCCACGTAGTCCGACGGGCCGATGTGCACGTTGTCGGCGCCCAGGTCGCGGTCGCGGATCTGGGAGGTGACGGCCTGCGTCTTGGAGATCTTCTTGGACTCCAGGCGCTCACGCTCGAGCATGTTCTTGAAGTCCATGTTGCCGCCGACGTTCAGCTGCATCGTGCGGTCCAGGACAACGCCCCGGTCCTCGAAGAGCTTCGCCATCACGCGGTGTGTGATGGTCGCGCCGACCTGGGACTTGATGTCGTCGCCGACGATCGGGACCCCGGCCTCGGTGAACTTGTCCGCCCACTCCTTCGTACCGGCGATGAAGACCGGGAGGGCGTTGACGAAGGCGACCTTGGCGTCGATGGCGCACTGCGCGTAGAACTTCGCGGCGGCCTCGGAACCGACGGGCAGGTAGCAGACGAGAACGTCCACCTGCCGGTCCTTGAGGGTCTGGACGATGTCGGCCGGCTCCTCGGCGGACTCCTCGATCGTCTCGCGGTAGTACTTGCCCAGGCCGTCCAGCGTGTGGCCACGCTGCACGGTGATGCCGCTGGAGGGCACGTCACAGATCTTGATGGTGTTGTTCTCGCTGGCGCCGATGGCATCCGCGAGGTCGAGGCCGACCTTCTTCGCGTCGACATCGAAGGCGGCGACGAACTCGACGTCCCGCACGTGGTAGTCGCCGAACTGGACGTGCATCAGACCCGGGACCTTGCCCGCCGGGTCGGCATCCTTGTAGAACTCGACGCCCTGCACCAGCGAGGCGGCGCAGTTGCCCACGCCGACGATGGCTACGCGAACCGAACCCATTCCGCTTGCTCCCTGTGATCTCAGTGTTCTGATGAGGCCCGCGAGATGCGGGCACTCACGTGGCCGTGTCGGCGGACGGATCCGGCGACGGGCCGCCGCGACCCGGGGGCGTACCCCCGGGAGACGCGGCGTCCCGGTGCCGGGGCAGGCCGTCCACCTCCACGGATGTCTCTTCCTGCTCGGCGGGGTCCCCGGGGCCGGACCGTCGCCGGTCCCGCCCCGCCCGCTCGCTCTCGATGAGCTCGTTCAGCCAGCGCACCTCGCGCTCCACGGACTCCATGCCGTGCCGCTGGAGCTCCAGCGTGTAGTCGTCGAGGCGCTCGCGCGTACGGGACAGGGAGGCGCTCATCTTCTCCAGGCGCTCCTCCAGCCGGCTGCGGCGGCCTTCCAGCACGCGCATCCGCACCTCGCGCTCCGTCTGACCGAAGAAGGCGAACCGAGCCGCGAAGTGCTCGTCCTCCCACGCGTCGGGACCGGTGTGCGACAGGAGCTCCTCGAAGTGCTCCTTGCCGGCCGCCGTGAGGCGGTAGACGATCTTCGCCCGGCGCCCCGCGAGGGACGCGGCGAGAGCGTCCTCCGGCGCGCTCCCCGGTTCCTCGATCAACCAGCCGCTCGCGACCAGCGTCTTGAGGCACGGATAGAGCGTCCCGTAACTGAACGCCCGGAAGATCCCCAGCGACGTGTTGAGCCGTTTCCGCAGCTCATAGCCGTGCATGGGGGACTCGCGGAGGAGACCGAGGACGGCGAACTCAAGGATGCCCGAGCGTCTGCTCACCCTTCGCCTCCTCCGTCGTTCAGGACCCTTATGCCGTACTGATGTATCGACTCGATACATCACGACGATAGAGGGGAGATGCTCCTGCGACAAGAGGGGACATGGTGAACGGCGTCACATCCTTAATTCTCATAAAGCAACTTGCCTGGTTTGGCATGAACTTCAGCTCTCGGAGGGGTTTGACCGTGCGTAGTCTGTGCGGCATGCAGACCACCGGGGACCCTGGGGCGCGAGTGGACGACAAGCCGCTCAACCCACCGGATGCATGGCGGATGAGCCCGACACCGGGCCCGTCCGTACTGAGGTTGGGGGTACCGGAACTCAACTGCCGCTTCCAGGCGTATGCGCCTGCCCGAGGAGTAGTCGTTCGATGAGCGAGCACCGTCGCAAATCGCCACAGTCGCAGAGTGGCGGACGTGCCGCGGCCAGGCGTGCGGCCCAGCAGCCGTCCGGCCGTCGCGCGGATCATTCCCGTGAGGCCGATCCGGCCGCGCCCTCCGACTCCTACGAGGAGGAGCGCCCCGCAGGCGGCCGCGCCGAGGCCAGACGCGCCTCGCAGCGCGGCGGCCGGCGTGCCGGACATCCGGAGGGACCACCCGGTCGCGGCGGTCCGCCGCGCAAGAAGCGCATCATCGACTACCCGCGCCACGACAAGTACGGCTGGCGGCGCTGGACCCCCTCCTGGAAGCTGACCACGGGTCTCTTCCTGGCCTTCTGCGGCTCGCTCATGGGGGCCGCGTCGATCGCGTACGCCATGGTGGAGACGCCGAGCGTCGTCGACACCGCGGTCGCCCAGAACAACGTGTACTACTGGGCGGACGGCACGGAGATGGCGGCCACCGGTGGTGAGGTCAACCGGCAGATCCTCGAGTACGCCGCGATCCCGAAGTCGATGCAGAACGCGGTGGTCGCCGCCGAGAACAAGACGTTCTGGACCGACTCCGGCGTCGACCCCAGGGGCATCGCCCGCGCCTTCGTGAACATGGCCAAGGGCGGCGAGACGCAGGGTGGCTCCACGATCACCCAGCAGTTCGTCAAGAACGCGGTCCTCAACGACCAGAACCAGACCCTGGGCCGCAAGGTCAAGGAGTTGTTCATCTCCATCAAGGTGGGCAACACGTGGGACAAGCACGAGATCATGGCGGGGTACCTGAACTCCTCCTACTACGGACGCGGCGCCTTCGGGATCCAGGCCGCCGCCCGTACGTACTACGGAGTGGACGCGGACAAGCTGAACGTCAGCCAGTGCGCGGTCCTCGCCACGCTCCTCAAGGGCGCCACTTACTACGACCCGGCCGGTGCCACCGAGTACGACCCCGCTGCCACCGCCAAGGACAACCTCCGGCGCGCCACCGTGCGGTGGTCGGGCATCCTCGACGAGCTGGTGATCGAGGGCAAGCTCAGCAAGGCGGATCGCGCCACGTACACCAAGTTCCCGATGCCGGACGCGCCCAAGAAGAACGACAAGCTGGGCGGGCAGACCGGATACCTGGTCGACCTCGCCAAGTCGTACGTCCTCAACAACACCGGCCTCGGCATCGACGAGAAGACGCTGTCCGCGGGCGGCTACGAGATCCACACGACCTTCCAGAAGGACAAGGTCCTGGCCCTCGAGAAGGCCGTCAGCAAGGTCTACGACGCGAAGATCAACCCCAAGAAGCGCCCGGACACCGACACACACGTCCAGTTCGGCGGCGCCTCCGTCGACAACGCGACGGGCGCGATCCTCGCCATCTACGGCGGGCAGGACGCCACCAAGCACTTCACCAACAACGCCAACGAGACGGGCGCGCAGGTCGGATCGACCTTCAAGCCGTTCGTCCTGGCCGCCGCGCTGCGGGACGGGGTGCAGGATCCCAAGGGAACCGGGGACCGCATCCTCATCTCGCCGGACAAGGCCATCTACAACGGCGACAACGAACTCAAGATCAAGAGATTCGACGGCTCCATCTGGACCGACAAAGAAGGCAACGGGTGGCGCCAGACCAACGACGGTGACGAGTCGTTCGGCCCCATCGACCTGCGTGAGGCCATGCGGGAGTCCGCCAACTCCCCCTACGTCCAGCTGGGCATGGACGTCGGCATCCCGCAGGTGCGGCAGGCCGCCGTCGACGCGGGTCTGCTCAACAACGGGTCCATGAACCACAACGACGTCCCGTCGTTCTCCATCGGCATCTCCACGCCGAGCGCGATCCGCATGGCGGGCGCCTACTCGACCTTCGCGTCCAGCGGCAAGCAGCGGGACCCGTACTCCGTGCAGAAGGTGGTCCAGAAGGGCCGGGCCGTCTACACCCACGAGGCCACCGTCAAGTCCCCCTTCTCCAAGGTGGTCGCGGACAACGTCACCGACGTCCTCAAGACCGTCGTGGAGGACGGCACCGGAACCAACGCACAGCTCCCGGGCCGCGACGTCGCCGGCAAGACCGGCACCACCGACGGCAACAAGTCCGCCTGGTTCGTCGGCTACACCAAGCAGATCTCCACCGCGGTCGACATGTACCGGCTGGACGACGACGCGACGAACACGAACCGCAAGTTCGAGGAGATGTTCGGCACCGGTGGGGAGAAGAAGATCCACGGAGCGTCCTTCCCGTCCACCATCTGGCGCGACTACATGATGGAAGCCATGAAGGGCAAGAAGTCCCTGCCCTTCCCCAAGCCCGAGCCCTTCGGCGAGGCCTGGTACGGCGGCGGCGCCAGCCCCAGCCCCACACCGAGCAAGACCCCCTCGCCGAGCGAGACCCCCTCCGAGACGCCCAGCGAAACCCCCTCGGAGACCCCCAGCGAGACCCCCTCCGAGGACCCCACCCCGTCCGAGACCTGCACCAGGCTCTTCGGATGCGGTGACAACAACGGCGGGCAGAACGGCGGCGGGCAGAACGGCGGCAACAACAACGGCGGGCAGAACGGCGGCGGGCAGAACGGCGGCAACACCGGGACCCCCTCCACCACCACCTCACCCCCCGGTGACCCCGGTGGCGGCGCCGGCGACGGAGGCATCTTCGGCGGCCAGCAAGGCTGACCGCCCGGCCGACAGGGCCCGCCCTTCACCGCGGACCCCCGCAGCGCCCACGAGGGCCGCCGCACCCCGCGTACCCACCCGGTACGCGCGGGTACGGCGGCCCTCGCCGCGTCACAGGGCCGTACGGCAGGATGGGCGCCATGCCCAGCGCAGAAGAGACAGCCGTGCCCCAGGACCGACCGGTCGTCGCCCCCACCCGGCAGGACGAGATCGCCGCCGCCGGCAGCGAACTGATCGGCGGCCCCGCCGGGCGCTGGGCCTGGCACGGCAGCAGCCGCCTCACCCCCGTGCGCGTCATCGCCCTCGTCGCGATCGGCATGTTCGCCCTCGGCATGGCCCAGAAGATGCCCTGCTACGACTGGGCGTGGTTCCGCGGCGCCACCTCGCAGTACACCCACGCCTGCTACTCGGACATCCCGCACCTCTACGTAGGACGCGGCTTCGCCGACAACCTCGTCCCGTACTTCGACCGCCTCAACGGCGACATGCAGTACCTGGAGTACCCCGTCCTGACGGGCCTCTTCATGGAGGTCGCCTCCTGGCTCACCCCCGGCGGCTCCATGCAGTACCGCGAGCAGATGTACTGGATGGTCAACGCGGGCATGCTCATGATCTGCGCGGCCGTCATCGCCGTCTGCACCGCGCGCGTCCACCGCCGCCGCCCCTGGGACGCCCTGCTCGTCGCCCTCGCGCCCGCCTTCGCGCTCACCGCGACCATCAACTGGGACCTGCTCGCCGTCGCCCTCACCGCCGCCGCGATGCTCATGTGGTCCCGCTCCAGGCCCCTGGCCTTCGGCATCCTCATCGGCCTCGCGACCGCCGCGAAGCTCTACCCCGTCCTGCTCCTGTGCCCCCTGCTCTTCCTCTGCTGGCGCGCCGGGAAGTTCCGGGAGTACGCCATCGCCGTCCTCGGCGCGGCCGGCGCGTGGCTCGCGGTGAACCTCCCCGTGATGCTCCTCGCCCCCCAGGGGTGGGAGAAGTTCTACACGTTCAGCCAGGAACGGGGCATCGACTTCGGGTCCTTCTGGCTCGTCATCACCCAGCGCACCGGCCGCCCCATCAACATCGAGACCGTCAACACCGCCGCGACCCTCCTCGTCGCCCTCGGCTGCGCCGGCATCGGGGCCCTGGCGATGATGGCGCCCCGGCGGCCGCGCTTCGCGCAGCTCGCCTTCCTCGTCGTCGCCGTCTTCATCCTCACCAACAAGGTCTACTCACCGCAGTACGTCCTGTGGCTCGTCCCGCTCGCCGCGCTGGCCCGCCCCCGCTGGCGCGACTTCCTCGTCTGGCAGGCCTGCGAGGTCATGTACTTCCTGGGCATCTGGATGTACCTCGCGTACACGATGAGCGGCGACAGCCACAAAGGCCTCCCCACCGAGGGCTACCAGCTCGCCATCGCCCTGCACATCGCCGGGACCCTGTACCTGTGCGCGATGGTCGTACGCGACATCCTGCTCCCCGAACGGGACGGCGTACGGGCCGACGGCTCCGACGACCCCTCGGGCGGGGTCCTGGACGGGGCGGAGGACGTCCACGCCCTCGGGCTCACGGCGGGGTCGCCGTACGGCGACGAGCCGCCCGGGGACGGCCCGCGGGTCGACTGGGGAGCTCCGCCGCCCGACGCGGAGCCGGCGGGACGGCCGTCAGGGGCCGTCTGAGGCGGTACGGAGGCCCCGTACCGCTCCCTGGGTCGTACGAGCGCCTCTGGGCCGTACGAGCGCTCGTAGCGGCTCTCCGAGCCGTCTGACGGCTCGGAGAGGCCACGGCCCCCGCCCCCAGGACGGCAAAAAGGCGCCCGGAGGCTGTGAAAGCCCCTGGGCGCCCTCCGGGAACAGGCCGGATCAGCGCCTGCCGAGAACCGCCGGGATCAGCGGTCGACGATCCGGTCGAACTGCGTCGTCGTGTGGCGCAGATGCGCCACCAGCTCCGCCCCCACCTGCGGCTCCTGCGCGTCCGACGGCACGAACAGGATCGACACCTGCATGTGCGGCGGCTCCGCGAACCACCGCTGCTTGCCGTCCCACACGAACGGCGACAGGTTCCGGTTCACCGTCGCCAGACCCGCCCGCGCCACACCCTTGGCCCGCGGCATCACCCCGTGCAACGCCTTCGGGGCCTCCAGGCCCACCCCGTGCGACGTCCCGCCGGCCACCACGACCAGCCAGCCGTCCGACGCCGCCTTCTGCTGCCGGTAACCGAACCGGTCACCCTTCGAGACACGCGTCACGTCCAGGACCGCGCCCCGGTACTCCGTGGCCTCGTGATCACCCAGCCACAGCCGCGTCCCGATGCGGGCCCGGAAACGCGTCTGCGGGAACTGCTGCTGCAAGCGCGTCAGCTCCTGCGCCCGCAGGTGGCTCACGAACATCGTGTGCAACGGCAACCGCGCCGCACGCAACCGGTCCATCCAGCCGATGACCTCCTCGACCGCGTCGGAACCGTCCGTACGGTCCAGCGGGAGGTGCAGGGCGAAGCCCTCCAGCCGTACGTCCTCGATGGCCGCGTGCAACTGGCCGAGCTCCTCCTCCTTCACCCCGTGCCGCTTCATCGAACTCATGCACTCGATGACCACACGGGCGCCCACCAGGGCGAACACGCCGTCCACGGAGGAGACCGACCGCACCACGCGGTCCGGCAGCGGAACCGGCTCCTCCCCCCGCCGGAACGGCGTCAGGACGAGCAGGTCGCCACTGAACCAGTCCTTGATCCGGGCGGCCTCGTAAATGGTGCCGACAGCGAGCATGTCGGAACCGAAGCGGGTCGTCTCGTCCGCGAGACGTTCATGACCGAAGCCGTAGCCATTGCCCTTGCACACCGGGACGAGCCCGGGGAACTGATCGATGACCGACTTCTGATGCGCCCGCCAGCGCGCGGTGTCGACGTAGAGAGAGAGCGCCATGCCGGGCCGGAACCTTTCTCGTGGCAGCGGTGTGATGAAGGAAAGGATGTGATGAGGGAAAGGATAGGAACAAACTTGGCAATCCCGGCGGCATCACGGAAACTCCGCCCGCCCGCCGGTACGGTCAGCGCCGCGACATGTACATGTCGAGCGCCTTGTGCAACAACTTGTTCAGCGGGAAGTCCCACTCCCCGATGTACTCGACGGCCTCGCCACCGGTACCCACCTTGAACTGGATCAGACCGAAGAGATGATCCGTCTCGTCCAGCGAATCCGAGATGCCCCGCAGGTCGTAGACCGTCGCACCCATCGCGTACGCGTCACGCAACATCCGCCACTGCATCGCGTTCGACGGCCGTACCTCACGCTTGTGATTCGCCGACGCCCCGTACGAGTACCAGACATGGCCACCGACGATCAGCATCGTCGCCGCCGCCACGTTCTCACCCTCGTGACGCGCGAAATACAACCGCATACGATTCGGGTCCTCGGTGTTCAGGACACTCCACATACGCTGGAAGTACGAAAGCGGCCGCGGCCGGAAATGATCACGCTCCGCGGTGATCTCGTACAGCCGCTGCCACTCCTCCAGGTCCTCGTAACCGCCCTGGACCACATCGACACCGGCCTTCTCGGCCTTCTTGATGTTCCGCCGCCACAACTGGTTGAAGCCCTTGAGGACATCGTCCAGCGAACGATTCGCCAGCGGCACCTGGAACACGTAACGGGGCTGCACGTCACCGAAACCGGCGCCGCCGTCCTCCGCCTGCTGCCAGCCCATCTTCCGCAACCGGTCCGACACTTCGAACGCACGCGGCTCGATGTGCGTCGCCTCGACATCACGCAGCCGCTTCACATCCGGGTCCTGGATCCCCGACTTGATCGCACCCGCGTCCCACCGGCGGATCACCACCGGCGGCCCCATCTTCACCGAGAACGCGCCCTGGTGCTTGAGGTGCGCCAGCATCGGCTGCATCCACTCGTCCAGGTTCGGCGCGTGCCAGTTCAGCACCGGACCCTCCGGCAGGTACGCCAGATACCTCTTGATCTTCGGCAGCTGCCGATACAACACCAGCCCGACACCGACGAGTTGACCGTCCTTGTCGAACCAGCCCAGGTTCTCCGAACGCCACTCCGTCTTCACGTCGGCCCAAGCCGGGACCTGGCAATGACTCGCCGCGGGCAGACTCTGGATGTACGCCAGATGCTGCTCACGACTGATGGTCCTCAGGGTCAGGCTCATGCGGGGCGCTCCTCGGCAGGTGTGTCCCCATGGATACAGGGGCTCCGGCTCTCGCGCCGAAGCCTACTGCGCCCGTGAAGCGCCCCGACTGGCCGTGCGGCGCAGTGACCCGCCGGCTCCCGTCACCCCGACCCTTCGGCTCCTCGTCACCCCGACCCGTCGACCCCCGTCACCATCACCCGACCCGACCGACCCGTCAGCCGATCACCCCGCCGAACAGACCGCCGTGCGCCATGCCGATGAAGAACCCGACCCCCGAGGCCCCCAGACCCAGGACCGCCAGGAACCGCTCACGTGTCGTGATCGAGATGAACTGCGCGTAACCACCCGCCAGGATCCCCACCAGCCCCGCCCACGACGTGAGCAGATGCAGGTTGTGGAAGAACGCCGTCGTCACGGCCAGCACGCCCAGCACCCACGCCAAGGCGATCAGACTGTCCTGGAGCGGATGAACCTTTCCGTCCGAAGCGAAGAGGGACCTGCCCGCGTTCGGTCGCATTGCCTGTGCCATGAGGCACCTCCTGGCGTTGCCGGAAGGCGGCGCATCCTAGCGCCGCACACACCCGATGTGTACAGATTGTCCCCGCCCGGGGCCGGATTTCAACCGGAAGCCGCTCTACGGGTAGTCTGTACGGTCTGCACCGGTGTCTGCCCAGGCCAGAACACGATCCCCCGCTCACCGCGGCGGATTGTCAGTGGCGGCCGATACCGTTGCTACGCATCACGACCCTCCTGCCACGGAACGACCGTGGCCGCTGAGTCCAAAGGAGGTGGGTTCCACATGCGTCACTACGAAGTGATGGTCATCCTCGACCCCGATCTCGAGGAGCGCGCTGTCTCCCCGCTGATCGAGAACTTCCTCTCCGTCGTCCGCGAGGGCAACGGAAAGGTCGAGAAGGTCGACACCTGGGGCCGTCGTCGTCTCTCTTACGAGATCAAGAAGAAGCCCGAGGGCATCTACTCGGTCATCGATCTGCAGGCAGAGCCCGCGATCGTCAAGGAGCTCGACCGACAGATGAACCTGAACGAGTCGGTCCTCCGGACCAAGGTCCTCCGCCCCGAGACCCACTGAGCACCTAGCTCACACGTCATCGGGTTCGAGTAGCAGCAGCAAGCAGCCAGAAGCAATCCCCGCCGAGAGGTTCACCCATGGCAGGCGAGACCGTCATCACGGTCGTCGGCAATCTCGTCGACGACCCCGAGCTGCGCTTCACCCCGTCCGGTGCGGCGGTCGCGAAGTTCCGTGTCGCGTCCACACCCCGCATCTTCGACCGGCAGACCAACGAGTGGAAGGACGGCGAAGGCCTGTTCCTCACCTGCTCGGTCTGGCGTCAGGCGGCGGAGAACGTCGCGGAGTCGCTCCAGCGCGGCATGCGCGTCGTCGTGCAGGGCCGGCTGAAGCAGCGGTCCTACGAGGACAACCAGGGCGTCAAGCGCACGGTCTACGAACTGGACGTCGAAGAAGTCGGCCCCAGCCTCAAGACCGCCACGGCCAAGGTCACCAAGACCACCGGTCGCGGCGGCCAGGGCCAGGGCCAGGGCGGCTACGGCGGCGGTGGCGGCGGCGGCCAGCAGGGCGGCGGCAGCTGGGGCGGCGGCTCCGGCGGCGGCAGCCAGGGCGGTGGCGGGGCTCCCGACGCCGACCCGTGGGCCACCAGCGCACCGGCGGGCGGCAGCCAGCCGCCCAGCGGCGGCGGGGGCAACGGCGGAGGCAGCTGGGGCGGAAGCTCCGGCGGCGGCTACTCGGACGAGCCCCCCTTCTAAGGGCCCGGCTCGTTACCCCACTTCTTGATCAAAACAGGAGATACACATGGCGAAGCCGCCTGTGCGCAAGCCCAAGAAAAAGGTCTGCGCATTCTGCAAGGACAAGACCCAGTACGTGGACTACAAGGACACGAACATGCTGCGGAAGTTCATTTCCGACCGCGGCAAGATCCGTGCCCGCCGCGTCACCGGCAACTGCACGCAGCACCAGCGTGACGTCGCCACGGCCGTCAAGAACAGCCGTGAGATGGCGCTGCTGCCCTACACGTCCACCGCGCGATAAGGGGAGGGTGACCGAATCATGAAGATCATCCTCACTCACGAGGTCACCGGCCTCGGTGCCGCAGGCGACGTCGTCGAGGTCAAGGACGGCTACGCCCGCAACTACCTGGTCCCGCGCGGTTTCGCGATCCGCTGGACCAAGGGTGGCGAGAAGGACGTCGCGCAGATCCGGCGCGCACGCAAGATCCACGAAATCGCGACCATCGAGCAGGCCAACGAGATCAAGGCCCGCCTCGAAGGCGTCAAGGTGCGTCTGGCCGTCCGCTCCGGCGACGCCGGCCGCCTCTTCGGCTCCGTCACCCCCGCCGACCTCGCCTCGGCGATCAAGTCGGCCGGCGGCCCGGACGTCGACAAGCGCCGCATCGAACTCGGAGCGCCGATCAAGACCCTGGGCTCGCACCAGGTGTCCGTGCGTCTGCACCCCGAGGTCGCCGCGAAGCTCGGCATCGAGGTCATCGCCGCGTAACCGCAGCGCTCGACCGAGCACGCTCCACCACGCAACAAGAGGGCCGCATCCCACCCGGGGATGCGGCCCTCTCGCCATTCCACGACCCCACGCGATGTTTCACGTGAAACCGGACATCTCGCAGCCGTACGTCAGCGCCTTGCCTCACTGCGGCACGTCACCGCGTCGCACCCGCCACCTCGTACACCCGTCACCGCGTCGCGCCCGTCACCAACCACCGGCCCGACCGCGCCCGCACCCACAACGTCACCAACCGCACCGCCATCATCAGACCCATCGCCCACCACAACGCCGTCAACCCCCCACCCCACGACGGCACCCCCCACGCCACCGGCGCGAACACCGCCAACGTCACCACCATCGCCCCCGCCAGATACCGACCGTCCCCCGCCCCCATCAACACCCCGTCCAACACGAACACCACCCCCGAGACCGGCTGCGACACCGCCACCACCAACAACGCCGGCACCAACGCGTCACGCACCACCTGATCCCCCGTGAACAACGGAACGAACAACGGACGCGCCAACACGAGCACCACCCCGAACACCACCCCCGACACCACACCCCACTGCACCATCCGACGGCACGCCTCCCGCGCCCCCCGGACATCACCCGCCCCCAGATACCGGCCGATGATCGCCTGCCCCGCGATCGCGATCGCGTCCAACGCGAAAGCCGTCAGACTCCACAGCGACAGAATGATCTGGTGCGCCGCGATGTCGGCATCACCCAGCCGCGCCGCCACCGCCGTGGCGATCAGCAACACCGCCCGGATCGACAACGTACGGACCAGCAACGGCACTCCGGCCTGCGCACCCGCCCGTATCCCCGCGGGATCGGGACGCAACGACGCGCCGTGCCGGCGCGCTCCCCGTACGACCACCACCAGGTAGACGGCCGCCATGCCGCACTGCGCGATCACCGTGCCCCACGCGGACCCGGCGATCCCGAGCCCGAAGCCGTAGACGAACACCGCGTTGAGCGCCGCGTTGACGCCGAAGCCGCCGACGGCCACGTACAGCGGCGTCCTGGTGTCCTGGAGCCCCCGCAGCACCCCGGTGGCCGCCAGCACCACCAGCATGGCCGGGATGCCGAGGCTGGAGATGCGCAGATACGTGACGGCGTACGGCGCCGCGGTGTCGGAGGCCCCGAACAGGCCGACGAGCCACGGGGCGGTCGGCAGGGTGACGGCGATGACCGCGACGCCGAGGAGGAGCGCCAACCAGATGCCGTCCAGGCCCTGCTGGATCGCGGCCCGGAAATCGCCCGCGCCCACCCGCCGGGCGACGGCCGCGGTGGTGGCGTAGGCGAGGAAGACGAAGACGCTCACGGCGGTCGTCAGGAGGGCCGCCGCGATCGCCAGTCCGGCGAGCTGACTCGTGCCCAGATGGCCGATGATCGCGCTGTCGACCATCACGAAGAGCGGTTCGGCGACGAGCGCGCCGAACGCGGGGACGGCGAGGGCGACGATCTCGCGGTCGTGCCGGCGGCGGGTCGCCTTGGCTGCCAGGGGGGCCTGTGTCATGCGCTCAATCTAATCTTCCACAGGTAAGAGACGCAAAGGATCTGCGATCCTTACTTCGCGCGGGTTCCGGGGCGCGGTCCTGCGTCGTTTGTTCTGATCTTGGTCCAGTCGGGAAAGTTTTTCTCCCCCACAGCCGGTGGACGGAAAAAGCCCAGGTCAGGGTGGTCGCCAAAGGGTCTTTATGATTTTGTCCACAGCGCTGTCCCCCGGTCCGTACACAGGATCGGGGGAGTTCTCCACAGCATCTGGTCTCTCGTCCACATGGCCTGTGGATAACAAGATTGGCTGACGTCGCCGGCGGGCCTACCGTGGACCGGCGTCCGACGCGCCGGAACCGGAGTCAGGCCTCTCGTTTTGTCAGTGTCGTGCCGTAGAAAGAGTGGCACGGCGAGGTCCGCTGAGCGGACGTGAGGAGGTGGCCGGTGTCCATTCCCGAGCCATTGGACGACCCCTGGACCGATACCGGTCCCAGTGACCGTCTGCCTGTCTCCCGGCAGCGCCGTAGCGAGGGCCGGGGCCGTGAGGAGCAGCACGAGCGCGGTCGCGACGACAGCGCGTGGGACGGCGGATCGACCGGGTTCGAGCGGGTGCCCCCGCAGGATCTGGATGCCGAGCAGTCGGTCCTGGGCGGCATGTTGCTGTCCAAGGACGCGATCGCGGATGTCGTGGAGATCATCAAGGGGCACGACTTCTACCGGCCGGCGCACGAGACGGTCTTCCAGGCGATCCTCGACCTGTACGCGAAGGGGGAGCCGGCCGACCCGATCACGGTGGCGGCGGAGCTCACCAAGCGGGGTGAGATCACGCGGGTCGGCGGTGCGTCGTATCTTCACACGCTCGTCCAGTCGGTGCCGAGCGCGGCGAACGCCTCGTACTACGCGGAGATCGTCCATGAGCGGGCGGTGCTGCGGCGGCTCGTCGAGGCGGGCACGAAGATCACGCAGATGGGATACGCGGCGGACGGGGATGTCGACGAGATCGTGAACTCCGCGCAGGCGGAGATCTACGCGGTCACCGAGCAGCGGACGAGTGAGGACTATCTGCCGCTGGGCGACATCATGGAGGGCGCGCTCGACGAGATCGAGGCGATCGGTTCGCGCAGCGGTGAGATGACGGGGGTGCCGACGGGGTTCACGGACTTCGATTCGCTGACGAACGGTCTGCATCCGGGTCAGATGATCGTCATCGCGGCTCGTCCCGCGATGGGTAAGTCGACGCTGGCGCTGGACTTCGCGCGGGCGGCGTCGATCAAGAACAATCTGCCGAGTGTGATCTTCTCGCTGGAGATGGGGCGGAACGAGATCGCGATGCGTCTGTTGTCGGCGGAGGCGCGGGTGGCGTTGCACCACATGCGGTCGGGGACGATGACGGACGAGGACTGGACGCGGTTGGCGCGGCGGATGCCGGACGTGTCGCAGGCACCGCTGTACATCGATGATTCGCCGAACCTGTCGATGATGGAGATCCGGGCGAAGTGCCGCCGTCTGAAGCAGCGCAACGATCTGCGCCTGGTGGTGATCGACTATTTGCAGCTGATGCAGTCGGGCGGTTCGAAGCGGGCGGAGAGCCGCCAGCAGGAGGTCTCGGACATGTCGCGAAACCTGAAGCTGCTGGCGAAGGAGCTGGCGGTGCCGGTGATCGCGTTGTCGCAGCTGAACCGTGGTCCCGAGCAGCGGACGGACAAGAAGCCGATGGTGTCGGACCTGCGTGAGTCGGGGTCGATCGAGCAGGACGCGGACATGGTGATCCTGTTGCACAGGGAGGACGCGTACGAGAAGGAGTCACCCCGCGCGGGCGAGGCGGACCTGATCGTGGCGAAGCACCGTAACGGCCCGACGGCAACGATCACGGTGGCGTTCCAGGGCCACTACTCGCGCTTCGTGGACATGGCCCAGACCTGAGCCGGCTCGCCCTTCCGAGCTATTGGCCGGTCTTGTTTGATCGGTTGGATCGTGGCGCGGGGTGTTGATCCTGTCCGGGCGCGCTTTGCCGGGACGCATGCCTCGTGGACCTCGGAGGAGGCCGGGACGGAGGACCTATTGGTCAGCCTGGCCGACAAGATCTGGAAGAACAGGCGGGTCGCCGAGCTCGAGGATCTTGTGGTGGCCAGGCTCGCGGCGGCGAGTGGGAGGCCGGGTTGGGAGGAGTTCCTGGACCTGGACAGCGTGCTCGCGCGCATCGGTGACCAGGCCGATGAGCGCCTCGCGTTCCAGATGTCCTACTCGACGGCCGCGAGCGGCCCCGTGACGAACGGTTGATCGGTCGGGGTGGGGCGCGCGTTCGCCGTCAGTCCTGGGCGCGTTCCGCCGCGCTGCGTTCCACGTCGAATTCGTTGCCTTCGATGTCGGCGAGGGTGACCCAGCCTTTGCCGTCGGGGCGGCGGTGGTCGGCGAGGAGGGTGGCGCCGAGGGCGAGGAGGCGGTCGACCTCTTCGTCGCGGGTGCGGTCCTGGGGCTGGATGTCGAGGTGGACGCGGTTCTTGGTGGTCTTGGGGTCGGGGACCTGGATGAAGAGGATTCCGGTGCCTGGGGTGGTGACGAGTACTTCGGGGTCGCCGGGGTGGTCGTCCTCGCCGACGGTGCTGCCGAGGATCTGGGCCCAGAAGGTGGCGAGGGTGTAGGGGTCGGCGCTGTCGACGGTGATGTGGCGTACGAGTGAGGTCATGGGCGTCACTCTCTTCATGGTGGTGGCGGGTGTCCACCGGGTTTTCGGAGTAACGCCAGGGCTGTGGGCGGGAGTCGCGGGGGAATGAGGTCGACCGGGCGGCCCGGTGCAGGTAGATGTGGTCCATGACCTCTCCTGCTGAAGATCAGTTGCCCGAAGATCTGCTGCCCGCCACGCGGCGTGCCTTGTTCCGTCGTATCGCTGTCGCCCAGGCCGAGGGGCGGGTGCCGTCGGTGGTCGGGGCCGTGGTGCGGGACGGGCGGCTGGTGTGGACGGGTGCGCGTAGCTGTGTGGACGGGCATGCGCCGGACGCGGACACGCAGTACCGGATCGGGTCGATCACCAAGACGTTCACGGCGGTGCTGGTGATGCGGCTGCGGGACGAGGGGTTGCTCGATCTCGCGGACCCGCTGGAGAGGCATCTTCCGGGTACGGGGGTGGGCGACTCCACGATCTTCCAGTTGTTGGGGCACAGCGCGGGTCTCGCCGCCGAGGCGCCGGGCCTGTGGTGGGAGCGGACGCCGGGGACGCTTCGTCCGACGCTCGCCGACGTGCTGGGCGAGGGGCCGCTGTTGCACACGCCGGGGCGGCGTCATCACTACTCCAACCCCGGTTACACGCTGCTCGGTTCGCTCATCGAGGCGAAGCGGGGCGCGCCGTGGGAGGAGGTGTTGCGGCGTGAGGTCCTGGAGCCGTTGTCGCTGGACCGTACGACCGCTCAGCCGGTCGCTCCCCATGCGGGTGCCTGGGCGGTGCATCCCTGGGCGGACGTGATGCTTCCCGAGCCGGCGGTGGACCTCGGGCTGATGGCGTCGGCGGGTCAGCTGTGGTCGACCGCGGCGGACCTCTGCCGGTTCGCGGTGTTCCTCGCGGAGGGGGACGACCGGGTGCTGTGCGCGGCGTCGGTACGGGAGATGGCGGTGCCGGCCGCGCCGCCGGACCCGCAGGACGCTGTCGGTGGTTACGGTCTCGGGCTCCAGTTGGTCCGCAGGGACGGCCGGGCTCTGGTGGGGCACACGGGCTCGCTGCCGGGCTTCCTGGCCGGTCTGTGGGTGAGTGTGGCGGACGGGGTGGCCGCGGTCGCGTTGGGCAATGCCACCGGGGCGCCGTCGATCGGCTGGCTGGGGGCCGAACTCATCGCGATCGTGGCGGATGCCGAGCCCCGGATCCCGGAGCCGTGGCGGCCGCTTCCTGAGGTCGACCCGGCGCTGCTGGAGCTGACCGGGCCCTGGTACTGGGGGACCCAGGCGATGACGCTGAAGCTGGCGGCGGACGGCGGGGTGGAGTTGCATCCGCTGCGCGGCCCCGGCCGAGGTTCCCGCTTCGAGGCCCGGCCGGGCGGCGGTTGGACGGGGCTCGACGGGTACTACGCGGGCGAGATCCTGCGGGTGGTGCGGCGGGCCGACGGGTCGGTGCGCCACCTCGACCTCGGGTCGTTCGTCTTCACCCGGGAGCCGTACGACCCGGAGGGGGACGTGCCGGGCGGTGTGGACGCGGAGGGGTGGCGTGGCCTCGCACCGTGAGGCGGCCGATCGGATGTTTCACGTGAAACCGGACATGCCGCCCGTTTGATCGGGCGCGTGCCCGACGGGCCCGGAGCCGCCTGGGTCGCTGGCGGCTTCGGGCCCGATCCCGTAGTGCCGTGTACCGCGCCGGGCAGGCCTGGGGCGTGTCCGGCGCTAGTTCCGGAGCACTTGGAGTGCCGCCCCGGTGTTCCATGACTCCAGCAGACCGCGGTGGACCGCCGTCACGTCGTGCCGGGTCGCCAGGAGCAGTGCGTCCCGGGTGAACGGGCAGGTGGCGACCAGGAGCGCGATGTCGGCCTTGTACTCCAGCTTGGCCATGCCGACGAACTGCTGCACGTCGCCGCTCGTGATGGTCGCGGCGGGCGTACGGGACTTGCACTGCACGACGACGCGGCGGCCGTCCGGCGTATAGGCGACGATGTCGGCGCCCGTGTCGCCGTGGCCGCCGGTCACCGTGACGCGGTCGCAGCCGTCGCGCCGGCACAGCCACGCGATGTGCTGTTCGAATTGCCGGGGGTTCATCGCGTCGAGCGCGCCCATCGACCCGGCGGCCTCCCGTTCCCGCAGGACGCGGCGGAGCCGGGTGACTTCGGCGTCGAGCGCTTCGATGCGGCCGCGGTGTTCGCTGTCGTTCCGGATGGCGACGTCGAGGAGCGGGACCACCGTCCGGCCGATCGTGGTGCGGACCGCGTCCTCGGCGATCCGTGTCACGTCCGCGTCGACGCGCGTGGCCAGGTGGCGGACGAGGGCCTCGGAGATCCGCTCGTCGACCCACTCGGTCAGCCTGTGGAAAAGGTTGTCCACAGGTTCGCGGCGGCCGCTTTCCTCGTGGTCGAGGAGGTACGTACGCACCTGACGTGCGACAACGCTCTCGCGCAGGAGCATCGCGGTGTTGAGGACGGCCCGCCGGGAGAAGACTCCGAGGGACCGGCTGCGGGACTTGATCCCACAGACTTGCTTGAAGCAATGCAGTTGCTCGCCCTTGAGGACGCGGTATCCGTTGGACTCGATCTCTTCGCGGTGATCATGGATGACGGCCCAGATCACGGTCTCCCCGACCTCGAAGTAGGTGGCGACGTCCTTCGTGGTGGCGTGGAGGCCGTCCGGGGAGAGGGTCAGTTGTTTGACCTTGTCGAGGACTTCGTCGCGTTCCGCGACGCTCGCGCGCAGGGTCTTCGATTCGGTCAGCGCTATCTCGTCGAGCATGTGGGGGTCCGTCTCCTCCTGGGCCGGGTGGCCCGTTCGAGTCGGGGGACCTCGTCCGTACACATGACCGTCCCCCTTGCCGGGGGCAACGAGACGAATCGGAAAAGGGTGCGGTTTTCAGATACTCAGCTTGAATCCGACATGGGACGCGGTGAAGCCGAGGCGCTCGTAGAAGCGGTGGGCGTCGGTGCGGGTGGTGTCGGAGGTGAGTTGGACGAGTTGGCAGCCCTGGCGGCGGGATTCGTCGACGGCCCATTCGATGAAGCGGGTGCCGAGGCCGCTGCCGCGTTCGTCGGCGTGGACGCGGACTCCCTCGATGATCGAGCGGGTGGCGCCGCGCCGGGAGAGGCCGGGGACGATCGTGAGCTGGAGGGTGCCGACGACGCGTCCGTCGCGTACGGCGACGACGGCGTGCTGGTTTGGGTCCTGGATGAGCCGGTCGAGGGCCTCGGTGTACGGGGTGAGGTCGTCGGGGGATTCGCGCCGGGCGCCGAGGGGGTCGTCGGCGAGGAGCGCCACGATGGCGGGGAGGTCGTCGTGGCCGGCGGGGCGTATCTCCAGGTCGTCGCTCATGATCCGCAGCCTACGCGGGGGCGTGGGGTGTGCTACGCGGGGATGCGGAGGTCTTCGAGGGTTTGGACGAGGGGGGCGAGTTCGGGGTTCTTGACGGCTTCGTCGAGGGCTTCGCGCAGGGCGGTGTCGTTGGTGGGGCGGGCGCGGGTGACGAGGGCGAGGCCGGTTTCGGTGACGTCGGTGTAGATGCCGCGGCGGTCGGTGTCGCAGAGGTAGCGGCGGAGGAGGCCGCGGTCCTCTAGGCGGGTGACGAGGCGGGTGGTGGCGCTCTGGCTGAGGACGACGGCGTCGGCGACCTGTTTCATCTGGAGGTGGCCGCCGGGTCCGTCGTGCTGGCGGCTGAGGACGTCGAGGAGGGAGTACTCGCGGACGCTGAGGTCGTGCGCGGACTGGAGGGCGCGTTCGATGTGGGCCTCGATCTTCCCGTGGAGGAGGGAGAGGGCCACCCAGCCTTGGGCGAGCGCGGTGAGGGCGGGGTCCGTGGCTGTCATGCGGCTGTCCTCCGTCGTCGGTTCTCGCCTGTCCTGTGCCCAGGATAGGGGACCGGCGCAATATTCCGCGTCTGCAACTACTTTCTGGTCAGCCCATGGCCAGGTTCAGCGGGGCGTAGCGGCGGGTCGGGTCGCCGGGCAGGTCGGGGATGCCGCGGGTCATGGTGCTGGTGGTGGAGACGAGTTCGACGCCGCTGTGCTTGAGCCGGTCCAGGAGGTCGGTGTGGCGGGCGTCGATGTCGAGGCGGACGGGCCGGTCGGTCCCGGTAGCGAGCGCGTGGATCAGGGTGTGGGCGGTGTCGGTGTCGTGGGCGATGAGGGGGGCGATGACGTCGCAGGTGGTGGAGGGCCAGATGCCGGCGTATCCGGTGATGGTGGTGCCGGTCTCGGTGATCAGGAGGCGGTCGGTGAAGGAGGGGAGCCGGGCGAGGAGGTGGGTGCGGTCGATGCCGAACACCTCGTTGTCGAGCCGTACGAGGCCGGGGAGGTCGTCGGCGGTCGCGGGCCGGACGGTGGTGTTGCCGTTGGCGGGTGCGGGGCGGTCGTGGTCCGGGGGGTTGAAGTGTCCGCGGACGGTGTGGGTGTCGCCCACCGCGGTGAAGCCGAGTTGTTCGTAGAGGGGGCGGCCCTGGGCGGTGGCGTAGAGGGCGAAGGGGGTGTCCCCGGCTTCGTGCATCGCGTGGGTCAGGAGCCGGCGGCCGAGGCCTTGGCGGCCGAACCGTCCGGCGACGACCATCATGCCGAAGGTGCTGAGTGCGGGGCCGTACGAGGTGGTCACGCACATGGCGGCGAGGCCTTTGCCGTCCGGTGCGTCGATGCCGTGACCGGTGCCGGCTGCCAGGAGGAGACCCCATTTGTGTTCTTCGCGTGCCCAGCCGCGTTCCTCGGCGAGGTCGGCGCAGACGGTGAGGTCGGCGAGGGTCAGGCGGCGGATCGGCAGGGCGGCGTGCGGTGTCGGCATGGGAGTCAGCGTGTCCGAGCGGGTGATCGTCCGTCCACCGCTTTGTGGGAACTGCCCAGGTTCCGCAGGCGTCGGCCGCGCCGGGTGAGGCCCCAGGGTTTGAGGACGGAGAGGGCTGTCATGAAGAAGTAGGCGGAGCTGGCGACGGAGGGGGCGGCGACCAGGCTGATGTCGGGGGTTCCGGCGTCCGCGGCGGCGTTGATGGTGGGGCGCAGCGCGAAGGTGGTGGCGGTGAGGGTGACGAGGGTGAGCCAGAACTTGATCCAGATCCAGCGGTGCCTGGCCAGGCCCCAGGGGGTGCCGAGGGAGAGGATCACGCCGGTGAGGAGGGCGGCGAGGGCGAGGGGGAGGATCAGTGGGTCGATGAGGATCTTCATGGCCCGGTAGGCGGCCCGGGTGGTGTCGGGGTCGGCGGTGGTGTAGGCGGCGATGCCGAGGGTGAGCAGTCCCAGGGTGAGTCCGAGCCAACTGACGGAGGTCGCGACGTGCGCGAGGAGCAGCGCGCGGCGGGCGGGGCGCCTTAGTGGTTTCACGTGAAACACGGTGCCTCGCGCGGGCGCGGTGGGCGTCTGACGGCGGGAGTATCCGTATGTACTGGCTTCGGCGTACAGGGCGGTGGCGCGCTGTTCGTGAAGTGTGGGTGCGTATGCGGAGCATTGTTCGCGGTGGCCGGTGTCGGCCTTTTCGGAGCCGGTCGATCAGGCGGGCATTTCGAATCCGGTGGCGAAGGTGAAGATCGCGGACCGGCTGTGTGCAGAGTTCGGGGTGGGACTGGACGGCTGTGTTGTCCAGGGTGATTCGATGTCGGACGCGGAGATCTTCGCGGCGGTGCCGGTGGCGGCGACCTGCGCGGGGCGTATGAACTGGTGCGCCGGGAACGGTAATACGCTGGACCGTGGTGTCGCGAGTTCCGCGGCCGGACGGCGGCGAATGGGCACGGGAGCGATGCAGCATAACGGGAAAGCCGGTGTGGATGCCCGGACTTCGCGCTCTTTGTCCCGGGTGGTGACCCGGCCTGCCATGCTGCGGCGACGAGGACTGCGGGCAATGTCACATTCCTTCGCCTCCTGCTCCGGCCGGGGGTGGCACGGGGGCTAACGTGGGCTGCCAACAGTCCCAGCCAAGCGGGGAATTGCTCGCGCTTTCCGGGCCAGCGGAAGTGCGCAGACCGACCGAAAGATGTTCGAGGCGAGGCACACCATGGACGCTCCGACCACTACGTCGGCCGACAAAGGCCCTTCCGGAGACGGCGGGGGGAGCGGCTGGTTCACTCCCCGACGGGTGCCCAGCAGTGAGGGCACGCCGGACGCGGAGGCGGACGACGCCGCGGATTCCGTACCCCGGGACCGAATACCGGGTGCGGGCCGGTCTTTGGCGGCCATCCGCCTCGTGGGGTCGGGGGCCGACCGTGCGGGGTCGTCCCGGCGTGACGGCCCGGGGGCGCCGGGGGCTTCGGCGCCGGGGGCTTCCGGGCCTGCGTCGGGCGGGGTCTCCGATGCCTTCCGGCCGCGCAACAAGGGTGTGCGGGCCGGTGCGAGGCCGGCTTCCGGGGAGGCCGTGGTCGCGGCGGTACGGGCTGCCACGCCGGGGCCCGGGCCGGTAGCGCCGGGGGCCGGGCCCGCGGAGCCCGTACCGGCCGAGGGCGGGTCCGGGACGTCCCCGGCCGGGGCGTCCCGGGCGGTGCTGCCGTCGGCCGTACTGCCGGAGGAGGTCCCCGCCCCCGCGGAGGCGCCGGTACGTCACTCCGCGGCGGGCGCCGGTACGCCGCGGGAGCGCCCCTCCGCCGAGCTTCCGGGCTTGGCGCGGCCCGAACGTGGGCTCCCGCTTCCCGTGGAACCCGACCTGCCGCAGCACGCACGCGCCGAGGCCCCCGAGCGGGCAACGGCACCGGCCCCGGCGCCCGTGTCGGGCGCGCTGCCTCCCGAGGTGCCCGCTCCGGCCGCCGAACCGGCCGCCGGGCACCCCCAGGCCGCCTCGGCTCCCGTATCCGCGGCCCAGCCTCCGGCCGCCGCGCCGCCGCCGGCCCAGAGCCACAGCCCGGCTACAGCGCCCCCCGCCCCGGGCCCCGGGCCGTCCGCCGTTCCTCCCGCCGCCGGCACCCCGGGCGCCGAACTGCCCGCCGCCGTCGCCCCGGCGCCGGCCGCCGAGCCGTCCCCCGCCGCCGCGCCGCCTGCCGCGGACGCGCCGAGCGCGTCCGCCTCCGGGGACCGACGCCGTGAATCCCCCGCGCCTGCCGCGGATCCGTCCCTCGGGGCCTCCGCCCCAGCCGCGGATGTGCCCCGCGAGGCCTCCACGCCCGCTGCGGATGCGCGCAGTGAGGCCCCCGTGCCCGCTGCGGATGCCCCCAGCGAGGCCCCGGCGCCCGCCGCGTCCGCCGCCCCCGTCGAGGATCCGAACGCGTCACCCGACGCGATCCTCATCCGCCGGACCCTGGGCGAGATCGCACCTGTCGCCGATCAGGTGACCTCGTACTTCTACGCCCTGCTCTTCGTGCGCCACCCCGATCTGCGCAACCTGTTCCCGGTCGCCATGGACGCCCAGCGCGACCGGCTCCTCAAGGCGCTGCTGACGGCGGCCGAGCACATGGACTCGCCGGCCGTCCTCACCGACTACCTGCGCCAGTTGGGCCGGGGCCACCGCAAGTACGGGACGCAGGCGACGCATTACCCGGCGGTCGGCGAGGCCCTCATCGGCGCGCTCACGCGGTACGCCACGAACACGTGGGACGAGGAGACCGAGGGCGCCTGGGTCAGGACGTACACGACGATCTCGCAGATCATGATCGACGCGGCGGCGGAGAACGAGCGGCACGCGCCCGCCTGGTGGCAGGCAGAGGTGGTCTCGCACGAGCTGCGGACGTCCGACATCGCGGTGGTCACGGTCCGGCCGGACCAGCCGTACCCGTTCCTGGCGGGGCAGTACACGAGCCTGGAGACGCCGTGGTGGCCCCGGGTGTGGCGGCACTACTCGTTCGCCTCCGCACCGCGTCCGGACGGTCTGCTGGCGTTCCACGTGAAGGCGGTCCCGGCGGGATGGGTGTCCAACGCGCTGGTGCACCGGGCGGCTCCGGGCGATGTCCTGCGGCTCGGGCCGCCGGCGGGGTCGATGACGGTCGACCACAGCACGGACAACGGTCTGCTCTGCCTGGGCGGCGGGACCGGGATAGCGCCGATCAAGGCGCTGGTCGAGGATGTGGCCGAGCGGGGGCACCGGCGGCCGGTGGAGGTGTTCTACGGGGCGCGTCACGACCAGGACCTGTACGACATCGACACGATGCTGCGGCTCCAGCGGGTGCATCCGTGGCTGTCGGTGCGTCCGGTGGTCTCCGAGGGGCCGAGTCTGGGGTTGACGGGCCGGCTTCCTGAGGCGGTGCGTGACTCGGGGCCGTGGCACGAGTACGACGGGTATCTGTCGGGGCCGCCCGGGATGATCCGCAGCGGGGTGGACGCGCTGCGGGGGGTCGGTATCCCCTTCGAGCGGATCCGTCACGACTCGCTGGAGGAGCTGGTGGCGGCCGCCACCTGACAGGCTGGCGCGGGCGTTCAGCCGAGGTCGGGGGCGTGCATCGCGCGCACGCCCTCGATGTTGCCGTCCAGGTAGTGCCGCAGGGACAGCGGTACGAGGTGGACGGCGGCGATGCCGACGCGGCTGAACGGGACCCGGACGATCTCGTACTCTCCGCACGGCTCGTCGATCTCGGGCCCGTGCCGGCGGGTGGGGTCCATCGACGCGAGGCGGCAGACGAAGAAGTGCTGCACCTTGACGCCGGTGACGCCGCCGTCGGCGATGTGTTCCACGGTGTCGACGAAGCAGGGGACGATGTCGACGATCTTGGCGCCGAGTTCTTCGTCGACCTCGCGGTGCAGGGCCTCGACGACGGTGCTGTCGGTCGTTTCGACGCCCCCACCTGGGGTGATCCAGTACGGGTCCATCCCTGGCTTGGTGCGTTTGATGAGGATGAGGTCGTCGCCGTCGAGCAGGATGGCGCGTGAGGTGCGCTTGACCACGGGCCGTTGGGTCATGGGAAGAGGTTCGCCCGGGATCCCGCTTCCGAAACGCGCGGCGGCTCTCAGGTCACCAGTCCACCGCCGCGCGCAGCAGCCACTCGTGTGCCCGCGCGACCCGGGGCAGGGTGAGGGTGCCGGCGCGTACGGCGAGGAAGTAGGTCCGCAGCGGGGGTACGGGCGGGTCGAGCAGGGCGACGACTTCGCCTCGTTCGAGGGCGTTCTCGCAGAGGTAGCGGGGCAGGACGGCCAGTCCGGCGCCGGCGGCGGCGCATTCGAGGACGGCGCGCAGGTCGGGGGCGATGACGGCCGCGGCGGCCGCGGGGCGGGAGTCGAAGACGGCCGCCCAGTAGCGGGAGACGAGCGGCAGGGACTCGTGGACCTCGACGACGGGGAGCCGGCTGAGGACGACGTGGCCTTCGCGCAGGACGGAGTGGCCGAGGCGGGCGGCCCAGCGGGGGGAGGCGACGAGGACGTGTTCCTCGTCGCAGAGCGGAGTCGCGAGGAGGAGTCCGCCGCGCGGGCGGGCGGTGGTGATGGCCAGATCATGATGTCCGGCGGCGAGCCCTTCGAGGTTCTCCTCGGCGTTGGCGAAGAACGAGATGCGCAGGGAGAGGCCCTGGGCGATGAGCGGGGTGAGGGCGGGCAGGGCACGCTGGGCGGTGAACTCGGGGGGCCCGGCGAGGTGGAGGGTCCGTACGCCGGAATCCTCGGCGAGTCCGGTCTCGGCGATCTCGACGAGGGCGTCGAGGTGGGGCGCGGCCCGGTGGGCGAGTTCGTCGCCGATGGTGGTGGGGGTGACGCCGCGGGCCTGGCGCAGGAAGAGGGGGCGGCCCAGTTGGCGTTCGAGGGTGCGTATCTGGCCGGTGACGGCGGGCTGGGAGAGGCCGAGGAGGGCGGCGGCGCGGGTGAAGGAGCCGGCGCGGTGGACGGTGACGAAGGTGCGCAGCAGGGCCAGGTCCATGTCCGGTACTCCCGTCTCGGCCCCGTTCGTCCCTGGTCCTGTCTTCGTGAACCGGTCCCACTATAAATATGTCGATAGGCGGCTGTCGCTACTGTGATTGGACACTGACGCAGAGTCAACTAGCCTTGTGCGCGTGGTTCTTCGCGCGTGGAACCCGGGACGGTCCGAGCCACGAGGGGGGAGGCTCGGACCGTTCGACGTCCGGGCGGCGGGGTGCCGCGCGGCCGGGGTACGGCGGGTCAGCGGACCGCTTCGTCCAGGGCGCGCAGGACGTCGGCGAGGAGGTCCTCGGGGTCCTCGGCCCCGACGGAGAAGCGGACGAAGCCCTCGGGTACGGCGTCGCCGCCCCAGCGGCCGCGCCGCTCTGCGGTGGACCGTACGCCGCCGAAGCTGGTGGCGTCGTCGACGAGCCGCAGCGCGTCGAGGAAGCGTTCGGCGTGGTCCCGGTCGGGCAGGACGAACGAGACGACGGAACCGTACCGGCGCATCTGGCCGGAGGCGACGGCGTGCGAGGGGTCGCCGGGCAGTCCGGGGTAGCGCAGTCCGGCGATCCCGGGGTGGGTGCTGAGGGTCTCGGCGAGGGTGAGGGCGGTGGCGCACTGCCGGTCGACCCGCAGGTGGAGGGTGGCGAGCGAGCGGTGGGCGAGCCAGGCCTCCATGGGGCCGGGGATCGCCCCGACGACCTTGCGCCAGCGCCGTACGCCCGCCGCGAGTTCCGGGTTGGCGGTGGTCACGTGGCCGAGCAGGATGTCGCCGTGGCCGGTCATGCCCTTGGTGTCGCTGGCGACGGAGAAGTCGGCGCCCAGTTCGAGGGGGCGCTGTCCGAGCGGGGTGGCGAGGGTGTTGTCGACGGCGACGAGGGCGCCGGCGGCGTGGGCCTCCTTGACGAGCCGGCGGATGTCGCAGACGTCGAGCCCGGGGTTGGAGGGCGTCTCGATCCACAGGAGGCGGGCTCCGGCGAGGACGCCGAGCTGGGCGTCGCCGCCGGTGGGGGCGGCCCGTACCTCGATGCCGTACGCCTCCAGGCGTTCGCGCAGCAGCGGCAGGGCCTGGTAGCCGTCGTCGGGCAGGACGACGGCGTCGCCGGCCCGCAGCTGGGAGAAGATCACCGAGGAGATCGCGGCCATCCCGGAGGCGAAGACCAGGGTTTCGACGGTCTGTCCGGGGGCTTCGAGTTCGCCGATGGCGCGTTCGAGGTGGGTCCAGGTCGGGTTCTCGTCGCGGCCGTAGGTGTAGGGGCCGACCGGTTCGCCGGGGAGGTGGAAGTGGGCGGCGAAGACCGGTCCCGGCAGGGTCGGTTCGTACTTGACGGGGTCGGGCAGCCCGGCCCGTACGGCGCGGGTGCCCTCGCCGACCGTGCCACCGCCGGCCGTCGTGCCCACCGTGCGGCCGTCCGCCGTCGTGCCCCCCGTGGTGCTGTCCTTGCCGGTCATGCCGCCTCCTCGATTGCTGTGCGTACGGTGATGAGCAGGCCCTCGCTCGCGGCTTCGACCATCTCCAGGCATTCCTCGAAGCCCGCCCGGTCCCCGTAGTACGGGTCGGGCACGTCGAGATCGCCGGTCGATGGTACGGCGGGGTCGTACGAGCGCAGCAGCCGGACCTTCGCGGCGTCCGCGGGGGTGGGTGCCAGGCTCCGCAGGTCACGGAGGTGTCCGGTGTCCAGGGCGACGACCAGGTCGAGGTGGGCGAACCAGGACGCCTGGAACTGCCGGGCGGTGTGGTCGCTGTCGTATCCGTGGGCTTCGAGGACGGCGGCGGCGCGCGGGTCGGCTCCGTCGCCCTCGTGCCAGCCGCCGGTGCCGGCGCTGTCGACCTGGACGAGGGTGTCCAGTCCCGCTTCGGTGAGGCGGGCGCGGAAGACGGATTCGGCGACGGGTGAGCGGCAGATGTTCCCGGTGCAGACGAAGCACACGCGGTAGGGGGACGTCATCGGGGTCAGTCCTCGTCGGGGAGTGCGACGTTGAGGGCCCACGACACGACGGAGATGATCAGCCCGCCGAGTACGGCGGTCCAGAAGCCGTCCACGTGGAAGTCGAGGGTCAGCTTGTCGGCGAGCCAGGACGTCAGCAGCAGCATGAGGGCGTTGATCACCAGGGTTATGAGCCCGAGCGTGAGGATGAACAGCGGCAGTGTGAGCAGCTTCACGATCGGCTTGACGATCGCGTTGACGAGGCCGAGGACGAGGGCGACGAGCACCAGGGACAAGGCCTTGCGGCCGGTGCTGTCGCCGCTCAGGGTGATGTCGTGGATCAGCCAGATGGCGACCGCCAGTGCCCCGGCGTTGGCGATCGTCTTGACTAGGAAATTCTTCATGGTGTGATCGTGACATGAAGGCATTTCGACTTGATGAGCTGGAGGCGGAGCGCGCCGCCAACGACGGGGCGTATCTGCAGTTCGTGCGGGAACGCAACATGTCCGTGGGGTTGTACGCGCTGGACGCCGGTGAGACGGATCCGCAGCGGCCGCACAGTCAGGACGAGGTGTACTTCGTCGTGAGCGGGCGGGCGTCGATCACGGTCGGTATGGAGACGACCGCGGTCGGGCGGGGCAGTGTGGTGTACGTGCCGGCGGGGGTGGCGCACAAGTTCCACCACATCACGGAGGATCTGCGGGTGATGGTGGTCTTCTCGCCGCCGGAGGGCTGAGCGCGGCGGCGTCGCCCCGGAGTGCCGGATCCGTGGGGGCGGGTCTTCCGGGCCGGATCCCTCGGGGCCGGACGGCCGGACCCTCAGGGCGGGCTCAGGGTCGGATCAGGGGAGAGCGGGGGCTCCGGGCCCTCCGTCGGCGCGCCCGCGGATCTAGCATCGGGGATGTCAGGTCGACGCCTCGGGTGTCGATGTGCGAGGTACTGGGCGAAGCGAGGTAGGACGATGGCCGTGCGGGAGATATTCACGGGGATGCCGTGGTGGGTGAAGTGGATCGCGGTGCCCGTGATCGCCATCGTCGTGTTCGGCGGGCTGATCGCCACGGTGGTCGGCATTCTGATCTCGCTGCTCTTCAAGCTGCTGCTCTTCGTCGCGATCGTCGGCGGGCTCGTCTATGTCGTACGCAAGTTCCTGTCGTCCTCGTCGTCGTCGCGCGGCGACTGGTAGGCGCGGCGACTGGCAGGGCCGTACGGGCGTTAGCCCGCGCGGGGGAAAGGTGAACGGGAAACCACTCCTCGGCGTGGCCTGCCCCTAGAGTGACAATCCTCTGCCGCGCCCTCGGAAAGCACCGTGGGAGATCGTCCCGGCCTGCGGTTCATACGATCCTTCCGGGCGGGGCCTCAGGATTCCCTCGGGGGTGACCTCATGCCCACAGCCGCCACCGCTCCGCGTCCCGCGGCGCCCACCCTCATCGGGTCCGTCCGGCGGGCGCTGCGCCTGCTGGAGGCGGCGGCCTCCCACCCCGACGGCGCCCCCGCGAAACAGCTGGCCCGCGAGGCCGGGCTGCCCCTGCCGACGGCGTACCACCTGCTGCGCACGCTCACGCACGAGGGTTATCTGCGGCGCGAGAGCGGGGTGTTCGTCCTCGGTGACGCCGCGCAGCGGCTGGTGAGCGGCGAGGGGCTGCAGAATCGTCGCAGCAAGATCACGGACGCGATCGGGCGCTGGCGTGACGCGATCGGCGTCCCGGTGTACTTCGCGGTCTACCACGAGGGTGAGATCGACCTGGTGTCCGTGGCGGACAGCCCGGCGCGGCCGGCTGTCGCCGAGTGGGCCGACTTCCGCGAGACGGGCCATGCCCACGCGATCGGCCTGTGCCTGCTGAGCCAGCTCGACGACGCGTCGCGGGACGATCACCTTGACCGCCATCCCGTGAGCCCTCTCACCCCCCATTCCGTGCCCGACCGGGTCGCCCTGCTGGAGCGCCTCGGGTCGCTGGGGCGGATGGAGCCGGTCGTGGAGCGGCAGGAGTACGCGCTCGGCACGGTCTGTGCCGCGGTGCCCATCACCGCCGGTTCGACGGCCGCCGCGATGGCCATTTCCGTACCTTGTCACCGGGAGGATCAGTTGCTCCCGGCGGTGGAGCGGTTACGGAGAGAGATCAGTTCTCTGCTGACCTCGGTCGCCTTCTCTATCGGTATCTGAAAAATTACTCCTTGTGATCTGCTGGCCCGTCCAGGACTATGGCGTCAAGAGGGTCAGGGATCATTCCCAGCCACAGCTTCATCTACTCCGGAGTACATGATGCGCGAGTCGGTCCAGGCCGAGGTTTTGATGAGTTTCCTCGTCTCAGAGGAGCTCTCGTTCCGTATCCCGGTGGAACTGCACTACGAGATGGGGGATCCGTACGCGGTGCGGATGACGTTCCATCTGCCGGGTGATGCCCCCGTGACCTGGACCTTTGGCCGTGAGCTGCTGCTGGACGGCATCAACACGCCCAGTGGTGACGGTGACGTGCACATCTCGCCGACCGAGCCGGAGGATCTTTCCGATGTTCATATCCGACTCCAGGTCGGCGAGGACCACGCGTTGTTCCGCGTGAGTGCCGCGCCGGTCGTGGCCTTCCTGGACCGTACGGACCGGCTGGTCCCGCTCGGCCAGGAGCGCACGCTCGGTGACTTCGAGGGCAGCCTCGAGGAGGCGCTCGGCCGCATCCTGGCGGAGGAGAACGCGGGCTGACCGTCACGGGGCGACGCGGGCCGGCGCCGTCACTTCTTGCGGCGGCGGCCCCTGCTGCCGTGCGGGCGCAGCGGCAGGCCCTGTCCCGGCACGGTGGGCGCCGTCCGCGGCCCCGCCGTCCCCGGCCGGTCCGCGGACACCACGAGCGCCGCGAGGGCCGTGGTCACGGGCACGGACGCGACCAGGCCGATCGATCCCACGAGGGTCCGTACGATCTCCTCGGCGACCAGCTCGCTGTTGGCGACCGTGCCCACGCCGGACTGCGCGATGGAGAAGAGCAGCAGCAGGGGCAGCGCGGCGCCCGCGTAGGCCAGGACGAGCGTGTTGACGACCGACGCGATGTGGTCGCGGCCGATGCGGATCCCCGCCCGGTAGAGGGCACGTGGTCCCATCGACGGGTCTGCGGCGTGCAGTTCCCAGACCGCCGAGGTCTGGGTCACGGTCACGTCGTCGAGGACACCGAGCGACCCGATGATCACTCCGGCCAGCAGCAGGCCGCTCATGTCGATGTGCGGGTACAGCCCGTGGATCAGGCCGGTGCTGTCGTCTGTGTTGCCGGTCAGGCTCGCCCAGCCGATGAAGATCGACCCCAGCAGTCCGATGAGCATCAGGGAGACCAGTGTGCCGATGACCGCGACCGAGGTTCTCGCGGTCAGCCCGTGGCACATGTAGAGCGCGATGAGCATGATCGCGCTGGCCCCGACCACGGCGACGACCAGCGGGTTCGAGCCTTGCAGCACCGCGGGGAGGATGAAGAGTGTCAGCACTCCGAAGGAGACCGCGAGGGCGATCAGCGCCATCAGTCCGCGCAGCCGTCCCACCACGACCACCGCGAGGGCGAAGATCCCGGCGAGGAGGGCCATGGGGACGTGCCGGTCGACGTCGGTGACCGAGTACTGGAGATCGTGGGGCGCGTCGGGCGCGTACGCCAGGACGACGCCCTGTTTCACGTGAAACTGCCGCGGCGCGTCCGGCTGGACGACCTCGACGAACGTGCGGCCCTTCTCCTTGCCGCTGGTGACCTCGACCGTGGCCTTCTTGCACTTCCCGGTCTGGGCCTGCTCCGCCTCCCGCCCCTCGGGCGTCGAGGTGTCGCCGGTGGACGGGACCTGGGAGGCGTTCACGTCCTTGCAGTCGACCGCCTGGAGCTTCACCACCTGACCCTGCTCGGTCTGCCGGTCGAAGCCGACCCCCGAGCGCTCATGGGCGGGCGCGCCGCCGGGCCACAGGACGACCAGACCCACGACCACGGCCGCGGCGAACGGGATCAGCACCGCGGCGATGACCTTGCGGAGGTGCTGGGAGACCGGCTCGGCGGGCCCATGGCTGTGCGTGTGGCCGTGCGTTTCGTGGCTCTGCTGGGATGAGGTCACCCCCCGATCATCGCAAGAAGCCGGAGGCCCTCTGTTCAGCACGCCGGTCATGGGGCTAGCGTGGACACACCTTTGCACACGCGGGAGCTCGGAGCACCGGGCTGAGAGGGCGTTGACTGAGCGGTTCCGGGACTCTTCCCCGGGGCCCCCACGCTGCGCCGACCGCCGAACCTGTTACCGGGTAATGCCGGCGTAGGGAGTAGGTCTCATGACCGTTCAGGACGCACACACGCCTGCCTCGGAATCGGATTCCCCGAGCGAATCGGGGAAGCCGGGCGGGGCCGTGGATCAGAACGGGACCGAGAGGTCCATCGGCTGGCACAAGGGATACGTCCAGGGCTCGCGCCCCGACCTCCAGGTGCCGGTCCGCCAGGTGCACCTCACCAACGGCAAGGACGTGACGCTGTACGACACGTCCGGGCCGTACACCGATCCGTCGATCGAGACGGACGTCCGCCGCGGGCTCGCGCCGCTGCGGGAGAACTGGATCATCGGGCGCGGGGACACCGAGGAGTACGCGGGCCGGCCGGTCCGCCCCGAGGACGACGGGCTCAAGCACACCTCGCCGCGCGGGGGGCTGCGGAACCTCGACGCGGTGTTCCCGGGCCGGCCGCGCCAGCCCCGGCGGGGCCGTGACGGGCAGGCGGTGACGCAGCTCGCGTACGCGCGGCGCGGCGACATCACCCCGGAGATGGAGTACGTGGCGATCCGGGAGAACGTCGCGCCCGAGGTCGTCCGTGACGAGATCGCCGCGGGCCGGGCCGTCCTGCCGGCGAACGTCAACCACCCGGAGATCGAGCCGATGATCATCGGCAAGCGGTTCCTGGTGAAGGTCAACGCCAACATCGGCAACTCCGCGGTCACCTCCTCCATCGAGGAGGAGGTGGACAAGATGACGTGGGCCACCAAGTGGGGCGCGGACACGGTCATGGACCTCTCCACCGGCCGTAACATCCACACCACCCGCGAGTGGGTGCTGCGCAACTCCCCCGTCCCCATCGGCACCGTGCCGCTCTACCAGGCGCTGGAGAAGGTCGACGGCAAGGCCGAGGAGCTGACCTGGGACATCTACAAGGACACGGTCATCGAGCAGGCCGAGCAGGGCGTCGACTACATGACGGTCCACGCCGGGGTGCTCCTGCGGTACGTGCCGCTGACCGCTCGCCGCAAGACCGGCATCGTCTCGCGCGGCGGCTCGATCATGGCCGCGTGGTGCCTGGCGCACCACAAGGAGTCGTTCCTGTACGAGAACTTCGAGGAGCTGTGCGACATCCTCGCGTCCTACGACGTGACGTACTCCCTCGGGGACGGGCTGCGGCCCGGGTCCATCGCGGACGCGAACGACGAGGCGCAGTTCGCCGAGCTGCGGACGCTGGGCGAGCTGAACACGATCGCCAAGCGGCACAACGTCCAGACCATGATCGAGGGCCCCGGGCACGTCCCGATGCACAAGATCAAGGAGAACATCGACCTCCAGCAGGAGATCTGCGAGGAGGCGCCGTTCTACACGCTCGGCCCGCTGACGACGGATGTGGCGCCCGCGTACGACCACATCACCTCGGGCATCGGCGCGGCGATGATCGCCTGGTGGGGCACGGCGATGCTCTGCTACGTCACGCCCAAGGAGCACCTGGGCCTCCCGGACCGCGACGACGTGAAGACCGGCGTGATCACCTACAAGATCGCGGCGCACGCGGCGGATCTCGCCAAGGGGCACCCGGGGGCGCAGGAGTGGGACGACGCGCTGTCGGACGCCCGGTTCGAGTTCCGGTGGGAGGACCAGTTCAACCTGGCCCTCGACCCGGACACGGCGCGGGCGTTCCACGACGAGACGCTGCCGGCCGAGCCGGCGAAGACCGCGCACTTCTGCTCGATGTGCGGGCCGAAGTTCTGCTCGATGAAGATCTCGCAGGACATCAGGCGCCAGCACGGCGGTGACCTGGTGCCCGAGGAGATCGAGGCGGGCATGGCGGAGAAGTCGAAGGAGTTCGCGGCGGCCGGCAACCGGGTGTACCTGCCGCTGGCGGAGTGACTCCGTGAGGTGAGTGAGATGGGGTGGGCGGGGGACTCCGGCTGCGGCCGGGTGTCCCTTCGCCCACCGCGGTGGTGCCCCCCTGCCCCGGGCCCAGTGCGGCCGCGGATGGCCCGGGACTGTCCGGGATGGCCCGGGGTGGGTTACTCGGGCTTGTGTTCCGGGCCGCCGAAGTCGGGGCTGGTGAAGTCCGGGCTGCTGAACGTGGGGCGCTGGTGGGCCGCCGAGCCTTCGTCGGGGCTGGAGAAGCCGGGGTGGCTGTAGCCGATCTTGGGCAGGTGCCCCACCGTACGGGCCGGTCCCGGCGCCGCCCGGCCCGCGGTCGGGTCGGCGAGGGCCCTGCGCAGGAAGGGCAGGATGCCGCGCTCCAGGAGGGCGTGGCGCCAGGCCTCCCTGGCCCGGGCGACCTCGTCCGGCAGCTCGCCGCCGGACTCCTCGGCGGCGGGGACCTGGGTGGCCCCGTTGCGTACCGCCGTGATCAGCAGGCCGACTGCCGCGCCGAGGATCCCGACCACGGTGACCGCGCCGAAGAACCAGCCCACCGCGAGCAGGGAGTCGGCGAAGGCGGGCGCCGAGGTGACGGCCCTGAGGAGGTAGCCGACGAGAAGGAAGATCAGGGCCGCGGTGCCGCCCAGGACAGGGACCAGGACGGTGATGACGGCCGCGAAACCCGCGCCCGTGTCGTCATCCTCCTCGGTGGTGGCGGGCTCCCGGACGGAGCCGCTCAGCGCCGGGGAGGCGACCGGGGAGCGGAACTCCTCGCGCATCTTGGCGTAGTGCTCGTACTCGGCGGCCGCGGCGGTGGCTATGAGCGTGGTGGCGTTGAGGGCCATCGTGCGCAACTGCTCGGCGTTCAGCCGCCGGCCCACGTCGGCCAGGTCCGGGCGGTCGTGCGCGGTGCGCAGAGCCTCGTCGAGGATCCGCTCGAAATCCGCGCGATCCTCGCTCAGCAGGTGCGGAGCGCTTTTCATGTGCATCCCCCGATGCTCCGTAGGGCCGATGCGCCCGTGTGAACGGGCGGTTGGCGGAAACGGAAGGAGAGCCTGCTACGGATAAGCCGATGGTAGAGCTGTTTTGCCGCGCGGTGACAGGGGGTTTCCGGAAAACACCGGATCCATGTCGATCCGGTGGTGGGCGGGAGAGCGGTCAGTTGTCCAGCGGCAGCCGGACCACCAGCAGTTTCCCCGCCATGGTCACTCCGCCGTCCATGGCGATGGCCAGACCGTCCGCGTACACGTGGGGCCCTTCCACGACGGGGCCGCCGCCCTCGCCGTCCGACGCGTCCTCGGTGCCGACCTCGCCCAGGAGATACGGAATGGGGCTGTGGCCGTGGACGACGCGCTGTCCGCCGTACGTGGAGAGCAGTTCCTGTACGGCCTCGGGGCCGCCCTCGTCGCGGAACGCGAAGCGCTTGGTGAGCTTGCGGAACACGTCCCAGCATTCGTCCGCGTCGTTGCGGGTGAGGATCTGGTGGACGGTGTCGTTGACGTCGTCGATGGACGAGCCGTAGTCCAGGTAGGCCGTGGTGTCGGAGTGCATCAGCAGATGCCCGTCCTCCTCGACGACCGCGTCGAGCCGCGACATCCACTGGAGGTGGACGTCCTGGAGGCGCTCCATGTCGGACTTCTGACCCCCGTTGAGGAGCCAGGCCGCCTGGAAGGTGGCCGTGCCGGCCCCGGAGTTCACGGGGGTGTCGCCGAAGCGCTTGGCGCCCAGGAGCAGCAGTTCGTGATTGCCCATCAGGGCCTTGCAGTAGCCGCCGGCCGCCGCCGCCTCGGCGGAGAGCCGCATCACGAGGTCGATGACGCCGATGCCGTCGGGCCCGCGGTCGGTGAAGTCGCCGAGGAACCAGAGCCGGGCGTTGCCGGCCGACCAGTTGCCGGCGGCGTCGATGAGGCCCTGTTCGCCGAGCGCGGCGAGGAGTTGGTCGAGGTAGCCGTGGACGTCGCCGACGACGTAGAGCGGGCCGGGTCCGCCCGGCTCGGGGAGTTCGTCGGGTGCGAGGTGCAGCTGCACGGTCACCCCTTCCGGGCCGATCACCGGGAGGTCGCGCTCGGTCGGTGTGTAGCCGTCCGGGAGCTCGTCGTCGGGGATCGCGTTGCCGGGATGCCCGGACATGGAGATGTGCGCGGCCTCGTGGCCGTGCTCCCGCTGCCCGGACTGTTCGGGATGCCCCGGCTGCCCGGACTGCACGGGAACCTGCGCGTACGGCGGGACGCGGAAGTCGCGCAACGTCGCCGTCCGCACCGCGGGTCCCTGACCGGCCCCCTGTGTCATCGACCCCTCCACCACCGTCGCGCCGCCGTACACCTCTCGGGCTCGCCCTCTCCGGTGGGTGTGTGCCCACCGGAGGTCAGGAAAGGTCCATGGTGTCGTGGGCCCATCATAGGAATCCCGCTCCTCCTGTGTGACGCACCAGGGGTGGTGAATCCTGTCGCACCTCGGGTTCGCCGGAGGTTTGCACGCCGATCACCCCAAATGTGCCGGGGGCCCGCGCCCCGGCAGCGCCCCGTCAGTCCCCCGCCGGGGACCTGGGGGCACTGACCGTGGTGCGGGGCGGGCGGCGTTGGGACGAGGTCCTGACGACCAGCTCGGTCGGTATCACCTGCTCGATGGGCGCCCCGGTGTTGATTCCTTCGATGGCGTCGATGAGGAGCTGGATGACGGCGGTCCCGATCCGGCGCGGTTTGAGGGAGAGCGTCGTGATGGGCGGTTCCGTCGTGGCGTACACGGTGGACTCGCTGCAACACACCAGCAGCAGGTCCTCGGGGACGCGCAGCCCGTACCGCCGGGCGGCGGCGAGCAGATCGGTGCCGTTGGGGTCGAAGAGCCCGTAGACGGCGTCCGGGCGGTCCGGGCGGGCGAGGAGCCGGTCGGCGGCGACGGCCCCCGCGCACGGGTCGTGGGCCGGGTAGGACTCGTACACCGGGTCCTGGCCGACCCGTTCGCACCAGCTCAGGTACGCGGAGGTGGAGAGGCGGGTGTACGTGTCGGTGGTGGTGCCGGTGAGCAGGCCGATCCGGCGGGCGCCCGCGTCGGCGAGGTGGTCGAGCAGGTCGAGGACGGCCGCCTCGTGGTCGTTGTCGACCCAGGCGGTGACGGGGAGGGTGCCCGCGGGCCGGCCGTCGGAGACGACGGGCAGGCCCTGGCGTACGAGTTCGGTGACGACCGGGTCATGGTCGGAGGGGTCGATGACGACGGTGCCGTCGAGGGCGACGTTCGCCCAGACGTCGTGGCGTGAGGTGGCGGGGAGGATGACGAGGGCGTAGCCCCGGGCCAGCGCGGCGGAGGTGGCGGCTCTGGCCATCTCGGCGAAGTAGGCGAATTCGGTGAAGGTGAAAGGTTCATCCCCGTACGTCGTCACGGTCAGGCCGATGAGGCCCGATTTGCCGGTACGGAGGGTTCTGGCGGCGGCGGAAGGACGGTAGCCGAGGCGCTCGGCGACCTCTCGGACATGGCTTCTGGTGGCGTCGGGTAAACGCCCCTTGCCGTTGAGCGCGTCCGAGACAGTCGTGATGGAGACACCGGCTGCGGCTGCGACGTCCCGGATGCCCGCCCGACCCTGCCGGTTTCCCCGGCGGGTTGTGTCCGTCCGGCTCACCTGGTGTTTCCCTGCTGCTGTCATGGCCAGCCGATATTAGGGCGCGGGCGGGCGGTGGGGCCGGTCGCATATGCACCCCTCAGCAGGCACGTTTCTGCATGGTCAAAAGCACCCAATGTCCTTGGAAGAAGTGGGAGTTGTCCGTTCCCGCTGTGGTCTGGCATGCATCGGACGGCGTGTGCCTGTCGAAAGGTCCATGTTTCGAAGTTGTCTCAACTCACCTCTACGGGGGATGCGCGCCACGGCGCGGACCACGGGCGCGCGCCAGGGCGGCGTGCGCCCCCTGCTCCCGGGGCCTTCGCAAGGGCCCTGAATCCTCTTATGGTGAGCAGCATTGAAGTGCGACACCCGTGAACGGCCGAGGAGGACCTGCGGTGAGCAACACGAGCCCTGCGGTGGGCGGTACGGGGCCCCGGCTCCGCGTCGAGCTGGACGGCATCCCGACGTACAAGCCGGGCAAGCCCGCCGCGGTCGGCGGTCCCGCAGCCTTCAAGCTGTCCTCCAACGAGAACCCGTACCCGCCGCTGCCGGGCGTGATGGAGAAGGTGATCGCCACCGCGGGGCTCTTCCACCGCTATCCCGACCTGTCGTGCGCCGGCCTGGTGGACGAGCTGGCCGACCGCTTCTCCGTGCCGCCGGAGCACCTGGCGACGGGCACCGGCTCGGTGGGCGTGGCGCAGCAGCTGGTCCAGGCCACCGCCGGCCCCGGCGACGAGGTCATCTACGCCTGGCGCTCCTTCGAGGCGTACCCGATCATCACGCAGATCTCCGGCGCTTCCTCGGTGAAGGTGCCGCTGACCGGCGCCGAGGTGCACGACCTCGACGCGATGGCCGGCGCGATCACCGACCGGACGCGGCTGATCTTCGTCTGCAACCCCAACAACCCGACCGGCACGGTGGTGCGCAGAGCCGAGCTGGAACGGTTCCTCGACCGGGTGCCCGAGGACGTCCTGGTGGTGCTGGACGAGGCGTACCGCGAGTTCATCCGCGACGCCGAGGTGCCCGACGGGGTGGATCTCTACCGCGAGCGCCCGAACGTGGCCGTGCTGCGTACCTTCTCCAAGGCGTACGGCCTGGCCGGTCTGCGGGTCGGGTTCGCCATAGCGCACGATCCGGTGGCGGCCGCGCTGCGGAAGACGGCCGTGCCCTTCGGGGTGAGCCAGATCGCCCAGGACGCGGCGGTGGCCTCGCTGCGCGCCGAGACGCAGCTGCTGGAGCGGGTCGATTCGCTGGTCGCCGAGCGGACCCGGGTGGCCGGCGCGCTGGCGGGGCAGGGCTGGACGGTGCCGGAGACCGAGGCGAACTTCGTCTGGCTGCGGCTCGGGGAGCGCACGCTCGACTTCGCGGCGGCCTGTGAGAAGGCCGGGGTGATGATCCGCCCCTTCGCGGGCGAGGGCGTACGGGTCACGATCGGGGAGACCGAGGCCAACGATCTCTTCCTCCAGGCGGCGGAGGCGTTCCTCAAGGAGCTGTGACGGGCGGAAGAACCGGATGAGGGCGGCCTCCTGAGGGGGCCGCCCTTCGGCGTTCCCGAGGGGGGTCCGCCTGGCTTTCCAACCGGCGTTCGGAGGGGCGGGACCTGGCGTACCTCGTCGGGGGGACCCCCCGAACGAAGGTCCGGATCGGTGTGCGCAATAATGCTTGTGAATGTGAACGCGTTCACAAGCTTGCCTCGTTTGATCCACTACGTCCCGGATGCGTACCGGACCAAAGGGACAAGCCGCCGCTCGACCACGGCGATGTAAGGAGTAACGACGTGGAACTCGCTCTGGCGCCGGAGACCCTGGCGCGATGGCAATTCGGCATCACCACCGTCTACCACTTCCTCTTCGTCCCGCTGACGATCTCGCTCGCCGCGCTCACCGCCGGGCTGCAGACCGCGTGGGTCCGCACGGAGAATCCGAAGTACCTCACGGCCACGAAGTTCTGGGGCAAGCTCTTCCTGATCAACATCGCGATGGGCGTCGTCACCGGCATCGTGCAGGAGTTCCAGTTCGGCATGAACTGGTCCGACTACTCGCGCTTCGTCGGTGACGTCTTCGGAGCCCCGCTCGCCTTCGAGGCCCTGATCGCCTTCTTCTTCGAGTCCACCTTCATCGGACTGTGGATCTTCGGTTGGGACAAGCTGCCCAAGCGGATCCATCTGGCCTGCATATGGATGGTCTCGATCGGCACGATCCTCTCCGCGTACTTCATCCTCGCCGCGAACTCCTGGATGCAGCACCCGGTCGGCTACCGGCTCAACAAGAAGTCCGGGCGCGCTGAGCTCACCGACTTCTGGGCCGTGCTCACCCAGAACACCGCGCTCACCCAGTTCTTCCACACCATGACGGCCGCCTTCCTCGTCGGCGGCGCCTTCATGGTCGGCATCGCCGCCTTCCACCTCGCCCGCAAGAAGCACATCCCCGTGATGCGCACCTCCCTGCGCCTCGGACTGGTCACCGTCGTGATCGCCGGCCTGCTCACCGCCGTCAGCGGCGACACCCTCGGCAAGGTCATGTTCAAGCAGCAGCCGATGAAGATGGCTGCCGCCGAGGCCCTCTGGGACGGGCAGGCGCCCGCGCCGTTCTCCGTGTTCGCCTACGGGGACGTCCAGAAGGGCCACAACACCGTCGAGCTGGAGATCCCGGGACTGCTGTCCTTCCTCGCGAACGACAACTTCAGCTCGTACGTCCCGGGGATCAACGACGTCAACAAGGCCGAGCAGGAGAAGTACGGGCCCGGCGACTACCGGCCCAACATCCCCGTCGCCTACTGGGGCTTCCGCTGGATGATCGGCTTCGGCATGGCGTCCTTCAGCCTCGGACTGCTCGGACTGTGGCTCACCCGCCGCAGGTTCTTGCTGCCCCAACGGCTGCGCACCGGCGAGGACGAGGTGCCCCACCTGGTGCTCTTCCGGAACAAGGCCCTCAGCCCGAAGTTCGCCCGGTGGTACTGGCTCACCGCCCTGTGGACGCTCCTCTTCCCGCTGATAGCCAACTCCTGGGGCTGGATCTTCACCGAGACCGGACGCCAGCCCTGGGTGGTGTACGGCGTGCTGCGCACCTCCGACGCGGTCTCCCCGCACACGTCCCAGACCGAGGTGCTCATATCGATGATCACCTTCACCCTGCTGTACGCGGTCCTCGCGGTCATCGAGGTCAGACTGCTCGTCAAGTACGTCAAGGCCGGTCCACCGGAACTCACCGACGACGACCTCGACCCACCCACCCGGATCGGCGGCGACCGCACGGACGCCGACCGCCCGATGGCCTTCTCCTACTGAAGGGCTGAGGAACCATGGAACTCCATGACGTCTGGTTCGTCCTGATCGCCTTCCTCTGGACCGGCTACTTCTTCCTCGAAGGCTTCGACTTCGGCATCGGGGTCCTGACCAAGCTGCTGGCCCGCGACCGTACGGAACGGCGCGTCCTGATCAACACGATCGGGCCCGTCTGGGACGGCAACGAGGTCTGGCTGCTCAGCGCGGGCGGCGCGACCTTCGCCGCCTTCCCCGACTGGTACGCCACCCTCTTCTCCGGCTTCTACCTGCCGTTGCTGCTCATCCTGGTCTGCCTGATCGTGCGCGGAGTCGCGTTCGAGTACCGCGCCAAGCGGCCCGAGGAGAACTGGCAGCGCAACTGGGAACACGCGATCTTCTGGACCTCGCTGCTCCCGGCCGTCGTGTGGGGCGTCGCCTTCGCCAACATCGTCCACGGGGTGCGGATCGACGCGCACAAGGAGTACGTCGGCACCCTCGGCGACCTGCTCCACCCGTACGCCCTCCTCGGCGGCCTGGTGACCCTGGCCCTCTTCACCTTCCACGGCACGGTGTTCGCCGCGCTCAAGACGGTGGGGGACATCCGGGTACGGGCGAGGAAGCTGGCGCTCGTCCTGGGGCCGGTGACCGCCGTCCTGGCGGCCGGGTTCCTGGTCTGGACCCAAGCGGACAGCGGCAACGGCAAGAGCCTCGTCGCGCTGGTCGTGGCCGTGGCCGCGCTGGTGGGCGCGGTCGGGGCCATCGGGAGGCGCCGTGAGGGCTGGTCGTTCGCGCTCTCGGGGCTGACCGTCGCGGCCGTCGTCGCGATGTACTTCCTGACGCTGTTCCCGAACGTCATGCCCTCGTCCCTGAACGAGCAGTGGAACCTCACCGTGACGAACGCCTCGTCCACCCCGTACACCCTCAAGATCATGACCTGGGGGGCCGGGATCACCGCGCCCATCGTGCTGCTCTACCAGGGCTGGACGTACTGGGTGTTCCGCAAGCGGATCGGCACGCAGCACATCGCCGATTCCGCTTCGCACTGAGATTCCGGCTGAGTTTTCGGCACGCGTCAAAGGGTGGTGTTTCACGTGAAACCGATCGATCCGCGTCTGCTGCGGTACGCCCGGACCACTCGCCCCTTCATCGTGGCCGTGGTGGTCCTCGGGCTGGCCGGCGCCGGACTGGTGGTGCTCCAGGCGACGCTGATCGCCGAGATCGTCGTCGGCGCCTTCCGGCACGGGGACTCCACGGCGGCGCTGCGTACCGAACTCCTGCTCCTCGGCGCGGTCGCCGTCGGCCGGGCGCTGGTGTCGTGGCTGACTGAACTGGCCGCGCACCGGGCGAGCGCGGCGGTGAAGTCCGAACTGCGCGGGCGGCTCCTGGAGCGGGCCGCCGAGCTGGGACCCGGGTGGCTGAGCGGGCAGCGGACCGGTTCGCTGGTCGCCCTCGCCACCCGGGGCATCGACGCCCTGGACGACTACTTCGCGCGCTATCTCCCGCAGCTCGGGCTCGCGGTGGTCGTCCCGGTCGCGGTCCTGGCGCGGATCGTCACCCAGGACTGGGTCTCGGCGGCGGTCATCGTGGTGACGCTGCCGCTGATCCCGCTCTTCATGATCCTCATCGGCTGGGCCACCCAGACGCGGGTGGACCGGCAGTGGCGGCTGCTGTCGCGGCTCTCGGGCCACTTCCTGGACGTCGTCGCCGGGATGCCGACGCTCAAGGTCTTCGGACGGGCCAAGGCGCAGGCCGACTCGATCCGGCGGATCACCTCGGAGTACCGGCAGGCCACCCTCCGCACGCTGCGGATCGCGTTCCTGTCGTCCTTCGCGCTGGAGCTGCTGTCGACGCTGTCGGTGGCCCTGGTCGCGGTCGGTATCGGACTGCGCCTCGTCCACGGCGACCTCGACCTCTACACCGGACTGGTGGTGCTGATCCTCGCCCCCGAGGCGTACCTGCCGATCCGTCAGGTCGGCGCGCAGTACCACGCGGCGGCCGAAGGGCTGGCGGCGGCGGAGGAGATCTTCACGGTCCTGGAGACCGAGCCGCGCGAGGGCGGCCGGGGAGAGGTGCCGGCCGGTGCGGTGCGGCTGGAGCTGGACGGTGTGACGGTCCGCCACCAGGGCCGTGAGGAGCCGTCGTTGGACGCGGCCACGCTGACGGTCGAGCCGGGGGAGACCGTCGCCCTGGTCGGGCCGAGCGGGGTGGGGAAGTCCACGCTGCTCCAGGTGCTGCTCGGCTTCACGGTCCCGGACGAGGGGCGGGTCCGAGTGGACGGGCGGGACCTGGCGTCGCTCGACCTGGAGCGGTGGCGGGAGCGCATCGCGTGGGTGCCGCAGCAGCCGTACCTCTTCGCGGGCACGATCGCGGAGAACGTACGGCTGGCGCGACCGGACGCGGACGACGCGGCGGTACGGGCCGCGCTGCGGGACGCGGGGGCGTACCCCTTCGTGGCGGCGCTCCCCCAGGGGGCGCAGACCCCGCTCGGGGAGGACGGGGCGGGGCTCTCGGCCGGGCAGCGGCAGCGGCTCGCGCTGGCGCGTGCCTTCCTCGCGGACCGGCCGCTGCTGCTGCTCGACGAGCCGACGGCGGCGCTGGACGGCGAGACGGAGGCGGGGATCGTCGAGGCGGTGGGGCGGCTGGCGCGGGGGCGGACCGTGGTCCTGGTGGTCCACCGGCCGGCGCTGCTGGCGGTGGCGGACCGGGTGATCACGCTGTCGCGGGGGGTGGGGGCGGGAGCTGGGGCCGGGGTGGCTTCGACTTCGGGTGCGGGTGCGGGTGCGGGTGCGGGTGCGGGTGCGGCTGTGGGTGCCGGGATCGGTACGGATCTGGGTGTCGCAGGGGCGGTGGACGATTCCGGGGAGGTACGTGAGGGCTTGGCCGCCGGGGTCCCTGCCGGCCACCTTCCCGGCGCCGACCTTCCCGGCGGGCCGGAAAGCACCGCCGGGGTGCGGCCGCTCGCGCGGATGCGGGCCGCCGCCGGGGCGCTGCGCGGCCGGTTCGTGCTCGCGCTCGTCCTCGGCAGTCTCGCGCTCGGCTCCGCCGTCGGCCTCATGGCCGTCTCCGGCTGGCTCATCTCGCGGGCCTCCCAGGAGCCCCCGGTCCTCTACCTGATGGTCGCCGTGACGGCGACCCGCGCGTTCGGCATCGGGCGGGCCGTGTTCCGGTACGCGGAGCGCCTCGTCTCCCACGACGCCGTGCTCAGGATGCTCGCCGACCTGCGGGTCTCCGTGTACCGGGGACTGGAGCGCGTCGCGCCCGCCGGTCTCGGCGTGACCCGGCGCGCGGACCTGCTCTCGCGGCTCGTCTCCGACGTGGACGAGCTCCAGGACTACTGGCTGCGGTGGCTGCTGCCGGTCGGCACCGCGGTGCTGGTCGGCGCGGGGACGGTCGGGTTCACGGCCTGGCTGCTGCCGGAGGCGGGCGCGGTCCTGGCCGTCGGCCTGCTCCTCGCCGGTGTGGGGGTGCCGTACCTGAGCGGGGCCCTCGCCCGCCGGGCCGGGCACCGGCTGGCGCCCGCGCGCGGGCTGCTGGCGACGCGGGTCGCCGACCTGCTGCGGGGCAGCGCCGAGCTGACCGTGGCGGGGGCGCTCCCGGGCCGGCTGCGGCGGGCCCGGGAGGCCGACCGCACGCTCACCTCTCTCGCCTCGCGGGGCGCCAGCGCCACGGCGGCGGGCGGCGGCCTGTCCGCCCTGATCTGCGGACTGACGGTGGCCGCCGCGGCCGTGGTGGGGGTGCAGGCCGTACGGGACGGGCGGCTGGCGGGCGTCGAGCTGGCGGTCGTCGTCCTGACGCCGCTCGCCGCGTTCGAGGCGGTCGCCGGGCTCCCGCTCGCCGTGCGGTACCGGCAGCGGGCCGCGGAGGGCGCGCGGCGGGTCTGCGAGGTGCTCGACGCCCCCGTACCCGTACAGGAACCGGAACGGCCCGCCACCGCGCCCGGGTCGCCGTTCCCGCTGGAGGTGCGCGGGGTGTCCGCGCGGTACGCGGGGCAGGAGCGGAACGCGCTCACCGGCTTCGACCTGACCCTCACCGCGGGGCGGCGGGTCGCGGTGGTCGGGCCGTCGGGCGCGGGGAAGACAACGCTCGCCCAGGTGCTCCTGCGCTTCCTGGACGCGCACGAGGGCACATGGCTGCTCGGCGGCACCGACACCGCCACGCTCGACGGTGACACGGTCCGGCGGTCGGTCGGGCTGTGCGCCCAGGACGCGCACCTCTTCGACAGTTCCGTACGGGAGAACCTGAGACTCGCCCGTCCCGACGCGACCGACGGCGAACTCCGGGACGCCCTGCGCAGGGCGCGGCTGCTGGAGTGGGCCGACAGCCTGCCCGCCGGCCTGGACACGCTGGTCGGGGAGCACGGGGCGCGGCTCTCCGGGGGGCAGCGGCAGCGGTTGGCGCTGGCCCGCGCGTTGCTCGCGGACTTCCCGGTGCTGGTCCTGGACGAGCCGGCCGAGCACCTGGACCTGGCGACCGCGGACGCGCTGACGGCCGACCTCCTGGAGGTGACCGAGGGGCGGACGACGCTGCTCATCACACACCGGCTGCGGGGTCTCGACGCGGTCGACGAGGTGATCGTGCTCGACGAGGGCAGGACCGTGCAGCGCGGACCGTACGACCGGCTGGTCGCCGAGGAAGGGCCGCTGCGGCGGATGCTGGAGCGGGAACGGGCCGGTGATCTGCTGCCCGTATCAGGCCCGCCGACTTTCCCCATCAAATAGGACTTACTACGCTCAAGGGCATGACCGTGCCCGAATCGACCGAACACCTGGAGGCGGCCACCCGTGCGGCGCGCAGCCTCCAGGGCCTGTCCACCGAGCTCACCGCACGGGTGCCGCAGCTGCTGGAGGCCATGCGGTCCGTCGGGACGGGGCTCGAACTGCATTCCACGCTCGACCGGATCTGTGAGACCGCGGCGCACCTCGCGGACGCCCGGTACGCGGCGATCGGCGTGGTCGACGAGTCGGGCGACGGTCTGTCCGACTTCGTGACCTACGGCGTCGACACGGAGGAGGTACGGCTCGTCGGGGGCAGGCCGGACGGGCTCCGCGGGCTGCTGGGCGCGCTGATCCAGCAGTCGGGACCGGGACCGATGAGGCTCGGCGAGCACGGGCGCGAGGGCGGGCATGCGGGCGGGCACGGCCCCGGGCATGAGGCCCGTCCCGGCTCCGGCGACGAGGGGCGGGAGGAGGGGCCGCCGACGCGTACGTTCATCGGCGTCCCGATCCGGGTGCACGGCGCGCTCTTCGGGAACCTTTACCTGGCCGAGAAGCACGTGTCCAAGGAGGCGGGAGGTTCGGGGGTGGCTGAGCCGGCCGGCGCGGCCGAGTTCGACGACCAGGACCTGCACGTCCTGCGAGTGCTCGCCACGGAGGCCGGGATCGCCATCGGCCACGCCCGGCTGTACGAGGCGGCCAGGCAGCGTGAGCGGTGGATCGACGGCTCCGTCGCCGTCACCACCGCGCTGCTCTCCAACGGCGGGGCCGACGCCCTCGCGGTGGTCGCGGAACAGGCCCGGAGCCTCGCCGACTCGTCGGCCGGAGTCGTCATGCTGCCCACAGCGGCCGACGGGCTCGAGATCGTCGCGATCTCCTCCGACCGGCTCCACCCCTCCTCCCGGCTCGGCACCATCGCTCCCCCCGAGAGCCCGGTCGTGCGGGCCCTGCTCGCGGGCGAGTCCGTCTTCGTGGACGACGCCACCACCGACCCGCGCATGATCACCGACATGGCCGAGGGGTACGGCCCCTGCATGCTGCTGCCGCTCCACAGCGGGGGCCGGGTGCTCGGCGCGCTGGTCACGCCCCGGCCGCGCGGCGCGCGCCGCTTCACCGAGACCGAGCGCATCCTCGCCACCCAGTTCGCCTCCCAGGCCGCCCTGGCCCTGATGATGGCCGACGCCCAGCGCGACCGGGAGCGGCTGGCCGTCCTGGAGGACCGCGACCGGATCGCCCGTGACCTGCACGACCTGGTCATCCAGCGGCTCTTCGCCACCGGGATGATGCTGGAGAGCGCCCAGCGCGGCCCGCTCGCCCAGGAGGCCCACCAGGGCATCGGGCGGGCCGTGGACGAGCTGGACGTGACCATCCAGGAGATCCGTACCGCCATCTTCGCGCTGCAACGGGGGCCCGCTGAGGCCCCGTCGGGGCTGCGGACCCGCGTCCTGCGCGAGATCAAGACGGCCGCCGTGCCCCTCGGATTCCAGCCGGCCCACCGCTTTGTCGGACCGGTCGACGGCCGGGTCGGCGAACTCACCGGGAAGAACCTGATCGCAGCGCTGCGCGAAGCCCTCTCCAACGCCTTCCGGCACGCCCACGCCACCCGGATCGAGGTGGTCGTCGACGCCACCGTCCGCCTGCCCGACGGCCACGAGGCGGTCCGGCTGTCGGTGGCGGACGACGGCGTGGGCCTGCCCGAGGGAGGCCGGCGCAGCGGACTGCGCAACCTCCGGCGCAGGGCGGAGTCGCTGGGCGGGTCGAGCACGTGCGTGGCGGGTATCGGGGAGGACGGTGGCGGGACGACGGTGGTGTGGGAGGCGCCTCTTTAGGAGGCGGTCCCTTCTTCGAGAGGCGGGCCCTTCGAGGAGTGATCTCCACAGGGACCCTTCGCGGAAGGGCCTCGTCGTCAGAGGCGGGCCAGGATCTGCTCGATGACCACCGCGACGCCGTCCTCCTCGTTGGTGAGGGTCTCCCCCGAGGCGGCGGCCAGCACGTCGGGGTGGGCGTTGCCCATCGCGTACGACGTACCGGCCCAGGTCAGCATCTCCACGTCGTTCGGCATGTCCCCGAACGCGACGACCTCGTCCGAGGAGATGCCGCGTTCGGCGCAGCACAGCGCGAGCGTGCTCGCCTTGCTCACGCCGAGGCCGCTGATCTCCAGCAGGGCCGTCGGGCTGGAGCGCGTGAAGGACGCGAGGTGGCCCGCGGCGGTCCTGGCGACCGTCAGGAAGCCGTCCGGGGTCAGGTCGGCGTGGTGGGCGAGCACCTTCAGTACGGGGGCGGCCGAGTCCGGCTCGTCCTCGTGCAGGAGCTTCTCCGCGGCGGCGACACTCGCGCCCGGGTCCAGGTGGAAGGCCGGGTAGTCCGGTTCGTAGTGGATGCCGGTGCTCAGCTCGACCGCGAAGGTCGTGCCGGGGGCCGCGTCGCGCAGGGCCCGTACGACGTCGAGGGCGGTCGTCCGCTCCAGCGGACGGACGCGGAGCAGCTCGCCGCCCGCGCGCAGGTCGACGACGGCCGCGCCGTTGGCGCAGATGGCCAGGCCGTGGCCGTGCACGTACTCCCTGACGACGTCCATCCACCGGGCGGGCCGGCCCGTCACGAAGAAGACCTCCAGGCCGGCCCGCTCCGCGGCGGCGAGCGCCGCGATCGTGCGGTCCGAGACCGTCTTGTCGTCGTGCAGCAGGGTGCCGTCCAGATCGGTGGCGATCAGCCGGGGCCGGGCGGGGAGCGGGGAGTCGTCAGTGGAGGTCACCCGGTCATTCTCCCGTACGGAGGTGCACGGGCGTGCGGAGGGGCGCACATGTGAGTGCCGCGCGCCGCGGCGGGTGCGGTCGGAGGCTGCGGTCGGGAGGGGTGACGGGAGGGGTGATCGGAGGCCGCGGTCGGGTGGTCCGGCCGGCGGGGGAAATTCCAGGGGCATTGTCAGTGGTCGGCCCTAGGCTGGTTCCTGCTTCTCGATCGGTGAGGGGGGACCTCGCGATCGTCAACTCCCGTATGCGAGCACGCGAGGTGCTGCCCCATGACGTCCACAGCACGGGCCGGAATCCCTGATCCCGCCGTCAACACCTTCCAGGTCGACCTGCGTGGGCTGGTCGACCTGCTCTCCCACCACCTGTACTCCAGCCCGCGGGTCTACGTGCGCGAACTGCTCCAGAACGCGGTGGACGCCGTCACCGCCCGCCGCGCGCACGACCCCGCCGCGGTCGTCCGGATCCGGCTGGCCGCCGGCGGTGGCCAGGTCTCCATCGAGGACAGCGGCATCGGCCTGACCGCCGACGAGGTGCACACCCTCCTCGCCACGATCGGCCGCAGCTCCAAGCGCGGGGGTGAACAGGGCCTGGAGAGCGCCCGCCGCGAGTTCCTCGGCCAGTTCGGCATCGGCCTGCTCGCGTGCTTCGTGGTCGCCCGGCAGATCCGGGTCGTCACCCGCTCCGCGCGTACGCCCGACGCCCCGCCCGTCGAGTGGCTCGCGAGCGACGACGGGTCGTACACCGTCCGCGTCCTGCCCGACGAGGCCCGCCCCGAGCCCGGCACGACCGTCCACCTGGAGCCGCGCCCCGGCGCGGAGGAGTGGACGACCCCCGCGCGCGTCGAGGAACTGGCCCGCGACTTCGGCTCCTTGCTGCCGTACGACATCACCTTCGCCGACGACGCGGGCAACGAGAGCCCGGTCACCGACCGCCCCGCCGTCTGGGACCGCCCCCATCCCACACCGGGCGCGCGCCGGGTCGCCCTCGCCGGGCACTGCTCGCGCGTGTTCGGGTTCTCGCCGCTCGACACCATCGACCTGGACCTGCCCGTCGCCGGGGTGCGCGGCGTGGCGTACGTCCTGCCCGAGGCGACCAGCCCCGCGCACCGGGCCGGACACCGCGTGTACCTCAAGGGCATGCTGCTCACCGACCACGCGGACAACCTGCTCCCGGACTGGGCGTTCTTCGTCCGCGCCGTCCTGGACACCGACACCCTGCGGCCCACCGCCTCCCGGGAGAACCTCTACGACGACGAGACCCTCGCCGCCGTCAGGGACGCGCTCGGCACACGGATCCGCGACTGGCTGACCGGCCTCGCCGCGGGCGAACCGGAACGGCTCGCCTCCTTCCTGAGCGTCCATCACCTGGGCGTGAAGTCCCTCGCCCGGCACGACGCCGAGCTGCTCGACCTCATGCTGCCCTGGCTGCCGTTCGAGACCAGCGACGGACAGGTGAGCCTGGACGAGTTCGCCGCCGCGCACGGCGAGATCCACTTCACCAGGACCGTCGAGGAGTTCCGCCAGATCGCGCCCATCGCGGCGGCGCACGGCCTGGGCGTCGTCAACGCCGGGTACACGTACGACGCCGACCTGCTCGCCCTGCTGCCCGCCGTCCGGCCCGGCATCCGCGTCACCGAGCTCGACGCGGGGGCGGTCACGGACCGCCTCGACGCCGTGGAGACCACCGCCGAGCTGGCGCTCGCCGCCTTCCTCGCCACGGCGCGCGCCCGGCTCTCACCGCTGGCCTGCGACGTGGTGCTGCGCGCGTTCCAGCCGGTCACCGTGCCCGCGCTGTTCCTCGACGACCGCCAGGCCCGGCACGAACGGGACCGGGCGACCGCCCAGGAAGGCGCCGACGACCTGTGGGGCGACATCCTGGGCGCGCTGCGGGGCGCCGCGCCGCGCGCGCGGCTCGTCCTCAACCACAACAACCCGCTGATCCGGCGCATCGCCGGCCTGCCCGACACCGAGCTGACCGGCCTCGCCGTCGAGTCCCTCTACGGACAGGCCCTGTTGATGTCCCAGCGGCCCCTGCGCCCCCACGACACCACGTTGCTCAACCGCGCCTTCCTCGGGCTCCTGGAATGGGCGACCCACCCCACCGCCCCGCACACCGCCTCCGAGGAGGACCCGAAGTGACCGCCCTGACCCCCGCCGAGATCGAGCGCGGCCTCGCCGAGAACGCCTCCGCACCGCACGGCGCCGCGCGCATCGCCCACGCCGAGGCGCTGTCGGCGGCGGCCGAGTCGTCGGGCGACCGGACGCTGTTCCGCCACGCCCTGTCCGCCCTGATCGACGCGTACGAGTACAGCGCCGAGCGCACGAAGATGACGGTGCCCTTCGCGCGCCTCCTCCAGGAGTACGACCGCGACCCGTCGGTCTTCGCGGCCCACGAGACCCACGGCCTGTACTGGCGCTTCAAATGGGTCACCGGCAGCATCGTCGGGTCCCCCGAGGTCCCCCTCGACGCGATCGAGCGCTGGCTCGCCGAGATGGAGCGCCGCTACCGCGTCGCGGGCTTCAGCGAACGGGCCGTACGGCAGGCGGAGTTCTACCTCGCCGACTCCCTCGGCGACCGCGCCCGCGCGGACCGGGCCATGAGCGACTGGGCGGCCGCCGAACGCGACCGGATGAGCGACTGCCACGCCTGCGAGCTGAGCAACCAGGGCCGCTACTGGGCGCGGCGGGAGGAGGACACCAAGGCGATCGGCGTCTGGGAGCCCGTCCTCGCCGGGCAGAAGACGTGCATGGAGGAGCCCCACCGGGCGCTCGCCCACTCCCTGCTGTCGCTGGTCCGGCTGGGCCACACCGACGAGGCACGCTCCCACCACCTGCGCGGATACCGCATGGCGCGCGGCAACGAGAGCCTTCTCCGCGCGATCGGCGAGCACATCGAGTTCTGCGCCCTGACGGGCAACGAGTCGCGCGGTCTGGAGATCCTCTCCGAGCACACCGCGCACCTGGGCCCGCTCGCCGACGCCGAGGCGCAGTTGGGGTTCAACGGCGGGGTCCTCGTCCTGCTGCGCCGGCTGACGGACCTCGGGCACGGCGACCGGCCGGCCGTCCCGTACGAGGGCGTGGGGCGTACGGTCCGCGAGCTGGCGGACCTGCTGTACGGGCAGGTGTCGGCGATCGCGGAGCGCTTCGACGCCCGGAACGGCTCCGGGCATGTCTCGGGGCTGCTCGCGGAGCGCCTGGCGCGGCGGCCGTTGACGGACGCGCTGCCGCTGGGGGTGCGCAGCCCGGTGCTGCCGGGGGCGGGCACGGGGGCGGTGTCGGGTCGTGCCGGGGCGGTCGCGGGGGGTGGCGGGGCGCTGACGGGCGACTCCGTACCGTCCGGGGCTGCTGGGACTGTTCGTGCCGACGGGGCCGGTGGGGCCGAGGAGTTGGCCGACCTGGTCGAGCGGGCGCGGGCCTTCCGGAAGCGGGGGCATCCGGGCGCTGCCCTTCTGTGGGACCGCGTCGCCGACCTGGTCGACACCACCGGCGTGGAGCCCGACCCTCAGCTCGCCGCCGACCTGCTGGAGCGTCGCGCCCTGCACGCGTCGCGGGCCGGTGACGCGGGCGCCCGCGCGCTGTTCGAGGAGACCCTGGACGCGTACCGGACGAGCGGACAGCCGGGGCGGGCGGTTCTCGCCGAGCTGTACGCGGCGACCGCGGCGGTCCAGTTCGGGGCCGGAGCGGGCGAGGCGCGCGACCTGCTCGCCGCGGCCGCCGCGTCCGCGCGTGCGTTGGCGGAGTCCGACGAGTCGAGGCCGCGCCGTATCGCCACCGTCGAGTTCACCCGCATCCGGATCGAGGCCCACCTCCGCGCCAAGGAGGCCGGGATGCTCGGGGACGGCGAGCACGGCCACCCGGACCGTCCGGACGCCGAACTGCCGCGCGAGCTGACCGGTTTCATCGACCGCACGGACCAGGTCGACGGGCTCCAGGACCTCGTCGCCGCCGCCGAGGCCATGTTGGCCGGGCTCGCCCTGGAGGAGGGCGAGGAGGCGCGCGCCGAGCGGCTGCTCGACTCGGCGGCCGGCCGGAGCCTCGCCGCGGGGCGTCCGTGGGACGCCGCGGAACCACTCGCCCGACGCGCGGCCCTGCTGTTCGCCCGGGGCCGGGCGGAGGAGGCGGAGGAAGCCGCGCGCGCCGCCGTCGGTCATGCCGGGGAGGTGGCTGACGCCGAGGAGCAGGGCGCCGTACGCCTCACCCTGGCCGACATCCTGCTCCGCCGGGACGAGGGGGCGCGGGACGCGGCGGCGCACGCGCTCGACGCGGCGCACTGGTTCGACCAGGCCGGGCTCGGCGCGGGCGGGGGCGCCACGGCGCGGCTGGTCCTGGCCAGGGCGTACGGCGCGGCCGGGCGTACGGCGGAGGCCGCCGAGATCCTCCAGTCGGCCCTGCCCGACCTGTTGGAACACGGCGAGTACGTCGCCGTCCAGGCCCGCGAGACCCTCGGCAACCTGCTGCGGGACCTGCACGATCCCCGGGGGGCGTCCGAGCAGTACCTGCTGGCCGCCGAGACGGCGAAGGGCTGGGACGACCCGGGTGCCCAGGCGCACTTCGCGCAGCTCGGCGCCGAGGGGCTGGCCGCGGCGGGGCTGCGTACGGAGGCGGAGGCGGCGTACGGCCGGGCGCTGGAGCTGTGGCGGCGGGTCGGCCGCAACCCGGTCGCCGAGGTGCGGGTGCTGCGGTCGCTGGCGTGGCTGGTGGTCCAGGACAACGGCGTCCCGGCGATCGCCACGGTGCCGCGCGCGCGGCAGCTGATGGAGGAAGCGGCGGCGGTGCTGGAGGGTGCCGAGGAGCCCGGACTCCGCTACGAGCGCGGTCAGACCTGGCACCAGCTCGCCGACCTGCTGATGGAGCAGCTCTACGACTACGAGGATTACGACGAGGAGGAAACGGAGGAAGAGTCCGGTGACGACGCTTCCGTACAGGACAACGCTTCCGTAGAGGAGGAGGCGATAGCCCTGTGGGACCGCGCGGCCGCGGTCTACGCCGGACTGGGCCCCCACGCGCTGGACTCCCGCGTGCAGTGCCTGACCCGCGCCGCCTGGAACGAACGCGCCCTGGACCGGCCGGACGAGGCCCTGGCCCGCCTGACCACCCTCCGGGAGGAACTGGCGGCACAGGGGGGCGAGACGGCGAAGGCCCTGGTGGCCGAGGTGGACACCACCCTGGGCCACATGCGCTGACCGTTCGCCGCCTGGATCAACAGTTTCATCGACTCATCATTCGACCTGCCCGGAGGACTTGCGCGTGACCATGCCCGCTCCACCCGAAGACCAGAACCCTGGGGAGCAGGGGGCGACGGTCCAGGATCCGTGGCGTCCCGGCCCGCCGGCACCGGCACCCGCACCGCCGCCGGGACCGGCGGCTTCGGACTGGCCGGTGTATCCGGGGCCGGTGCCGGGGCCGATGCCGCAGCCCCGGAACGGGATGGGCGTCACGGCCCTGGTGCTCGGCATAGCCGGCGTGGTCCTGAGCCTGCTCATCATCCTCTTCTGGATGTCCTGGCTGCCGTCGTTGCTGGCCGTGATCTTCGGCTCCCTCGGGCTGAGCCACGCGCGCAAGGGGCTGGCGACCAACCGGGCGATGGCGCTGACCGGAGTGATCCTGGGCGCGGTCGGTCTGCTGATCTCGGTCGGCGGCGGGGTGGTCGCCGTGGTGACGGTGAAGAAGGTCACCGAGGACGCCCGGGCGAGGATTGACGAGGTGAAGGCGGCCGAGGCCGCGGAGGACAGGAAGGCCAGGGAGGAGGAGAAGGCCAGGCATCTGTCGTTCGGTGAGACGTACACGTACGAGAACGGTCTGAAGGTCACCGTGGCCGAGCCGCAGCCGTTCACGCCGGACGACTACGTGTTCGGTCACGCGAAGGGGAACGAGGCGGTCCAGGTGACCGTCACCGTGGTCAACAGCGGCAAGGAGCGGATCTCGGTCGAGACGGGCCTGCCGAACGTCAACGACGCGGACGGAGCCTCCACGGAGCTGGTGATCGACGGAAGCGGACGCCAGAAGGTGATCACCGGATACGTCCTGCCCGGCAGGAAGTCCGTCGGCAAGTACGCCTTCTCGCTCCCGCCTGACGCGGCCGACAGGATCGAGGTCGAGTTCAGCCCCGACGCGAAGGTGTGGCCGGACGCCTACTGGTCGGGCCCCAACTGATCCGGGGCGCACGCGGCCGGGTTTCCCGGGGCCGCCGTCGCGCCGACAGCCCGCGTATCGTCTGTGGCATGCGACTGAGCACGGTGATCCTTCCCATCTACCGGTGGCGCCAGGGACAACAGGTCTGGCAGCGAGCCGAGGAACTCGGCTTCCATGCCGCCTACACCTACGACCACCTGTCGTGGCGGGTGCCGTTCCGGGACGGGCCGTGGTTCGGGGCCGTCCCCACCCTGACGGCGGCCGCCCTCGCCACGTCCCGGATGCGGCTGGGCACGCTGGTGACCTCGCCGAACTTCCGGCACCCGGTCCCGTTCGCCAAGGACCTGCTCTCGCTCGACGATGTGTCGGAGGGCCGGATCACGCTGGGGGTCGGCGCGGGCGGTACGGGCTTCGACGCCACGGTGCTGGGGCAGGAGCCGTGGTCGCCCCGGGAGCGCGCCGACCGGTTCGCCGAGTTCGTGGCGCTGCTGGACCGGCTGCTGTCTGAGGACTCCGTCACGTACGACGGCACGTTCTACTCGGCGTCCGAGGCGCGTGACATCCCGGGATGTGTGCAGCGTCCCCGGCTGCCGTTCGCGGTGGCCGCCACCGGTCCGCGGGGGATGAAGCTCGCGGCGCGGTACGGGCAGGCGTGGGTGACGACCGGTGACCCGAAGCTCTTCGAGGCGGGGACGCCGGAGGAGTCGCGTGACGCGATCCGCGGGCAGGTCGACCGGCTGGGCAAGGCCTGTGCGGAGATCGGGCGGGATGTGGCCGGGGTCGAGAAGATCCTGCTCACCGGCTTCACCCCGGACCGGAACGGGCCGCTCCAGTCCGTCGACGCCTTTGTGGACTTCGCGGGCAGGCACGCCGAGATCGGGATCACGGAGATCGTGATCCACCAGCCCGTACCGGACACGGACTTCGCCGTGGACCCGGAGGTGTTCGAACGGATCGCCACGGAGGCCCCGGCGCAGCTCGGCCGGTAGCCGCCGTCGCGGCGGGCCGGGTCGGCGGCGGGGGCGTCGAGCGCGGTCAGCCGGGCAGGCGGAGGAAGCGGGGCGGTACGGCGTCGGTGAGCCAGACGCCGTTGGCGCTGACGTGGAAGACCAGCCCGGCGCGGTGCATCGCCCCCGCGTCCACGGCCAGCACGACGGGCCGGCCGCGGCGGGCGCCGACCCGGGTCGCCGTCTCCCGGTCGGCCGTGAGGTGAACGTGGTGGCGGTCCATGCGGCACAGGCCCTCGACGCGGATCGCCGGCAGGCTGTGGGGCGCGGTGCCGTGGTAGAGGTACGCGGGCGGCTCGGCCGGTGCCAGTTCCAGGTCGACGGCGACGGTGTGGCCCTGGTTGGCCCGGATCCGGCCGCCGTCGACGGTGAAGCGCTGCTTGTCGTTGACGGCCACCGCGTGGTCCAGGTCCGCGCGGCTCATCCGGAAGCCGTGGGCGGCGGCCGCGCGGAGCACGTCGTCGATCGCCACCCAGCCGTTCGCGTCGAGGGTGATGCCGATCCGTTCCGGCTGGTGGCGCAGATGTTTCGAGAGGTACTTGGACACCTTCACGGTGCGTCGTTCATCGGATACTCCGGTCATCCGAACAGCGTGCCGGTCGGGCGGTCTGTTGCGCCAATCATTTGAACCCCTTTCGATCCACAGGTTTGATCCACAGCCAACTCGACTTATCCACAGGCAATTTGATGATGCTGTGGACAACGGCCTCCCCTTTTAACCCTTTTGGGCAATATCACCGCTTTGTCGTGTGGTTGGGGCGAGCGCGTCCAAGGTCCTTGCCTGGACCTCCCGTTCGGTGGCCGCCGTGATGAAGGCCGCCGCGTCCGCCGCGCCAACCAGAGCCTCCACGGCCCGGATCGTGGAGCGAGGCAGCGCCACCGTCGACGTCTCGACCGGCTCCGGAGGCGTCACCTCGCCTGCCAGCCGCCGCCGCAGGTGGCGGGTGGCGAACAGCCGCATCGCGCGCGCCAGTTCCGCGTCGACGGACCGCTGGGCGAGCGGGCGCAGACGCCGTACGAGCGCGGCCGCCTCCGCCGCCTCGCCCTCCGTCGGGGGCCGGTGACCGGCGTACGAGGCGAAGACATGCTCCGTGGTGAACTCCACGAAGCGGGTGGCGATCTGCTCGATCTGACCGCGAAGCTCCCTCAGGTGGCCGGACATCGCGGGGAGCGGGACCCCGGCCGCGTACAACTCGGCCGCCACGGAGAGCTCCTGGGGACTCGGTACGAGGAAGAGGTCGTCACGGCCGGGAATCCGCTCCAGCACGCCGAGCTCCAGCGCCTCGGCGACCGCCCGGTCGTCCCGCTCGCCACCGAACCGCTCGTCCAGCTCCGCCCGGGAGATCCTGACCGCCTCCTCGTCCGTCCACGGCCCGTCCACCTCGGCGGCCAACCCCAGCACCCCGCCCAGGCCACGCCCCGTGTCCCACGCCTTCCGCAACTCCTTGACGGCGGCCAGCGAATAGCCCCGGTCCAGCAGGTCGGCGATCTCCCGCAGCCGGGCGAGGTGCGCCTCGCCGTACACGTTGGCCCGGCCGCGCCGCTCGGGCCGGGGCAGCAGCCCGCGGTCCAGGTAGCCGCGGATCGTACGGACCGTGGCGCCGCTCTCCCGCGCCAACCCCTCTATCCGGTACTCCGCGCTCACCCCTCTTTCCCCAGGGCCGCCCGGCCCACCGCCCCGGCGGCCGCGCGGGCCGCGGGCGAGGACGCGAGGTAGGCGACGGCCATGCCCAGCGAACCTTCCCGCGAGGGGTGGTACGACCGCCGGAGGTACCGGGGTATCGCGGCGGCGAGCCCACGCCAAGGGGGCAGCAGCCCCTTCCTGACGGCCCTGTCGTGCGCGAGCGGCGTGTAACGCAGCCGGCCCGCGAGCTGCGGATCGTGCCCGATCAGATAGGTGGCCCCCCGGATCCACAGCCACAGCAGCATCGGCGCGGTGACCGCCATCGTCCCCACCCTCCGTATGTACCGCAGCGGTTCCGGACCCCCGCAGTGCTGGTACAGGTCGAACGCCACGGCCCGGTGCTCGACCTCCTCCGCGCCGTGCCAGCGCAGCAGATCGAGCATCGTGGCGTCGGCCCCCGCCCGGTCCAGCGCCTCCGCGCGCAGGATCCAGTCACCGAGAACAGCCGTGAACTGCTCGATCGCGGCCACGAACGCCAGCCGGTAGAGCAGCCATCTCCCGGCGGGGAAAGGGATTCCCCAGGGGGGCCGTTCGCCGAGCAGCCGCTCGAAGAGGTAGTCCACCTGCCGGGTGTACGCCTCGGTGTCCAGCTCCTGCGCCGCCAAGTGGTCCAGCACGTAGGAGTGCTGCACGCTGTGCGTGGCCTCCTGGCCCATGAAGCCCTTGACGTCCTTGAGGAGCCGCGGATCGGTGACCAGGGGCAGTGCCTCCTTGAACACCCTGACGAACCACCGCTCCCCGGCCGGCAGCAGCAGGTGCAGGACGTTGATGACATGGGTGGCGGTCGGTTCGTCCGGTATCCAGTGCAGCGGGGTCCGCCGCCAGTCGAACGAGACCCGGCGCGGCACGATCACGTACCGCTCCCCCTGCCCCCCGGACTCCTCGGAGTTGTCCTCCCCCTTCCGGTCGTCCCCGCTCACAGCGGCGGCTCCACCCGTGCGACCGCGCGCAGCGCCCCGGGCGCGATCCGCGACAGGAACCGGCCCGCGCGGGCCTCGGGGGTGACCGGCACCACGGCCTGGTTACGGACCACCGCGCGCAGCACCGCGTCCGCGACCTTCTCCGGCGGGTAGTCGCGCAGCCCGTACAACCGCGCCGCCTTCTTCCTGCGCCGTGCCTCCTCCTCGGCGGACACCCCCGTGAAGCGCGCGGTCGACGTGATCCCGGTGTTGACGAAGCCGGGACAGATCGCGGAGACGCCGATGCCCTGCCCGCCCAACTCCGCCCGCAGGCATTCACTGAGCATCAGCACCGCCGCCTTGGACGTGCAGTACGCCGACAGCGCCTTCGACGGCTGATAGGCGGCGGCGGAGGCGGTGTTGACGATGTGGCCGCCCTGCTCGCGCTCCACCATCTGGCGGCCGAAGAGCCGGCAGCCGTGGAGGACGCCCCACAGGTTGACGTCCAGGACCTGCTTCCAGTCCTCGGCCGAGGTGGCGAGGAAGGGGCCGGAGAGCCCTATCCCGGCGTTGTTCACCAGGACGTCCACGACCCCGTACTCCGTGGCGACCCTCTCCGCGAGCTTCTCCATCGCCTCGCCGTCGCTCACGTCGGTCTGCTCCGCCCAGGCCTCGGGCGCACCGATCAGCCGGGCCAGCTCCACCGTCCTGGCCGCGCCTTCGGCGTCCCGGTCGACCGCCACCACCCGGGCGCCCGCCTCCGCGAAGGCGAAGGCCGTGGCCCGCCCTATCCCGCCCGCCGCGCCCGTGACCAGGACGAGTTGGCCACCGAAACGCCGTGCGTAGGCCCCGGCCGCCCCGGTCTTCCGCGCTGCGCGCACCACCCGGGCCGCGCCTGCCACCCCGGCCGCCGGGACCGCGGCTGCCCGGACCGGTGAGGCCCCGACCGGCTCCCCGCCGCCCTTCCGGCCCTCGTGGCCCTCCTCGCCCTCGTGCCGTGCGACGAACTCACCGATCCAGGACGCCAGCTGGGCCGGACGCGTGCGCGGCACCCAGTGCTTGCCGGGCAGCGAGCGCCGTACCAACTCCGGGACCCACCGCTCCAGATCGTCGTAGAGCCGCTCCGACAGGAAGACGTCGTCGGTCGGCATGATCAACTGGACGGGTACGTGCGCGTAGGCGTCCGTGCGAGGCCTGCGCAGCCGGGCCCGTACGTTGTCCCGGTAGAGCCAGGCGCCGTGCGCCGCGTCCCGGGGGAGCGAGGCCGTCGGGTACGGGGCGGCTCCTTCCGGGGTCTCTTCCATCCGCCGCAGGATCGCGGGCCACCGCCGGCCCAGCGGCCCCCGCCAGGCGAGCTCCGGCAGCGCGGGAGCGTGCAGCGCGTACACGTACCAGGACTTGGCTCCCTGGCCGAGGAGTTGAGCGGCCCGGCGGGGAGTCGGCCGCGACGCCCGCTGTGCGATCCAGTGCCCCAGGTGGTCCAGGGACGGTCCCGAGATCGAGGTGAACGACGCGACACGGCCCCGCGTGCGGGCCACGGTCACGAACTCCCAGGCCTGCACGGACCCCCAGTCGTGCCCGACCAGGTGCACCGGCCGGCCGGGGCTCACCGCGTCGGCCACCGCCAGGAAGTCGTCCGTGAGCTTCTCCAGCGTGAAGCCGCCGCGCAACGGAACCGGCGCCGTCGACCCGCCGTGGCCGCGCACGTCGTACAGCACCACGTGGAAGTCCTCCGCGAGCCGTACGGCGACCTCCGACCAGACCTCCTTGCTGTCCGGGTATCCGTGGACGAGCACCACCGTCGGCCGTGTCGCGTCGCCCGACTCGGTCACCGCCAGCTTGATCCCGCCGGTCCTGATCCGGCGCTCACGCGCGTCGCCCGGCCTGCCCGCACTCGTACCGTCGTCACTCGTACCGTCGCCGCTCATGCCGTCGCCGCTCGTACCTTCGTCGCTCATGCCGTCGTCCTTCATGCCGTCGTCTCCCAGCGCCGCACGTGAGGCAGATCGTCGTCCAGCCAGAACGCGCTCTGTTCCGGATCGGTCGAGTCGGTGACCACCAGGATCTCCTCGAACTTCGCTCCCGTACCGCGGAATCCGAGGTGGGGCTCGACCGCCCACATCCCCGGCGCGGGCGGATGGTCGGAGAAGCCGTACGGACTCCACAGCGGCGACCAGCCCTCCCGGTGCCCACGCAGGGAGTCGCTCGCCAGGCCTTTGAGCGCCTGCGTACCGAAGCCGAACACCCGCGGGGACCAGCGCCGGTCCTTCACCCGGTCCACCGTGTGGGCGACGACGCCGAACGGATACGCCCGATGGCGATTCGCGTACCCCTGCTGGACCATCAGCCGGTCCACGTCCTGGTAGATCGCACGCAGCGGACGCCGCTCGCGCACCTCGCGCAGGATCAGCTCCCGGTGCGCCCGAAGGTCGCCGAGGAGCTTGTCGTGCAGGGCGTTCTCACCGATCCGCCCCGAGAAGCCGACGTCCGCAGAGAACCCGCGGTACACCGGCGCCAGATCGAGGATGAACGGCATCCCCTCCTCCAGCCGGCGGCCGGTGGGGAAGAACTGGAGCGGTATCCGGAAGCCGGTGAACGCCGTACGGTCCCCGAACCACGCGAAGGGCAGATGGAACCAGTCCCGCACCCCACGGGCCTCCAGCCACCGCCGCAGCATCCGCGCGGCCTCACGCTCGGTCACCCCCGGCCGCAGCCGCGCCGCCACCTCCTCCGCGCACGCGTACGCCAGCCGCTGCGTCTGCCGGAAACCGTCCAGCTCGGCGGCCGGTCGGCCGTTCGAGCGCCTCCGCCCCCGCCCCGGCACCCGCGACCCCACTTGCACCCGCACCCGCACCCCGCCCCACGTAGCTGTGTGTGTTCGCTCTGTGACACTGACGAATGTGACAATCCCCGGCGGCTACGTCAAGGGTCGCGGTGTTACCTGTGGAAACCGGCAGTCGGCCAGGCCGAGGGGGCGGTGCGGCGGGCTCGACCCTGCCCGCCCTTACGGGTTCCGTACATCTCGAGGGGGAGACCGATCCAACCGTCTGGTCTGACGCTCTCCGAGGCCCGCGCCACTACCTTCGGAACGTGACTGTGATCGCGACTGAAGGTCTGAGCAAAAGGTTCCCTCGGGTAACCGCGCTTGACCGGCTCACCCTCGACATCGGGCCCGGCGTGACCGGCCTGGTGGGCGCCAACGGAGCCGGCAAGTCCACCATGATCAAGATCCTGCTGGGTCTGTCCCCCGCCACCGAGGGCCGGGCCGCGGTGCTCGGGCTCGACGTCGCCACCAGTGGCGCCGCCATCCGGGAGCGTGTCGGGTACATGCCCGAGCACGACTGCCTGCCACCGGACGTCTCGGCCACCGAGTTCGTCGTCCACATGGCGCGCATGTCCGGACTCCCCCCGACGGCCGCCCGCGAGCGCACGGCGGACACGCTGCGCCACGTCGGCCTCTACGAGGAGCGGTACCGCCCCATCGGCGGCTACTCGACCGGCATGAAGCAGCGCGTCAAACTCGCGCAGGCCTTGGTCCACGACCCCCAACTCGTCCTCCTGGACGAGCCCACCAACGGCCTCGACCCGGTCGGCCGCGACGAGATGCTCGGCCTGATCCGCCGGATCTACAGCGACTTCGGCATCTCCGTCCTGGTGACCTCGCACCTCCTGGGCGAGCTCGAACGTACCTGTGACCACGTCGTCGTCATCGACGGCGGGACGCTGCTGCGCTCCAGCTCCACCAGCGACTTCACCCAGATCACGACGACCCTCGCCGTCGAGGTCACCGACACGGACACCCACCCCGACGGCACGCGGACCGTCCGCGAGCGCCTCACCGCGGCGGGGCTGACACTCCACGCGGGCACGGAGGAGGGGCTGCCCGGCGCCGGGCACATCCTGCTGATCGAGGCCGCGGGCGAGGAGACGTACGACGTCGTCCGCGACACCGTGGCCGGCCTCGGCCTCGGCCTCGTACGGATGGAACAGCGGCGCCACCACATCGCCGAGGTCTTCCGCCCGCAGGCGGCCGACACGGCGAATCCGGCCGACACGGCGGACCCCGCGGACCCGGCAGGGACGCGACCCGTCGCACACGCGGGAGCCGCTTCCACTTCTGCTTCCGCTTCCGGCGAGCAGAACGAGCAGGACGAGCAGTACGTACTCCAGAAGGGAGGAGACCGAGATGAGCGCTGAGACCGAAGCCGGCAACGGAACCCGAACCGGCACCGCCCCCGGGCCCGACACCACCCGCATCCACAACATCGGCTACCGCAACTACGAAGGCGCCCGCCTCGGCCGCGCGTACGCCCGCCGCTCGCTCTACTCGCAGTCCCTGCGCGGCGCGTACGGCCTCGGCCGCTCGGCCAAGTCCAAGGTCCTGCCCATGATCCTCTTCGCGGTGATGTGCCTGCCCGCGGCGATCGTCGTGGCGGTCGCCATCGCGACCAAGCTCAAGACCCTGCCGCTGGAGTACACGCGGTACGCGATCATCACCCAGGCCGTCATCGGCCTGTACCTCGCGTCGCAGGCCCCGCAGTCCGTCTCCCGCGACCTCCGGTTCAAGACGGTGCCCCTCTACTTCTCACGCCCCATCGAGCGCGTCGACTACGTCCTGGCCAAGTACGGAGCGATGGCCTCCGCCCTCTTCGTCCTGACCGCGTCCCCGCTCGTCATCCTCTACGCGGGTTCCCTGCTCGCGAAGATGGACTTCGCCGACCAGACCAAGGGATTCGGACAGGGGTTGGTATCGGTGGCACTGCTCTCCCTCCTCTTCGGCGGACTCGGCCTGGTCATGGCCGCGTTCACCCCGCGCCGCGGGTTCGGCGTCGCCGCCGTGATCGCCACCCTGACCATCACGTACGGGGCCGTCAGCGCGGTCCAGGGCATCGCCCACGGGACGGGTTCGGACGACGCGGGCAACTGGTTCGGGCTCTTCTCGCCCATCACGCTCATCGACGGCGTCCAGACCGCCTTCCTGGGAGCCTCCTCCAGCTTCCCCAGCGGAGTGGGCCCCTCCGCCGGCCTCGGCGTGCTCTACCTGCTGGTCGTCCTCGCGCTCATCGGCGGCTCGTACGCCGTCCTCATGCGCCGTTACCGGAAGGTCGGGCTGTGACCACCATCAATATCGAGCACGCCTCCCGCTGGTTCGGGAACGTGGTCGCCGTCAACGACGTGACCATGACGGTGGGCCCGGGCGTGACCGGACTGCTCGGCCCCAACGGCGCCGGGAAGTCCACCCTCATCAACATGATGGGTGGTTTCCTCGCCCCCTCGACGGGAACGGTCACGCTCGACGGGGCGCCGATCTGGCGCAACGAGTCCGTGTACCGGCAGATCGGGATCGTCCCCGAGCGCGAGGCGATGTACGACTTCCTCACCGGCCTGGAGTTCGTCGTCGCCAACGCCGAACTGCACGGCCTGAGCGCCAAGGCCGCCCACGCCGCGCTGGCCACGGTCGAGATGGAGTACGCGCAGGACCGCAAGATCGCGACGTACAGCAAGGGCATGCGCCAGCGCGTGAAGATGGCGTCCGCGCTGGTCCACGAACCGTCGGTGCTGCTGCTCGACGAGCCGTTCAACGGCATGGACCCGCGCCAGCGCATGCAGCTGATGGACCTGCTGCGGCGCATGGGCGACGCGGGCCGCACCGTCCTCTTCTCCTCGCACATCCTCGAAGAGGTCGAGCAACTGGCCTCGCACATCGAGGTGATCGTGGCGGGACGGCACGCGGCGAGCGGCGACTTCCGCAAGATCCGCAGGCTGATGACCGACCGGCCGCACCGCTATCTCGTACGGTCCAGCGACGACCGCGCGCTCGCCGCCGCGCTGATCGCCGACCCGTCGACGGCCGGCATCGAGGTGGACCTCGCCGAGGGCGCGCTCCGGATCCAGGCGGTCGACTTCAGCCGCTTCACCGCCCTGTTGCCGCGGGTCGCCCGTGACCACTCCATCCGACTGCTGACCGTCTCGCCCTCGGACGAGTCCCTCGAATCGGTCTTCTCGTACCTCGTAACGGCCTGAGCGCCCAGAAAGGAGCTGTGACGTCATGTACGACCCCACAGTCGCCCGGCTCACCTACCGGGCCCTGCTCGGCCGGCGCCGGGCCGCGATCCTCTTCGTACTGCCCGCCCTGCTGATCGTCATCGCCATCGCCGTCCGCACCTTCAGCGGCGCGGACGACCAGGTCGCGTCGGACGTTTTGGGAGGCTTCGCCATCGCCACGATCGTGCCGTTGATCGGCGTGATCGCGGGTACGGGCGCGATCGGCCCGGAGATCGACGACGGCTCGATCGTCTACCTGCTCGCCAAGCCCCTCAAGCGGCCCACGATCATCTTCACCAAGCTGATCGTCGCGGTCGCCGTGACCATGGCCTTCTCCGCGATCCCGACCCTCATCGCGGGCTACATCCTGAACGGCAACGGCCAGCAGATCGCCGTCGCCTACACCATCGCCGCGCTCGTCGCCTCCATCGCGTACAGCGCGCTGTTCCTGCTGCTCGGTACGGTCAGCCGGCACGCGGTGGTCATCGGCCTCGTCTACGCGCTGGTCTGGGAGACCCTCTTCGGCAGCCTGGTGCCGGGCGCCCGGACCCTCAGCGTCCAGCAGTGGGCGCTCGCGCTGGCGCAGAAGGTCGGCGGCGACGGCATCATCACCTCGGACGTGAAGCTGCCGACGGCCGTGGCGCTGCTGGCGGCCGTCACCGTGGCCGCGACCTGGTACGCGGGCCAGAAGCTCCGGACGCTGACGATCGCGGGCGACGAGTAGGCGCGCGCCCCCTGGGACCTGAACCGCCGCGTGTGACGCGACCTCGTGTGACGCAACCCCTGCCCGATGGGCGGGGGTTGCGGCGTAACTGTACGCTTATCGGTTCGTTGTCCAGGTTGCGTGGAGGCAACTGGAGTGAGTGACGTCGAGCGTTCGTGAATCTGGGGATTGCCGGTGGCGGCGCAGTGCCGTACCGGTCATTGAGTGAGTAGCACCGTGAGCCGACCTCCGCCCCTGAAGCCCGGGGACAGGGCCGACCATCATCGGTTTCACGAACGGAAGGCATCTCCATGCCATCGGAAGTCGCCTTGCTCGAATCGCGCACCATGCGCGCCGAGCACCTGGGGCGGGTCGACGCACTCGACAAGGTCAAGGCCCTTGTCATGCTCCCGGACGGAATTCACATTCGCACAGAGGATGCGTCCCGGTACTTCGAAGTATCCACAGACGTCATCAGGCAGTTGACGGCGCGGCATCGGGCGGAGCTCGCGGAGAACGGGATGAGGGTCCTGAGGGGCTCTGACCTGCGCAGCTATCATAGTGACATGTTGTCACTATGGGGCGAGGGCAAGGGGGAAAGTTATCCACAGGCGGTCACTCAACTGACCCTCCACACCCGCCGTTCCGTCCTCAACATCGCGATGCTCCTTCGCGACAGCGACATCGCCCGGTGCGTCCGTACGTACCTCCTCGACGCCGAGGAGGGCTGGCGCGAGGGGTACGCCTCCCTGGACCGGCGCCTGACCGATGTCGAGGTCTGCCTCGGCGGAGTCGGCGCCGCCCTCCAGGAACTGGGTCCGGTCCTCAACCGGATGTCCATCCGGCTCGACAACCTGGACCGGCGCCTGGACGCCACCAACAAGGTGGTGGCGGCCATCAGCCATCGGCTGTGCGACCTGTCCGACGACATCAAGCGCATCGACGGCAGGGTGGACGACGTCGTGCACGAGTTGAGGGATCTGCGCCGCAGCCGTAGGCGCCGCTGATCCGGTAGGAGGCCCGTGCCCGTCCGTCCGTCCCACGCGGACAGCCGCCCGCGGGGCGGCGGGCACGGGTCGTACGGGTAGGGGTACGGGTACGCGCCGGGCGCCCGCGCCCAATAATTCGGTGGCGCCCAACCGGCCCGACGGGCAGAGTAGTCGATGTGGGGAAACCACCACAGAACCGGGAGAGGAGCGCGACGATGACGGGGATTGACAGTCCGTCGAGTTCCCACCAGGGCAGCACCGCGCAGGCTCCGGAGTAGCCATCACTCACTCCGTGAGGCCGCCGGCGCGCTGCCCGGGGCGGCCGCTTCGAGCGCGCATGCGCGCGGGCCGCCCTTCCCGGAGGATTGGCCGAGTGGTAAGGCAGCGGCTTGCTAAGCCGTCGTCGGGGTACACACCCCCCGCGCGCGTTCGATCCGCGCATCCTCCGCACAGAGGCTCAACAGTCCGTACGCCCACGCGGCCCGGTCCCTCGGAGCCTCAGCCCTGAAGCAGCAGCTTCTCCAGCACCACCGCGATGCCGTCGTCCTCGTTCGACGCCGTGACCTCGTCGGCCACGGCCTTCAACTCCTCGTGCGCGTTGGCCATCGCCACGCCGTGCCGCGCCCAGCCGAACATCGGGATGTCGTTCGGCATGTCGCCGAACGCGATCGTGTCCGCCGCCTTCACGCCCAGCCGCCGCGCCGCCAGCGACAGCCCCGTCGCCTTGCTCAGCCCCAGCGGCAGGATCTCGACCACACCGGCGCCCGCCATCACCACCGCGACCATGTCGCCGACCGCCGCCCGCGCGACCCGCGTCAACTCGTCGTCGTCCAGCTCGGGATGCTGGATGTACACCTTGTTCAGCGGAGCCGCGAACATCTTCACGGGATCGTCCTCGGGCACCGAGGCGAGCGGACCCTCGTGCACCCGGTAACCGGGGCCGAACAGCACCTCACCGTCGAGACCGTCCTGGCTCACGGCCAGCGCCAGCGGGCCGACCTCCGCCTCGATCTTGGCCAGCGCCGCCCCGGCCAGCTGCCGGTCCAGCGTCACCGACGTCAACAGCCTGTGCTCGCCCGCGTGGTAGACCTGCGCCCCCTGGCCGCACACCGCCAGACCGTCGTACCCGAGGTCGTCCAGGATGTGCCGTGTCCACGGCACCGCTCGACCCGTGACGATGATGTGAGCGGCGCCCGCCGCGGTCACGGCGGCGAGCGCTTCACGGGTGCGCGGGGAGACCGTGGAGTCCCCCCGCAGCAGCGTGCCGTCCAGGTCGGTCGCCACCAGCTTGTACGGGAACGACGCCTCCGTACCGGCCGAGGCGGCGGTCACTTGGCGATCGGCTCCAGAACCTCGCGCCCGCCCAGGTACGGACGCAGCACCTCGGGCACCCACACCGAACCGTCCGCCTGCTGGTGGTTCTCCAGCAGCGCCACGATCGTGCGCGGTACGGCGCACAGCGTGCCGTTCAGCGTCGACAGCGGCTTCACCTGCTTGCCGTCCCGCATCCGGACGGAGAGCCGACGCGCCTGGAAGCCGTCACAGTTGGACGCCGACGTCAACTCGCGGTACTTGCCCTGCGTCGGGATCCACGCCTCGCAGTCGAACTTGCGCGACGCGGAGGCACCCAGGTCCCCCGACGCCACGTCGATCACCTGGAAGGGCAGCCCGAGAGCGCTCAGCCACTGCTTCTCCCAGTCCAGCAGGCGCTGGTGCTCGGCCTCCGCCTCGGCCGGGTCGACGTACGAGAACATCTCGACCTTGTCGAACTGGTGGACACGGAAGATGCCCCGGGTGTCCTTGCCGTACGTCCCCGCCTCGCGGCGGAAGCACGGCGAGAACCCGGCGTAGCGCAGCGGCAGCTTGCCGGCCTCGATGATCTCGTCCATGTGGTACGCGGCGAGGGGGACCTCCGACGTACCGACCAGGTAGTAGTCGTCCTTCTCCAGGTGGTACACGTTCTCCGCGGCCTGGCCGAGGAAGCCCGTGCCCTCCATGGCGCGCGGGCGGACCAGCGCGGGCGTGAGCATCGGGACGAACCCGGCCTCGGTGGCCTGCGCGATCGACGCGTTCACCAGAGCGAGCTCCAGCAGCGCGCCGACGCCCGTCAGGTAGTAGAAGCGCGAGCCGGACACCTTGGCGCCCCGCTCGACGTCGATGGCGCCCAGCGACTCGCCCAGCTCCAGGTGGTCCTTGGGCTCGAAGCCCTCCGCGGCGAAGTCCCGGATCGTGCCGTGCGTCTCCAGGACGACGAAGTCCTCCTCGCCGCCGACCGGGACGTCGGGGTGCACGACGTTGCCCAGCTGGAGCAGGAGCCGCTTGGCCTCGTCGTCGGCCTCGTGCTGCGTGACATCGGCGGCCTTGACGTCGGACTTGAGCTGCTCGGCCTTCCTGAGCAGGTCCGCCTTCTCCTCGGCCGAGGCCTTGGGGATCAGCTTGCCGAGCGACTTCTGCTCGGAACGCAGCTCGTCGAAGCGGAGGCCGGACGACCTGCGCCGCTCATCGGCGGAGAGCAGGGCGTCGACGAGCGCGACGTCCTCTCCACGGGCGCGCTGGGAGGCGCGAACACGGTCGGGGTCCTCACGGAGCAGGCGAAGGTCAATCACCCCACAAGGCTACCGGTGCGCGCCGACACCACCCCACTCGATATCGATACCCGTGTCTCTTTGTCCCACTTGCCGGAATTGTGCAAATTGGGAGAAGTGTGGGGTGGGGCGCGAAGCGGTGACGCGCGAGGCGCACCGGAACGGTATTCGCCTCACGTCAATGAAAGTGATCCAATTCCCCGGAACGAGGCACTCTGCCGTCGTCGCCTTGACTCACCATCCTTGCGGCGGAGGGGACTTGGGGCGGCGAACTCGTTGAGTTGTCCACAGCGAGCTGTGTGTCACCAATAAAGTTATCCACAGGCTGTGCGGGAGTTCTGTGGATGGCGGAAGTGATCGTTCCGGCGTCTGTGTGCAGGGCGGAGAATTCCCCGCTTAAACGCACTTCACACACTCATTCGGGTGGGAATGGCTCGCTCTAACGAGTTGGTCGCTGGAATTGGGGTGACACGGGCGACCTGGCGCCCTGTGGACGGGAGTGGGGCGAGTGGGGGGATTTGTCGACTGTGTCGGGTTGAGTTATCGACTTGTCCCCAGGTCGAGGCGCAAGCCTGTGGATAACTTTCCCCTGCATCCACAGGCGAAGAAGGATGCGCAGGCCGGAGACGTACAGCCCGAGCCAACCGGGCGGTACACGGGGCGGCGCGGAAGGGCGTGTGCCGACCGGGTCCTCGGCGCTCAGGTCCGGCCGTCCTGGCTGCGGGCCAGCCAGTCCGCCGCCTCGATGAACTCCGCGTCCGAGGTACCGGCCCGCAGCTTCCCCGTGTCGGCCGCCGACACCCCCGCACGCGGGTACGACCCGAGGAACCGAACCTTGGGGCAGATCCGCTTGAGCCCCATCAGCGCCTCCCCCACCCGCCGGTCCGTGATGTGCCCCTCGGCGTCCACGGCGAAGCAGTAGTTGCCGATGCCCGCGCCCGTCGGCCGCGACTGGATCAGCATCAGGTTGACCCCGCGCACCGCGAACTCCTGGAGCAGTTCGAGCAGCGCGCCGGGGTGGTCGTCGCCCAGCCAGATGACCACCGAGGTCTTGTCGGCGCCCGTCGGCGACGCGGGCCGCGCGGGCCGGCCCACCAGCACGAACCGGGTCTCGGCGTTCTCCGCGTCGTGGATGTCGGTGACCAGCGGCTCCAGCCCGTACGTCGCCGCCGCGAACTCACCCGCGAACGCCGCGTCGTACCGCCCCTCCTGCACCAGCCGCGCGCCGTCCGCGTTCGACGCCGCCGACTCCCACAGCGCGTCCGGCAGACGGTTCCGCAACCAGTTGCGCACCTGCGGCTGGGCGACCGGGTGACCGGTCACGGTCTTGACGTCGGCCAGCGCGGTGCCGGGCCGTGCGAGCAATGCGAAGGCGATCGGGAGCAGCACCTCGCGGTAGATCATCAGCGGTTCGCCGGAGGCGAGTTCGTCGAGCGTGGCCGTGACACCGCCTTCGACCGAGTTCTCGATCGGTACGAGCGCGGCGGCGGCATCCCCGTTCCGTACGGCGTCGAGAGCCGCCGGGACGGACACCATCGGGATCAGCTCGCGCGTGGCGGCTTCCGGAAGCGTACGGAGGGCGGCCTCGGTGAAGGTGCCCTCGGGGCCGAGATACGTGTAACGCGTGGCCGACATACGGTCACCCTAGTGGTCCTACAGAGGTGCCGAGGTGCCCGATCCGGGACGCCCGCCTCCGGATCATGTCCCCAGGCGGGACAGGGCACTTGACCGGAGCAGGGACCTTGACCGAGTGGGAGGCGTGGTCAGGCCTCCAGGAGGCGCTGGCCCACGTACTCGCCCTCACGCGCCCCGCCCGGAACCGCGAACAGTCCGCTCGCCTCGTGGCGAATGTACGCCGATAGCGCGTCCCCGCGGTCGAGCTTGCGTTGCACGGGTACGAATCCCTTGAGCGGATCGGCCTGCCAGCAGACGAAGAGCAGCCCCGCGTCCGGCGTCCCGTCCGGGCCGATCCCGTCGTGGAAGGAGAAGGGGCGACGCAGCATCGCGGCCCCGCCGTTCGCCTCCGGGGCGGAGATGCGAGCGTGTGCGTTGCCGGGGATGACCAGTTTGCCGTCCGGTCCGACGGTGTCGAGGCCGAGTGCGGTGCCTTCCGTGCCTCCGGTGAGGGGCGCGCCGTCGGCCTTGCGCCGGCCGATGACCTGTTCCTGATGGTGGAGGGAGAGCTGTTCCCAGCTGTCGAGGAGCATGCGGATGCGTCGTACGACGGCGTAGGAGCCGCCCGCCATCCAGGCGGTGTCCTCGGAAGCCGTGCTGTCGGCCGCGGGGCCGGCCGTGGGGGTGGGCGGTACGAAGAGGCGCCGGTCGAAGTCGGGCTCGGACGGCTTGGGGTTGGCGGTCCCGTCGAGTTGGCCCATGAGGTTGCGGGCCGTCATCGGGTGCGCGGTCGCGCCGGGGGTGCGGTTGAAGCCGTTCATCTGCCACCGGACCCGGGCCGCCGCGCCCGCGTCCTTCTGGAGGGTGCGCAGGGCGTGGAAGGCGACGAGCGCGTCGTTCGCGCCGACCTGGATCCACAGGTCGCCGTCGCTGCGCCGGGCGTCGAGGTGGTCGGAGGAGAACGGGGGGAGCGGGTCGAGCGCGGAGGGCCGGCGGCCGGTGAGGCCCGTCCGGTCGAAGAAGGTGCGGCCGAAGCCGAAGGTGACGGTGAGGGAGGACGGGCCGGCGTCCAGGGCGACGCCGGTGTCGTGACCGGCGGCCGGTTCCCCGGCCATCAGGGCCCGGGCCGACGCGGACCAGCGGCGCAGCAGCGCGCTGGCCTCCTTGCGTCCGGCTCCCGGCGCCAGGTCGAAGGCGACGAGGTGGCCGCGCGCCTGTAGGGGTGTGGTGATGCCCGGCTGGTGCGCGCCGTGGAAGGCGACGGTGTCCGTGCCGACGGTGGTCAGCGCGGTGACGGAGGCGGGTTCGTGCCGGCCGGCCGCGGAGGCGGCGGCTCCGCCCGCCGCGCCGACGGCCAGGCCGGCGGCTCCGACGGCGCTCGCGGTGCCGAGGAGGCGGCGGCGCGAGACGCCGGCGGGCGCGGCTCCGGTGCCGTGGTCGGTGCCGTGGTCGGCCTCGCTGTCCTTGCCGTCTTTCCGGGCGAGGTCGTTCTGCTGGGTGTCGCTCACGGGGTCAGCCGATCTTTACGTTCTTGTCGACGGTGATCTGGTCGATGTCGGAGGTCCGTACGGTCACCTGGAGCTTCCAGACTCCCGGCATCGGGAGCTGTACCCCGTCCGCGCTCCAGTGTCCGGCGGCGAACCGCTCCGGGACGATCGGCAGGGGGCCGATCTTCTGCGAGGTCAGGGTGAAGGCCACCTTCACCTCGGGTACGTCGAGGGGCTGGCCGTCCGGCCCGTCTATGTACAGGTGCATGAGGTTGGCGCCGGACGTGCCGGGGTCGAGGGTGACCTGCACCGTGCCCTTGCCCTTCACGCCGCCGGTGTCGAAGGGCAGGGTGACGTCGAGGGGCCCGGCGGTCGCGGGCGCGCTGGCGGAGGCGCCGGTCCGGTTCGCCTCCTCCTCGGCGGTACGGCCGGGCTCGGTCGACGTCAACACTGTCGTGACGGCGAGGAGTACGACGGCGACGCCTGCCTCCGCGAGGACGGAACGGCGGAGTCCGGAACGTTCGGTGTCGGCGTCGCGCAGTCGCTTTTGGCGAGCTGTCGCCATCGCGGCTTGCTGGCGGGCGAGCTGGGCAATCCTATGAGTATCGCCCACCGCGGGGGTGCTCGCGGTGACGGTCTCGGACCGGGTCCCCTGTCCGGTCGTGGTCTCCGACCCCGACTCGCTCTCCGCTCCGGTTCTGCCCGCCGCTTCGGCGCCGGCCAGGACCGCGGCCCCAGACCCGTTCCCAGCCGCGGCCTTCGCATCCACCTCGACATCCGCCCGCGCGTCGGTCTCCGCTCCGGTCCCTGCACCGGGCTTTGCCCCGACCTCCGCCCCGACCCCTGTTCCGGCGTCAGCTCCGGACTCCGTTCCGGCCTCCGCAGGGACCTCGGCCGGCTCTCCCAGGCGCGCTGTCCACCTGCGGGAGAAGAAGGCGATGGCGACCATGACGGCGACCAGCCCGACCTTGACCAGAAGGAGTTGCCCGTATGACGTACCCCCGAGCGCCGACCACGACCCGACCTGCCGCCAGGACTGGTAGAGCCCGGTCGAGGCGAGGACGACGACGCTGACGAAGGCGGTGCGGGAGAAGCGCCGTACGGCGGCGCCCGCGATGGAGGGCCCTCGGTACAGCGCGACGAGCAGCGCCGTCAGGCCGCCCAGCCAGATCGCCACCGCCAGCAGGTGCAGGACGTCCACCGGCATGGCGAGACCGGTCTGGATCCCGGTCGACGCGTGCTCGGAGAGCGCCCAGGTGGCGGCGATGCCGGCCGCGACCACCACGCCGCCGACGGCGAGTCCGAAGGTGAGGTCCTTCTTCTCCTTCGCCTCTTCCTCGGTCGCGGGTGTTCCCCGCCGGGCGTACGCACCGAAGAGGACGGCCACGAAGAGCGCGGCGGCGCCGAGGAGGAGCAGCCGGGAGACGAGGGCGGTGCCGGCCTTGGTGGTGAGGACGTCCCGGAGTCCGCCCAGGTCGAAGGCGTCGGCCAGTTTGCCGGAGCCGGTATAGGGGGTGCGGAGCAGGAGGAGGACAAGCGTGGCGGCGGTGAGGGCGATCCAGCCCTGGACGACGAGCCGTTGCAGCGGCCGGACGGACGCGCCGCGCGGCCAGCTGCCGAGGACGAAGGCCGAACCACCGACGAGGAGGATGAAACCGGCGTACGAGACGTAGCGCGCGACGTCGTAGAGGAAGCCGACCAGTCCGCCGCCGACCTTCTCGGTGGGCAGGGTGGCCTCGGTCTTCGACGGGGCGCCGATGGAGAAGGTGAAGGCGCCCGAGACGGGGTGGCTGTCGGCCGAGACGGCCTGCCAGGCGACGGTGTAGGTGCCGTCGGGCAGACCGGCGTGCAGGTCCACGGCGTAGGTGACGGTGCTGCCGCGGCTCAGGTTCCGGATCTTCTGGGTGTCGACCCGTTTGTTGCTCGGGTCCAGGACGCGGATCGAGTTGTCGCTCAGGGCGACCTGCTCGGAGAAGGTGAGGGCGACGTCCTTGGGGGCGGTGGCGACCACCGCCCCGTCCTCGGGGGTGCTGCCGGTGAGCGCGGCGTGTGCCGACGCCGTGCCGGACAGCACGGTGAAGACGGTGCCGAGCAGCACGGTGGCGACGAGCAGCAGTCGCACGAGTGGTGCGGCCGGTGCGGCTCCGAAGCGCGGGGCGGTGGTCGTCATGGTGTTCAGTCCCTCAGTTCTGCGCCGGGTTGTACGTGGTCTCCTTCACGGGAAGCTCGACCTTGATCGGGTCGGCCTTCTCGAAGTGCAGCTCGATGCCGATCTGCTGGCCTTGCTTCGGCTGCTGCTTGAGCTTGGCGAACATGATGTGGCTCCCGCCGCGGGCGAGATCCAGGGTGCCGCCCGCCGGGATGGCGAAGGACGTCACCTCCACCATCTTCTGGTCCTCGGTCTTGTGGATGGTGATGTCGTTGGAGAGAGAGCTGGTGACGGAGGTGAGTTTGTCGGCGGCGCCGCCGCTGTTGGTGACGACCAGGAAGGCGGCCGCGAGGTCACTGACCGGGCGGGGCATGTAGGCCCCGCTGACCTTCAGTTCGGGCGACTTCGAGGAGGTGGACGATCCGGACGAGCAGCCGACGAGTATCAGCGCGAGTGCCAGGGCGGAGGTGAGGCCGCCGGCGATCACGAGGCGCGGCGACGTCCGCTGGGCCGGCGCCGGTGCCGCTGCCGAAGCCCCTGCCGACGCGGGCGCCGGTGCCGGGTCGGCGTCCCCCGTCACGGGTTCTCTCCCTTGATGATCTTCGGGAGGTCCTTCGCGTAGTCGTCCGAGGACGCGTCGTCGCCGTACAGGAGGTACCCGTCGTTGGTCTTCGGCGAGAACGCGATGACCTGTGCGCCGTGCATGGAGACGACGGTGCCGTCCTTGTTCGTCGTCGCCGGGTCGATGCCGATGCCGATGCTGCGCGCGCCGGCCTGGATGGTCTTGAAGTCTCCGGTGAGCCCGACGAAGGACGGATCGCCCGCGGCGGGCAGCCACTTGGCGAGCGACGCGGGGGTGTCCCTGGCCGGGTCGGTGGTGACGAACACGACCTGGAGCTTGTCCTGGTCGGCCTTGGGGAGGGACTTCTTGGCGATGGCGATGTTGCTCATCGTGGTCGGGCAGACGTCCGGGCAGTTGGTGTAGCCGAAGTAGATGAGCGTGGCCTTGCCCTTGGTCCGCTCGCGGAAGTCGTAGGGCTTGCCCTTGGTGTCCGTGAGGACGAAGTCGGGCTTGGCGAAGGGCTGGTCGAGGACGGTCGCGGCCTTGGTCTTCGGCTGCATGGAGATGTCGGCGATCGGTTTGGCGGCGTCGCTGCCGCCGTCGCCGCACGCGGTGAGGGTGAGTGCCGTCAGGACCGCGAGGGCGGCGGCGGTGGACACGGTCTTCTTACGCATGGGAGGTGTTTCCTGGTCGAGGGGTGCGGGAGGCCGGCACCGGGCACGCGGGTCCGTGAGGGCCTGGGGCGGTGGATCGCCGGGACGCGGCGTGTGTCCGTACGCGGAGACGTCGCCGTCTCGCGGCGGCGTGACGGCGCGATGTGGCCGTCGCGCCGTCACGCCACCACGGCGTCACAGCCCCGCGTGCCGAGGGTCGGTGGCGGGCGGGTCAGGTGGTGGTGCGGCGGCGGCCGGCGAGGACGCCGAAGGCGACACCCGCGATGCCGACGACGATGCCGACGACCCCGAGGACACGGGCGGTGGAGTCGCTGGTGTCGCCGGAGGCCGTCTCGGTCTTCGCGGTGGTGTGGGCCTCACTGCCCCCGGCGGCGGACTTGGCGGTGGCGTTCGTGGCCGGCGCGCCGTGCTCGTCCTCGGTGGCGGCGGTCAGCTTGAGGACGGGCGCCGGGTTCTCGGGCTCGGCCGCGCCTTCCTTCTGCTCCTCGATCCACCGGACGACCTCCTTGTTGGAGTACGTCTGGATGGCCTTGAACACCAACTGGTCGGTGTCCTCGGGCAGCTGGCTGAGGGAGACGGGGAAGAGCTGGAACTGGCCGGCCGGGGTCCCGCCGCCGGGGTTCGCCGTCCAGGTGACCTTGGAGACCGCCTCGGTGATCTGGCTGCCGTGCAGCTCCAGCGGCTTGGCCAGCTTGGCCTTGGTGACGACGATCTTCCAGCCCGGGATGGGCTCCGGCATCACGGAGGCCAGCGGGTGGTCGGCGGGGATGTTCACCTCCAGCTGGGTGGTGTTGGCGTCGTCACGCTCGTTGGGGACCTTGAAGTTGACGATGGCCGAACCGCCCTTGGCGGCCACGCCTAGCGGCTGCACGCTCACGTGCGCGGACGCAGGCCCCGCCAGCAGCAGGACGGCCGAGGCGGCGACGCCGCCGGCGACGGTGACACGGACGAGGTTCGAACCGGAGAACTTCTTGGCTGGGAACACGGAACACTCCACGGTGTGATGAGAAGCCAGTGATCATGAGAGCGAGCGGATGCGGTCGCGTGGGGAGGACACGCGACGGCATGGCGACCACACCCCCGTGCCGAGCGGAGTGCGTCGCGTCAGGCGGCGAGAGCGAGGCCGGCCGGCGGCCCGCGCCTGATCACTGTGTGCTGGAGTGTCTCCCCGGCCGGTACCGGCGGGGGGCCGTACGAGGCACGCGGCGGACGCGGCCCCCGGGCGGGCGCGCTTGGCAGTCCGGCGCGCAGGGCCCGTACGAGAGAGAGCGCGGCGCGCAGGGAGCGCAGTTGGGCGTTCTCCCTGACCTCGCCAATGCCCTGCGCCGAGAGCCGGACGAGCCGGAGCAGGGCGAGGTCGCCGTGGCGCAGGAGCCAGCCGGTCGCGAGCGCGGCCAGCAGGTGTCCGACCACCATCGGGAGGGAGGGCAGCAGCCCGTCCGCGGAGGCCATGGGGCCGACGCCCATCACCATGACGTGGGCGCCGTGCCCGGCGGCCATGCCGGTCCCGGTGCCGTGGCCGGTGAGGCTGATCCCGGCGTCGGAGACGATCCGTTGCGCGTCCACCGGACTCAGCGAGGCGGGGCCCGCGCCGCAGACCAGCTTCGCGGCCATCCTGATGAGCGCGTCGTTGGTGCCCGAGCCCATGGGCATCGTCATGGTCTGTTGCCCGAAGCCGAAGAGGGTGTGCAGCGCGAGCTGTCCACCCGTCAGGGCCGCGACGATGGTGGGGGTCGAGCGCGCGCGTCCGGCGAGCGGCGCGATGACCGCGAAGACTCCCAGGAAGCCGAGGACCAGGGTCCACCAGGGGACCGGGGCGCAGGCGGCCAGGACGTGACCCGTCGCGGACAGCACGACGCAGACCGCGGTGAACACCGCGGTCCTCAGCAGCCGCGGGGCGGCTACGGCGCGAGCGACGTGATCGGACGACATGGCCGGGTCATCATCGCACTGCGCCCCCGCGCGCCGCAGGGCAGGTCCGGAAGGTCGCTCTCTGTCCGGGTTCCCCGTCAGGGTTCGCCGTCCCGGCTCCGCGCGCCGCATACACCGCCGCATACACCGCCGCATACACCGCCGTCCCCCGTCCACGCGTCCGCCGAACGGGGGGCATTGGGGCCCATCGGGGCCATCCGATCGTCCAGGTGCTTACGGCACGGCGCGAAGGGCAATACGTATCGGTATGTCGAGCCGTGGCCTGGAGGCTGGAGCATGAGCATCTGGTGGTCTCTGCACCTGCGGCGCGAAGCCGCGAGCGTTCCGCTGGCCCGGCGCCTGCTCCTCGGCACCATGGAGACCGCGGGCGTCGACCCGGACGTCTCGTTCGACCTGTCCGTCGCGCTCACCGAGGCCTGCGCCAACGCCGTCGAGCACGGCGGCGACGGACGGCCCGGGGAGGCGCCGGGGGCGTACCAGGTGACGGCCTATCTGGACGGCGAGAAGTGCCGTATCGAGGTGGCGGATTCCGGGCCGGGCTTTCCCGCGCGGCGCATGACGCGGCGTACCACGCAGGTCGGCGCGGCCACGCCGTCCCCGGCCCCCGTCGCCGCGCCGGTCGCGGCCGGTACGACGGTGACCGCGCCCGTGACCCCGGCACCCGCGCCGACCGCCGAGAGCGGCCGGGGGCTGTGCCTGATCGAGCAGCTCGCCGACCACGTGTACTTCCGCAACCGGCCGGGCCGCGGGGCCGTGGTCAGCTTCGACAAGATCCTCAAGTGGCGGGAGGGCGCCCTGCTCCGCGCCATGTGAGCGCGGGGCGGGACGCCCTCCGCGTACCTCTCCGGGTACCTACTTCTTCAGATCCGCCATCCACGCCTCGACCTCGTCGGCCCGGCGCGGCAGTGCGGCGGACAGGTTCCGGTTCCCGTCCTCGGTCACGACGAGGTCGTCCTCGATCCGGACCCCGATGCCGCGGTACTCCTCCGGGACCGTCGTGTCGTCCGCCTGGAAGTACAGCCCCGGCTCGACGGTGAGGCACATCCCGGGCTCCAGCGTCCCGTCGGCGTACGCCTCCCGGCGCGCGGCGGCGCAGTCGTGGACGTCCAGGCCGAGCATGTGGCCGGTGCCGTGCAGGGTCCAGCGCCGCTGGAGTCCCAGCTCCAGGACCTGCTCCACCGGCCCCTCCAGCAGGCCCCACTCGACGAGCTTCTCGGCGAGCACGCGCTGCGAGGCGAGGTGGAAGTCGTGGTACTTGGCGCCGGGTCTGACCGCCGCGATCCCGGCCTCCTGCGCCTCGTACACCGCGTCGTAGACCTTCCGCTGGATCGCGCTGTAGCGGCCGCCGATCGGGAGGGTACGGGTGACGTCGGCGGTGTAGAGGGTGTGCGTCTCCACGCCGGCGTCGAGGAGGAGCAGGTCGCCGGAGCGCACGTCGCCGTCGTTGCGTACCCAGTGCAGGGTCGTGGCGTGCGGTCCGGCGGCGCAGATCGAGCCGTAGCCGATGTCGTTGCCCTCGACGCGGGCCCGCAGGAAGAACGTTCCCTCGATGTAGCGCTCGCTGGTGGCCTCGGCCTTGTCGAGGACCTTCACGACGTCCTCGAAGCCCCGCACGGTCGAGTCGACGGCCTTCTGGAGCTCGCCGATCTCGAACTCGTCCTTCACCGCGCGCGCCTCGGACAGGTAGACCCGCAACTCCTCGTCGCGCTCGGCCGTGACCTTGTCGGTCAGCGCGGCCTCCACCGACGCGTCGTGCCCGCGCACGACCCGCACGGGCCCGGTGGCCTCGGCGAGGGTCGCGGCCACCTCGCGTACGTCCTTGGCGGGAAGGCCCAACAGCTGCTCGGCCTCCGTCAGGGAGTGCCGGCGGCCGACCCACAACTCGCCGTGGCCGTCGAGCCAGAACTCGCCGTTCTCCCGGTTCGACCGCGGGAGCAGGTAGAGAGCCGCGTCGTGGCCGTCGTCGAGGGCGCCGTTCTTCCGCGGTTCGAGGACGAGGACGCCGTCGTGGGTCTGGTCACCGGTGAGGTACGTGTACTCGGTGCCGGCCCGGAAGGGGTACTCGGTGTCGTTCGACCGGGTCCTGAGGTTGCCCGCGGGGACCACCAGGCGCTCGCCGGGGAAGCGCGCGGACAGCGCGGCGCGGCGCGCGGCCGTGTGGGAGGCCTGCGCGATCGGCTCCAGGCCGTGCAGTTCGGTGTCGGCCCAGCCGGACTTCATGTTGTTCGCGAGCTCGTCGGACACGCCGGAGTACAGACCGTTCTTCCGCTGTTTGATCGGCTTCTCTTCCGCTTCCGGGGTCTCCGGGGGGAGCTCCTCAGCCACGTCTTCTCCTCGACTCGATACGACTCTGGACCATCGTTCCATCGTATGTGCGAAGGAAAGAGGGTCCAGGTCGATGTGACGGGCTTGTGAGCAATCAGTCGAAACGGACGGCGAGCATGACCACGTCGTCGGCCGAGCCGCCCCGGCCGGTCACCCCCGCCGGTGCCTCGCCCTCCGCCGGCAGCACGGCCCGCAGCACGTGGTCCACGACCGCGCCCGGGTCGTCCCGTACCGCCTCCGGCACACTCGCGGCCGCCGCGTGCAGGCGGGCGAAGGCCAGGTCCATGGGCTCGCCGGTCCGCCGCAGCAGCCCGTCGGTGTACAGCAGCACCGTTTCTCCTGGCTCAGGAGAAAGCTCCACGCTCGGCGCCTCCCAGCACGACAGCATCCCCAGCGGCGCCGAGAGCGACGTCTCGACGAACTCGGTGCGCCCGGCCCCCACGATCAGCGGCGGGGCGTGCCCGGCCCCGGCCAGCACGACCGAGCCCCGCGCGGGTTCGGCGTACGCGAAGAGCGCGGTCGCCGTGCGGGCCGGCTCGGTGAGCCGCAACAGCAGTTCCAGATCGGACAGTACGGCGACGGGGTCCTCGCCCTCCATCACCGCGTACGCCCGCAGCGAGGCCCGCAGCCGCCCCATCGCGGCGACCGCGCTCGGCCCGGAGCCGCTCACCGACCCGACGGACAGCCCCACCGCGCCCTCGGGCAGCGGCAGCGCGTCGTACCAGTCACCTCCGCCGTGCGGCCCCGTGCGGTGGCGCGCCGCGAGCCGGACGCCGTGGACACGGGGGAGCCGGCCGGGGAGCAGCTCGTCGGTGAGGGTGGCGGTACGGGCGCGGGTGCGTTCCAGCTCCAGGAGGAGGGCGAGGTGCTCGCTCGCGTAGCGCGCGTAGAGGGCGACGAGGTGGCGTTGCCGTTCTGCCGGTTCGGCGGGCTCGTCGTAGAACCAGACGGCGGCGCCGAGCCGCGTCCCGCAGGCAGTCCCGGCCGTCGCCTTGGCCGCCGTCCCGCCCGCCGTCCCCAGCGGTACGGCGTAACTCGCCGCGTACCCCAGCCGCGCCGCCACCTCGCGCTGCCGGGGATCCAGCTCCGTGTCGCCGAGCAGGTCGGGGGCGGCGACGGGTTCGGCGGGGCCCGCGCCACGGTCGAGGAGCCGGCCGTACGACGTGGCGCAGCGCGGCACCGTCTCCAGGTGCCCCAGTTCGGCGTGCGCCAGCCCCAGGCCGCGCGTGCTCGCCGGGCCGAGGCCGTCGGCCGGTTCGAACACGGCCAGGCCGCGGCGGGCGCCGACGAGGGCGGCGCCCGCGCGCAGGATCTCGCTCAGCGCGTCGTCCAGCGATCCGGTGCCCGCCAAGCGCTCGATCAGCTCGTGCAGGGTGGTGAGATCGGACACCCAGCCGGCCAGCCGGTCCTGGAGCAGCAGCCCCGGCGGCGGCGTGAGGTCGTCGAGCGGTGCGGCAGTCTGCGCGGGGGCGGAAGTCGATGGATCGATTCCGGCCACTTTCGGCAGGTTCGGAGCGCTCATGGCAACCGGCTTACCCGCCGGTACGCGTCGCGCGTTCCGTGCAATAGCATCGCAAACCCCCATGTCATTCTGCGCAGCTATCCATGCGTCCACATCTACACGCAGAACTGCGGCAATGTCCAGCATTGCCCTGGTGGGGCGGCCGCTAACTCGCCCGCGTCGAACTTGGCGAAAAAATGACCCCCCTGATCAGGTTTTGCGATCGACTGGGCGAGTTCAACCTGGGGGATCTGCCGGGGCTGAGTTCACCTACGGTCCAGGTGGAGCGTCATTCCGAACGTGATGGGTACGTAAACGGTGACGGGCAGGGGCAGTTGGGACCGCCCCGGAACCTGCCAGCGGGCCCCGGCGTCTTGTCCGCCGTAGGCCGCGCACCCCATCCCCTCGGAGTGGCGAGGAAAGTACGGAGTACAGCGGGAGAGCAAGCGCGATGCGCACGCCACCCCTCGCCACACGTTCAATGAGGACAGTCCGACAGCCCGACGGCCCGACAGGTCGTGCCCGGCCCGGAGACGCAGTCACGCGCCGCAGGCCAGGAACGTCCGTCCGTGCCCCCGGGTACGGCGCGGCACAGCGCGGCGAAGCGTCGAACGCACAGCGACAGCTACAGCGAATGCACGCACAGCGGATACGCACAGCGAAGTGATGCACACACATGGTGTCAGTGTCATGTGGACCTCGGCGTTCAACGGAAAGGAACGAGCGCTCATGCGCGAGATCCTCGGAAGGCGACGCAGGCTCCGGTTCCGGCGCAAGGGGAGGCCTGCCCAGCTCGACGCGGCCCTCACCTACGCCTCCGCGTGGAGATGGCCCGTCCTGCCGGGCGCCGGGCTGACGGCGGCCGGCGCGAGCGGGACACGCGGTTACGGCTGCGCCTGCCCCGACCCGGACTGCGCCGTACCAGGCGCACACCCCTTCGACCCAGGACTCCTGGCGGCCACCACCGACGCGCGCATGGTGCGCTGGTGGTGGGGCAACCGCCCGACGGCCCCGATCGTGCTGGCCACCGGCGACAGCGCCCCGTGCGCGGTGAGCCTGCCGGCCGTGGCGGGCGCGCGCGCCCTGGTGGAGCTCGACCGGATGGGCATGCGGCTCGGCCCGGTCGTGGCGACGCCCACGCGGTGGTCGCTGCTGGTGTCCCCGTACACCCTCGAACAGCTCGGGGAGCTGCTCTACGCGAAGGACTGGGTGCCCAGTTCGCTGCGGTTCCACGGCTCGGGCGGCTATCTCGTGCTGCCCCCGTCCGAGGCGGCCGGCGGGCAGGTCCGCTGGGAGCGGGCACCCCTGCCCGGCTCGGCGGCGCCATGGCTGCCGGACGTGGAGGCGGTCGTGGACGCGCTGGTCGAGGCGAGCACGAGCGCACCGGACGGCGGGAGCCGGCTCGCGTACTGAACGGCGAGCGGTGTACGGCGAGCGGTTCAGCGGGTGACCGGTCGACCGGTTGATGAGCGGTACGGCGGTGGCGCGCCCCTCACATGGGGGCGCGCCACCGCCGTTTCCCGTACGTCCGCACTCCACTCCTTGTCGCTTGTCACTCGTACGGGTGTGAGGCGGCCCGAGAAGTGGGGAATTGGGCGCGCGGTGCCGCCGAGTGGCCCATTTCGCCGATATCTTTCGGCGGTCCGTCAGGAATTTCCCCACATCGGCAGGTGGCCCCCATGAATCTGCGTGTCATCGGGCTCACGGCCGTTGTGGTGTGTACGGCGCTGCTGCCGTTCGCCGCCTCCGCGGGGCCCGGTTCGGGTCCTTCCGGCTCCTCCGACCCGGGGCCGCTCGGGCTTCCCGTACCCCTCCCGCTCCCGCCCCCGGGCCGTGCCCCGGCTCAGGCTCCGGCCCCGCTTTCCGCCCCGGAGGCGTCACATCTGACCGGAATCGATGGGTCGGCGGCGGTCGACGAGCGGCCGGCCGCGGCGGGCGGCGCCCCGGTGCGTACGGCCGAGCGGTGCGGCCCCGAAGTCGCCTCCCCGGAGGGGATCGAGGCCCAGTCGTGCGTCCTCACCGGGGGGCGCGACACGTGGGCGCGCACCTACTACCGCAACGCGACGGGGCGCGAACTGAGCGCCGTACTGAGCCTGATGGGCCCCCGCGGGCGGACCGTACAGACGCACTGCGCGGTGGCGGCGGAGGACGAGCCGGCCACCTGTGAAACCCCTCGTGAACCGTCCGCGGGAGGGGCCTCGCGGTACCTGGCGATGGCGGAGTTCGCGGCTGCCGCCGAGGACGGCGCGGAGGGTGCGAAGAGCGCGGGCGGGGCGGCGCTGTTGTTGCGGTCGGGGAGCAACTCCCCCAGCCCCGGGGGCCGTTGAGCGACAGGCCCGGTCCGGTCACGCGAACGCCCGGCCGCTGGCGACGGGGGATGCACCAGCGACCGGGCTTCTAGAACCGTAACAAGAGATCGGCGGTTAGCAAATTCGATCCGGTGTATTCGGACAATGAAATACCTGCCGGTAGGGGCGATGTGACAGGAGTCACCGCCTCCGCCCAAAACACCGCGTCAGTACGTCGTCAGTGGTACGGGGAGATCGCGTCAGCGGTACGGAGAGGGTGCGGAGAGGGCGCCCGTCGGCGGCCCGCCCCGCCCCGTCCGTCAGCTCAGCGTCACCTGGCGGTTGGTGAGCCCGCCGCGCGCCCGGCGCTCGTCCCCGGTCAGCGGCGCGTCGACGGCGAGCGCCGCGGTCAGCCGCTCGGCGAACGCGGTGGCGGGCTTCTCGCACGCCTCCGCGCCCATCTCGCTCGGCAGGTCCCAGACCGGCACGGTCAGCCCGTGCGCCCGGAACGAACCGACCAGCCGGGTGCCCTCACCGAGGTCCGACGTCCCGGCCGCGTGCAGCCGGGCGAGCGCGTCGAGGAGCTTCTCCTCGGGGTACGGCATGACCCAGCGCAGGTGGTTCTTGGTGGGCGTCTCGCACCAGTACGCGGCGTCCGAGTGCGCGAGCAGGACGGTCGGGATCGCGGCCTCGTTGGCGCGCTCCAAGGAGGCGGTCACCTCGGCGGTGGCGTTCTCCGCGTCCGGCACCCAGAACTCGAAGCCGGAGTGCACCACCGGGTTGAAGTCCGCCGCGGGGTCCAGGAGGTCTTGGAGCCGCGGGCCGTCGGCGGGCGCCCGCTCGGAGGCGACGGGCGAACCGGGCTCGGCGGTCAGCGCACGCCGGAGCGTGTCGGCGAGGTCGCGGCTGAGGTCGCCGGACGAGGTGTCGTTCTGGAGCGCGAGCAGGACGGAGCCGTCGTCGCGGCGCAGGGCCGGCCAGGCCATCGGCAGGACGGTGGTGAGCGTCACGGACGGTACGCCGTCGGGCAGGCCGTCCCTCAGGGTCAGTTCGACGGTCGCGGCGGGCACCAGCTCGCGCAGCGCGACCCAGTCGCACTCACCGGCGAGGCCCTCGAAGGGGCGCTGCACCAGCTCGGTCACGGCGTGGGCGGCGGAGCGGCCGTGGCAGGCCTTGTAGCGGCGGCCGGACGCGCACGGGCAGGGCTCGCGGGGCCCCACCACCGGAACCGGTCCGTCCTTGAGCTGCGCCGTGCTGGCCTTGGTCTGGGGGCGCTTCTTGGCCATGGTGTGGCTTTCTCCCGGTAGCGGCGGTGCGGTGTCGGCGCGAGCCTAGTCGTACGGGCCGGGGGCGTGGGGCCGCCGTACAGGTGTACGTACGGTTCCGGCGCCCGCCGAGAGGTCTCCGCGCCCCTGGGACTCAGCCTCCCCCCCCGGGCGCTCAGCCCAGTTCGTCGAACGCGTCCACGAAGCCGTCCGCGAAGCCCAGGTCCCCGACGTCGAGCGCCGGCCCGGTGACGCGCGTAGCGAAATCGTCGCGGCGGTGGCCTTCGGTGACGAGCACCCACACCGTCACCTCGCCGGACGCGCTGTCCCGTACCCCCCAGTCCTGGGCCAGCGCGCTGATGATGTTGAGCCCGCGCCCCCCGCGTGCCGTCACCGACGGCGTGGACGGAACGGGCCGCGTTGGACCGCCGCCGTCCGTCACCTCGACCGTCAGCCGGCCCGCCTTGTCGACGCGCCAGGCCGCGCGGACGTCCCCGTCGCCTATGTCCGAGCGCCCCAGCGGCCTGCCGTGCCGGCAGGCGTTGCTGAGCAGCTCCGAAAGAATGAGGATCGCGTCGTCCACGACGGTGTCCGACAGCCCGTTGTGCCTCAACTGCTCGCGCATCCGGCGCCGTGCCGCCCCCACGCCCGCAGGACCGTGGGGTACGGCCATGCTCGACGACGTGGGCGCCTGTTGTGCCACCAAAACCGTCACCCCCGAGACCTCCTTAGCCCCACGCCACGATGTGAATGCCCCATTGGCCTGGACCGGAAACCGGCCACAGGAGAGCCTTTGACGCACTCATGACGCTCGAGCACAGTTCGAGCGCGCCGGTGCACTCCCCGTGAGGTTCCCGAGCCCTCTCGCTCCGTGGGCGCACCCTCGGTGAGGGAGGTGCCGGGAGATCCCGGAAGATCTCAGACAGGGCGGCCCAACTGGGACAGGACCTGTTTGGGCCGGTTGGTGATGATGGCCTCGACTCCGAGGCGTACGCACAGGTCGACGTCTTCCGGCTCATTCACCGTCCATACGTGGACACGGTGGCCCGCCCTGTGCAGGCGGGCGATGTAGCCGGGGTGGTTGCGGACGATACGGATGCCGGGCCCCGCGATCCGCGAGCCGGCCGGCAGCCGTCCGTCGCGGAGCAGGGGGGAGACGAACTGCATCAGGTAGACGGTCGGCAGTTGGGGGGCGGCGGAGGCGATGCGGTGGAGCGAGCGGGCGGAGAAGCTCATGATCCGTACGGCGGACTCGTGGAGCTCCACCCCGCCCCGCACCACCCCGCCAGGCCCGACCCTGCCCGCGCCCGGTGCCCCTGCGCCTACTCCCGACCCCCCTGCGCCCGCCCCCGGCCCCGGGGTCGGACGGTCCAGGCCGAAGCGCCGCAGCAGTTCGAGCAGGCGCTCCTCCACCTGACCGGCCCAGCGGGTGGGGTGCTTCGTCTCGATGGCCAGCTGGATGGGACGCCCGGCGTCCGCGACCAGTTCGAGCAGCCGCTCCAGCGTCAGTACGGAGGTGAGGTCGCGGTCCCGCCAGTCCGGGCTCTCCTCGCTGTCCCGCCACGAGCCGAAGTCGAGCGTGGCGAGGTCGGCGAGCTCCAGGGCGGAGACGGCGCCGCGTCCGTTGGACGTACGGTTCACGCGGCGGTCGTGGACACAGACCAGATGGCCGTCGGCCGTGAGCCGTACGTCGCACTCCAGGGCGTCGGCGCCGTCCTCGATGGCCTTGGTGTACGCGGCGAGGGTGTGCTCGGGGGCGTCCTCCGAGGCTCCGCGGTGTGCGACGACCTGAATACTGTGTTGGCGAGCTTGAGTCACCGCGTCATGGTGCCATCGCCCCGGGGTAGGCGGGTGAACGGCGGGGGCACCCCGGCCGGTCGGCCAGAGGTGCAGGCGTTTTGTCCGTAATAAAGAATGCTGGTACGACGCACAGCTCCTGCTTACAGTGGCCTGACGTGCCGTGGGAAAAGCTGTGCGCAGAAACTTGTGTGCGAACCGTACGGAACTCATGCCGACGACTGACGTGGAACCGAGGAGAAAGAGCTGTGAGCACCGAGAACGAGGGCACTGGGGCCTCAGGCGCCCCGTCCGTACCTCCCGTGCCGGATGCCGCTCCTGAGGGCACACCCGCGTCCACACCCCCGGCCCCCGAACCCCAGCAGCCCGCGCACCAGCCGTCGGCCGGCGACTACCCGCCGCCGGGCCAGGCTCCCGCCCCGGGCGGTTACCCGGCCCCGGGCCAGACTCCCCCGGGGGCTGTCCCGCCCGGCCCGTCGGGCCCGTCCGGCCATCCGGCGGACGCCCCGACCTCGGCGCAGCCCGTGGTGGGCGCTTCCTGGCCGCCGCCCCCGCCGGTGCTGCCCTCCTACGGAAGCGAAGGTTCTTACGGAGGCGACGCTTCGTACGGAAGCGGTGGCTCGTACGGAAGCGGCGGCGGCCCCGAGTGGGGCAGCCCGGAGCCGGCGCGGTCCAGGCCCGGCGGCAAGCGCCTGGGTCTGTTCGTCGCGGCGATGGCCGTGGTCGCCCTGGTCGCGGGCGGGCTCGGTGGCGGCCTCGGCTACCAGATCGCGAAGGGCGACGACGACGGCGGCAGCTCGACGACGGTCTCGGCGGCGGAGGCCCCGAAGGACTTCGCCCGCGCGGCCGACACGGTCGCGGCGGTGGCCGGCAAGTCGCTGCCGAGCGTGGTGACCATCGAGGCCAAGGGCGGCGACGGCGAGGGCGGTACGGGCACCGGCTTCGTCTACGACAAGCAGGGCCACATCCTCACCAACAACCACGTGGTGGCGTCCGCGGCCGAGGGCGGCGACCTCACGGCGACGTTCTCGAACGGCAAGAAGTACACGGCCGAGGTCGTCGGCCGCGCCGAGGGCTACGACGTGGCCGTGGTGAAGCTGAAGAACGCGCCCTCGGGTCTCAACCCGCTGCCGCTCGCCGACTCGGACGCGGTCGCCGTCGGCGACTCGACGATCGCGATCGGCGCCCCCTTCGGCCTCTCGAACACCGTCACCACCGGCATCATCAGCGCCAAGAACCGCCCGGTCGCGTCCGGCGACGGCACGGGCAGCAGCAACTCGTACATGAGCGCCCTCCAGACCGACGCGTCCATCAACCCCGGCAACTCCGGCGGCCCCCTGCTGGACGCCGGCGGCGCGGTCATCGGCATGAACTCCGCCATCCAGCCCTCGGGCAGCGGCGGTACGGGCCAGGGCCAGGCGGGCTCCATCGGCCTCGGCTTCGCCATCCCGATCAACCAGGCGAAGAACGTGGCCGAGCAGCTCATCAAGACCGGCACCCCGGTCTACCCGGTCATCGGCGCCACGGTCACGATGACGGAGGGCGGCACCGGCGCCACCATCTCGGCGGACGGCGAGGGCGGCACCCCGGCGGTCACCCCGGACGGCCCGGCGGCGAAGGCCGGCCTGAAGGCGGGCGACGTCATCACCAAGTTCAACGACACGGCGATCGACAGCGGCCCGACCCTGATCAGCGAGATCTGGACCCACAAGCCGGGCGACAAGGTCACGCTGACGTACAAGCGCGCCGGCAAGGAGTCCACGGTCCAGGTGACCCTGGGCGAACGCAAGGGCGAAAGCTGACCCCCCTCCCCACCCCACTCGGTCCCCCCACCGGACCCCCCGCCCGGTAAGCTGTCCCCGCTCCCGAGCAACGATCCCGGAGCAAAGGTGGGTTGCCCGAGCGGCCTAAGGGAACGGTCTTGAAAACCGTCGTGGCAGCGATGTCACCGTGGGTTCAAATCCCACACCCACCGCGCAGGTCAGCGCAGACGCTGGTCAGTAGGGGTGCCTCTCGTCGAGGGGCACCCCTACTGCGTTCAACGCGTCTCACCCCGCCTCGCCGGTTTCCCACTCTTGACAGGTTTCGGGGAGCGCGGTCTACCCCGAGAACATGAGGTAGTCACAGGCAAGTTAGCCAAACCGGCACTCCAACCCCACCTATTGCGAGACTATCGTGGGATGAATCGCTATGACCTGACCCGGATGGGCCCCCACGAGTTTCAGCGTCTCGCACAAGCACTGCTCCTCGCAGAGTTCGGCTCTCAGATCCAGATCCATGGGATGGGCCCTGATGGAGGCCGGGATGCAAGCACAAGAAGCGACTTGCACGTCTCGCCGACCAACCCGCCCTGGTCTGGCTTTACAGTATTTCAAGTAAAGCACAAGGAAGAGCTTACCAGGCGTACGGCTGATGCTCAGTGGCTACTTAAAGAGCTAAAGGCGGAAGTTGCCTCCTGGTTAAAGCGGACAGAAAAGCCCAGACAGCTTCTCGTGATAACGAATGTAGTACTTACGCCCGCCCAAGGGGGTGGCGAGGAATTGATCACCCAGTATATCGAATCGATCGCCCCATCCTTGAATCTTCATGATTCGGACATATGGCACGCGGAAAAGATCTGTCGACTACTGGATTTGCACACCTCGGTTAGGCAAAGGTTTCTGGGATCAGTAATGGGTGACCTGCTGACCACCCTAACCGAATCTATTTCGGAAACCGAGACAGAAATTAGCGACGCCGTATCTGGCCACCTAGCAAAAGTGTTTAAGGCAGAAAGATACGCGGAGCTAGACCAGGGTGGTGGAGTAGATGACCGAAAGGTACCCCTGGCACGTGTCTTTGTGGATGTTCCCTATGTAGGGAACAGTGAAGAGGACCTTCTCCTGTTTGATGAGAGAACGGGAGAAAAGTCGGCCAGCGCGGCGACGATCATCCAACTACTTGATCAGCATGCTACTCCGATTGACAGATCTCAGCAGCCTTCGCGTGGTCGCATTCTGGTTATCGGTGGGCCGGGACAGGGGAAAAGCACTTTGGGTCGCTTCATCTGTCAGATCTATCGCTCCGAACTATTGGATAGGCACAAGTACCTCAGTGTGCAGCCCGAAATAGCTTCAGAGGTGAGTCGCACCCGCGCGATTTGCGCGGAGGAGGAAATCACCCTACCCACCTCCTTGCGATTCCCAGTGTTTGTATCGTTGCCCAAATTTGCGAACTATCTAGCTGCTCACCCGACTGCATCTTTGATGTCTTTCATTGCTGAAAGAGTGGGCGATGGGGCAACGGTTGCAACGATGAGGCGTTGGTTGCGAAAATACCCCTGGCTACTAGTTCTTGACGGCCTCGACGAAGTACCAAGTACGGCAAATCGTGAACCAGTTATGGACGCCGTAAGTTCGTTTAATGATTCAGCAGATGCTTGCGGGGCGGATCTGGCGATACTTGCAACTAGCAGACCGCAGGGTTACAAGGGGGAGTTCGCATCCTTCGCCACGATGTTCCTATCTCAATTGCATAATGAGCAGGTGCTTCGTTATTCACGTAGACTGACTTCCATCCGCCACGGCGAAGGCAGCGATAAGGCTATAGAGATTATGCAGCGCGTGGAAAGAGCCGCCCGACTGTCGGAAACGGCACGTTTGATGACAACGCCGCTGCAAGTGACAATCTTGGTTCTGCTTTTGTCGCGATCTAGTGTTGCCCCAAGCCAGAGATATGTATTGTTTTCCAATTACTACCAAGTCATATACGCACGCGAGCTGGAAAAGGATACACCGCATGTAGCCACACTGGACCGGTACAGAGGATTCATCGATCTACTGCACTGGCGTATCGGATTTCGCCTGCAGTGCGAGGCGGCGATAGCTTCTCACACAGAGTCCTCGCTTACACGAGAGGATATGCAGCTAGAGCTGGAGGACATCCTCGACGGAGAAGGGTACGAGGATAGTGAAAGAACCCTTCTTGTTTCGCAGATAATGAATGCAGCAACGGAACGCCTAGTATTTCTCGTCGCCAGCACCTCGGAGCGGATGGGCTTCGAATTGCGTAGCCTCCAAGAATTTTGCGCCGCAAACGGCGCACTCGAAGGCAATGACGAGATGGTCTACGAAAGGCTCACGTCGATCGTCTGCAGTGATCATTGGCGAAACACACTTCTACTCGCGAGTGGTGCGATTTTCTCTACGAATGGCGCCCGCCGTGACATGGTAACGGCCATATGCAATGAGCTTAACGCTGGGGATGTTCCAGAATTCGCTGGTTCCGACGGCACGCTGATGGGTTCACGCCTGGCTATCGACATTCTGGCGGATAGGGTTGCCGACACGGCGCCACGCCATCAAAGGATGCTAACTGAAACCGCCATTGCCTTCATCGGGGCGGCTGGAGCCGATTCTTTGTCGAAGCTCTCGGCAGTAGATTTCACTGATGCAGCCGCGAGAAAAAAATTCACAGAAGCGGTTAATCGCGCATCCACGTCCGGGAACTTTTTCGATCGGCTAGGAGCTATTCTCTCAATCTCGGCTGAAGGCCATGCAAATAGCAGAGATGCGTACCGACGAGTGCGCGAAATACTGGATAGAGATGAGGGGGATGCCCGAGTTCGGTTGATGCAATTGGGACTCGGTATCGATCCTGGGCGCAGTGCCATGACTCGAATCTTTCTAGAGGATCTGCCATCTTTGACTCCTGCTACGGCAAAGCCTCTGCTCATTCGGGCGCACCATCCATCTTTTATGGTAACTGAGGAATGGCACGAGAGCGCTCCCCCAGTCACACGTTTGGCCATGAGCCTCACGAACTATGTGCGAAATCTTCCGGTTAGGAAGAGCACAGGAAATAAGTGCAGGCTGGCTGTATTTTATATCAGGACACCTAATATACCGTCTGACTGGCTGGCAGAAACGGCTGAAATTGCCGCGAGCCTTGACGATGCCGGCAAGTGGGATTTTCTTCGCCTAGCAGTTTTGTTCGCCCATGAGCCTAGCCATGAAAGCTGGAGCCGTGCTATCGCCGCACTGGCATCCGCAAATACAGAAGATGTCAGTGCTTGGTGGCAGGCGCTTCCCTGGCCCCTCGCTCTTTGGTGGGAGCAAGGCCGGCCACCTCTGTCGATTACTGGCAAAACCATCGAGGAGTGGCAAGATGCACAAGAGAGATGGGGTGATGGCGTCGATACCAACGAACTTCTATGCGTCCATCCTGGACTGACTCCGGGAGTCGTAGGCGTACCTACGACTCGCCTGTACTCAATGCCTGAAGAATTCCACTTCAACCAGATGAGGGACATATTCTCGGCTCTGCTGACTCTCCCTGAGGGGCGCTTTAAGGAAGCCCGAATATCCTGGTTCTGGTCAATCCTTGATGATAGCACTCATGGCTACGCACTCCTGAGTTCCCTCCCTGCGTCAGTTGTCGAAAAGATTGCCGCATCCAAAGTTCCTGTGCGTCTCGCCATCAAATTGGCTCTGACTGGAGATGACGAGTACATCGAGCTGGCAAACATTATCGGTAAACGTGCCAAGGTTTTGACCGTGAAGGCGGCAGCTGCTACTACTCCACGCTTCGTAAACCGTATCTACGATGCATGGCTCAGCCAGCCCCAACGTTGGGGCCTCGCAAGACTCCTGCTTCGACTTCCCTCTTTCGGATTCGGCGAGTCGTGGAGCGAGGTCGGGAGCCTTGATTCGAGTACAGTAAACGACTATAGAAAGCGGCTCGCCATCTGGGGCGGAAACTGGGAAGAAAGTGACTTGCGTTCAGTCGCCGACTGTCTAGTCAACTTGGCGACAGGGCACGATACCGCACCGATTGGGTTCTTTAAAAACTTCGTCCAGAGTCGCGGAGGAGCGACTTTGGCAGAGATATTTAAGCGTCGCGAAGACGTGAGATATTTGTCTGTCGTGAACCAACTCCACCATTACTACTCAACGAAGATCGTTCCCATGCAAGGCGCCAATGGGTCCGTGTACGGGTCACAAGAGAAAGATACCCGCGCGCCGGGGACATGATTGTCAGCGACAACTTTCGCCAAAGCGATGGGTGGCCTTCCGATTCGATTGGCAGACAAGGGGCGTGTTCCCATCACGGGAGTGTGGTCGCGGAATCGCCGTGGGCCACCTTGCGCTTCGACTGAATCAAGAGGCAGCGCGGTTCAGTAGTTGTGATGCGGCAGTGGACCAGATGCGGACCGCCGGACGCGGCCACGGGCTCGGAGGGCGTAGAACGAGCACCGCAGGCCAACCATGTCCGGCGGGTGGTGTGGCCTTGGTCGGCCTTCGTTGGCGGGTGGGGGTGTCATTGGAAGAGGTGCGGTTCGGGGGCAGGTTTTCCAGTCGGCGTTCGGTCGGTCTGCCCACCTCCACCAGAGGTGGCCGGCGCCGCACCTCCATAGTGATCGGCAGGAACGGTCGTCGTCGTCCCGGCGGACGAAGACCGACCCGCCCGACTTCAGGGGCTGAGTGCACCGTGGACAGGACAGGGCGTCGCTCACGTGGCGTACTCCGCGTCGGGACTAGCGGTTGATGGGGATCTCATCATCGCGCAGTGCGCGGGCCGGGTCTGGGCGGGTGGGGGTGGTGGTTCAGGAGGTGGTGGTGGGTTTGAGGGTGTTCAGGGGGACGTCGAAGACGAAGCGGGTGTCTTCGGGGCCGCCTGACAGCCACCAGGTGCTCACCGTGGCTACGTCGTCGGTGATTTCTTCGATCGTGCACTCGGTGCTGGTCGGGCACGGGTAGGTCGAGGTCGGCTGTAGGTTTCCGCCGAAGTAGGCCGTCTTGCCGACCAGTTGGTGGGGGCGGTCGTAGATGTCGGCGAACTCGACCAGGATCAGGCCCGGTTGGGGGTCGTCGGTGAGCCAGCAGACCGCGGTGGCGGGGAGTTCGCAGCCGTCGCCCTCGTTCAGAGGTGTTCCCATGGCGGGATTCTAGGCAGCGGGGGTCAGGACTTCTGGGCCTTGTCGTAGACCTTCTTGGCTGTGGCGCCGAAGATCTCGCCGTACATCTTCGTCGGGGTCAGGGAGTCCAGGGACGCGTTGACCGAGATCAGGGTGCCCTTGCCGGTGGTGGTGTTGAAGTTGGCCAGCCAGGGGCCGCCGCTGGAGCCGCCGGTCATGTCGCAGGGGATGGCCTGGGTGCCGTCGGCCTTCTTGGCGACGCCGACGCACTGGAGGAGTTCCTCACCGCGTTGGGGGCGGGTGGCGGAGTAGCCGAGGGCGGAGATGGTGCCGCCGACGGGGCGGTTGAAGGCGATGTCCTGGCCGCCCACGACGTCGGTGAGCTTGCGGCCGTTCTTGTCGGGGTCGACGGCCAGGGTGGACAGGTCGTCCGTGGAGTCGTACACCCAGGTGCGTGGGGTCGCGGCGCTGCGGACCGCGAACGTGCCGTACGGCTTCTTGCCCTTGTGGTAGCCGGGGACGAAGACCATCGCGGTGTTGGTGTTGCCGGGTGAGGACCCCCGGCGTACGCAGTGGGCGGCGGTCATCACGGCCGAGCGGTTGGCGCTCTTCACGGCCGTGGCCGTGCACCAGGTGTCGGCGCCGTTCGCGTTGACGAAGAAGAGCCGGCCGACCGTTTTCAGCGCGACGCCCTTGTAGGGCTTGGCCTTCGGGCCCGTCGGGCCCAGGTCCACCGACTTCCCGACCGCCTTGATGCGGGCCGCCGTCCAGTAGGCGAGGGCCGCCTTGCGTTCCTTGGCGGTGTACGTCAGTACGGACACCGGGTCCGGTGCCGCGGCGGTGGCGGCCGTCGCGGACGCGGGGGCGGGGGCGGACGCGGACGCCGGGGTGGTGAGGGCGGTGACGGTGGTGAGGGTGGCGAGGGCGAGAGCCGTACCCGCTGTGGCGAGACCCCTGGAACGGTCACGAAGATGCCTGGCCAGGGACGTTGTCGTCTGGGGCATGGTGGGGTCTCCTCGGTGATCGGCAGGTTTGAGTGTGGTCCGTAGGAGGGGTGACGCTCTTTGTTCGGTTGCGCTGTTGGTGTGCTGTGACACAAGTGGTGCGGCCTCAGCCCCGGTTCAGTGCCGCGCCGCCCGCGAAGCGGGCCGCGTGACCCAACTCCTCCTCGATGCGGATCAGTTGGTTGTACTTTGCCGTGCGGTCGGAGCGGGAGAGTGAGCCGGTCTTGATCTGGCCGCAGCCCGTCGCCACCGCCAGGTCCGCGATGGTCGTGTCCTCCGTCTCGCCCGAGCGGTGCGACATGACGGCCGTCCAGCCCGCCTCATGGGCCGTGGTCACCGCGGTCAGTGCTTCGGTCAGGGTGCCGATCTGGTTGACCTTGACCAGGACGGAGTTGCCGACGCCGGTACGGATCCCCTCGCGCAGCAGGGTCTCGTTCGTGCAGAACACGTCGTCGCCGGTGAGCTGGCAGCGGTCGCCGACGCGCGCGGTCAGCTCGCGCCAGCCTTCGAGGTCGTTCTCCGCCATGGGGTCCTCGATGGAGATGATCGGGTAGGCGTCGACGAGGGCGGTGAGGTACTCGGCGTGTTCGGCGGGGGTACGGCGGACTCCCTCGCCCGCGTAGTCGTACACCCCGTCCCGGAAGAACTCCGACGACGCCGGGTCCATGAGCAGGCCGATGTCGGTGCCGGGGCGGTATCCGGTGCGTTCGACGGCCGTCATCACGAAGTCGAGCGCCTCTTCGGCGGTACGGAGGGCGGGCGCGAAGCCTCCCTCGTCGCCGACGCCCGTGGAGTGGCCGGCGGCCAGCAGGTCGCGGCGCAGGGTGTGGAAGACCTCGCTGCCCATGCGGACCGCTTCGGCGAAGGAGTCCGCGCCCACCGGCGCGATCATGAACTCCTGGAAGTCCAGCGGATTGTCGGCGTGGGCGCCGCCGTTGACGATGTTCATCATCGGCAGCGGCAGGAGGTGGGCGCCGGGGCCGCCCAGGTAGCGGTACAGCGGCAGGCGGTGGGCCGCCGCGGCGGCCTTGGCGGTGGCGAGCGAGACGCCGAGGATCGCGTTCGCGCCGAGCCGGGACTTCGTGGCGGTGCCGTCGAGGGCGATCAGCGTGGCGTCGAGGCCGGCTTGGTCCGTCGCGTCCCGGCCGCGCACGGCGGCCGCGATCCCCCCGTTGACGTGGGCGACCGCGCGGTCGACGCCCTTGCCGTGCCAGCGCGCGGGGTCGCCGTCGCGCAGTTCGACGGCCTCCCGGGCGCCGGTGGAGGCGCCGGACGGGACAGCCGCCCGCCCCAGGGACCCGTCCGCCAGGACGACGTCGACCTCGACCGTGGGGTTGCCCCGGCTGTCGATGATCCGGCGGGCGGTGACGGTCTGGATGAGGGTGGGGATGGGGGTGTGGGCGGGGGTGGCTGCGTTGGTGGACATGCGAGGTCCTTCGCGTTGTCGTGTGTCGTGGCCCCGGCTGCGACAACGCTGGCGCTGGGCCCGACCAACGCAAACCCTACAGCAATGCTGCACAGCTGTGCTGTTTAGCTCTGCTGTGCAGTTGTGCTGTGTAGTTTCCCGTGCAGGTCAGCACGTGCGCGGGGCCGGGGTCCCGCTGGGTAAAGTGCCCTATGCCCACCCCGGATGCCGCCGCCATCGCCGCCGAACTGCGTACCGCGATGGGCAAGCTCACCCGACGCGTCAAGCACGAGGACCACATCCCGCTGGGGCAGGTCGCGGTGCTGGGCGCGCTCGACCGCAGCGGTGCGATGACCACCAGCGATCTCGCCGCCGACCAGCGCGTGCGCCCGCAGTCGATGGCCCGGGCGGTGGGGCTGCTCATGGAGCAGAACCTGATCACCCGCCGCGCCCACCCCACGGACGGCCGCAAGTCGCTGGTCGAGCTGTCGGACGCGGGCCGCGCCGCCCTCGAAGCGGAGCGCGGCCGCAGGGCCGGCTGGCTCGCGCAGGCCATCGAGGCCGAACTCAGCCCCGAGGAGAGGGAGTTGCTCGCGCGGAGCGCCACCCTCCTGGAGCGGCTCGCCACCCGCTAGCCGGGGCTAACCCCCACACCTCGCCATCGCTGGCCTATTCATTAGGTGGCTAGTAAGCTGAATGTGGTCGGGCGGGGTCACCGCCTGCTCGGACACGGCGACAGGCAGGGGCGCATCGGATGAACGCCGACGAACTGGCACACGGGCTCTTCCGCGTCCTGGAGACCGGGGACCGGTCCCTGGCCGCCTCCGTCGTCGCGGACGACAACCACAACCGCGAGGCCGCCGTCTCGCCCTCCGCCTGCGCGATCCCCGGCCCCGCAGGCGTCCTGGCGTCCGGCGCCTGGATGCGCTTCGCCTTCGACGAGCTGCGCTTCCCGGTCCTCGGGGTCGCCGAGAGCGAGGGGCAGGTGTGGGTCAGGCTGCGGATGCAGGGGCGTCACACGGGCGCGTTCGTACGGTTCCGGGACGGCGCGCTCGACCAGGCCATCCCTCCCACCGGGCAGCGAATCGACTTCGAGCAGGTGCACGTCCTCGGCGTTCGCGACGGCAAGGTCGTCAGCCACGAGGCGGTACGGGACGACGTCACCATGCTCGGCCAGCTCGGGGTGTTCCCCCCGAGCCCGGCCGTGGGGCTGCGCATGGTCGCCTGGCGCCTGTCCGGCCGCGCGGCCCGCGCCGCCGCCGAGGTCTCCGGACAGGCGGACCGGGCGGCGGAGGCCTACCGTTCAGGGGTCGTGGCGAATCAGGCGTGAGTCGTTCGCCCGGCTTCCGTGAGTCATTGGCCCGGCTTCCGTGAGTCGTTCGCCCGGCTTCCGTGATGCGGGCGGCCCCGGACTCGTGAAGTGACCGAGCGGCCCTCGTCGAACGCCCGCGCGCCACACCCTTGAAGGATGCGGCGCCGGTTCGTGTGGCTCGGCCTTCCAGTGGCTCGGCCTTCCGGTGGTCCGGCCGGCGGGCGGTGCCCGGTGCGGTCAGCCTCGCGTCCGGCTGTCGCCGTACGGCGCCCCCGCGGCGGCCCGGTCCGGTCGGGCGTCCGGCAGGCCCGCCCCTACCGACCGGTTCACCTGGACCTCGTCCGACCGGCTCGCCCGTACCGACCGGTCCGCCCCCCGCTCGCGGCTTGTCGCCAGCAGTACCGTCGCGACGACTATCTGTACGCCCAGGACGCCCGCCTGCGTCACCGGTGACTCCACCGTCAGTACGGCCATCGTGGCGTTGAACCCGAGGTGGACCGCGACGGACGCCACGACCCCGGCGCGTTCGTAGGCGTACCCGGTGAGCAGCGCCACCGGGACGACACTCAGCGAGAACATCAGGCCGCTCCAGCTGAACAGCCCCAACTCGGCCTGGACGGTCCCCTCGATGAAGAACAGCGGCAGGTGCCACACCGCCCAGACCGCGCCCAGCAGCCCGCCCGCCCCGACGCGGCCCATGGACGCCCGCAGGCGGGGGTACGCCGTGCCGCGCCAGCCCGGCTCCTCGGCCAGCGGGCCCGCGATCAGCATGCTCACGAAGAACGGCACCGCCCCGCCCATCGTCGCGATCAGCTCCCTGCCCTCCGTGAGGTTCACCCCGGGACCGCCCAGCAGGTTCGCGAGCAGCGCGCCGCCCACGACGGTCGCCGACGCCAGGACCAGCAGGGGCAGGGCCAGGAACGTCCGTACGCCCTGCCGGAACGGCACCGCGCGGGCCGGTACGGGCCCACGCCGGCGGGCACGGCGCGCTCGGACCGCGAGCGCGCCGAACACCGGGCCGAAGCCGCCGAGCAGGTACGGAACGGCCGTGGGCGAGCTGGTCGCTGACCCGCCGAGGGCGATCGCGGTCAGCCAGAAGGCCCAGGTGGTGGCGAAGGTGACCGTGAAGAAGAGCCGAAGCCCGCTCCCGCTCTTTTGCTCGAACATGTCCGTCGCCCCTTCTCCTGCGGCGCTCCCTGCGCCATGTCCATGACGCTACGGAAGGTGACAGCGGCGCACACGGGGCGTACGGCCCGGCCGTGGGGTGGTGCTGGATGTACCCCGGCCGGGCGGGTCGGACCCTGAAGTAGGGCCGGTGGACCGGGCGGTGGACGGGGAGTTGGTGGTCGCCGGGGGAATGGCGCGGCGCGTGACGGCGTGCGCCGAATTCCCGCGTTCTCCGCGCGAGTTCCCGTGCCAGTTCCCGTGCCAGTTCCCGAGCGAGTTCGCGTGCGAGTTCCCGTGACGAGTTGCCGGGGCGTTCCGGTGGCGTGAGCATGGTGGGTGGGGGTGTGTGCCGTGGGGAGAGCGGTGCTTGATCTTTTTCGGCTTGGCCTTGAGGGAAACTCGATGGATTTGATGGATTCGATGGATTCGGCGACAGATTACGTGCGCATCGCGCAGTCCATAACGATCGACGCCTCGCGGGAACGCGTCTTCGACTTCGTGAGCGACTTCCGGAACGACCGGCAGTGGCGCCCCGAGATCAGGCGGGTGGAGCTGCGGGGACCGTTGGTGATCGGTACCCAACTGGTCCAGGACGCCAAGGTGTTCGGCTTCTTTTCGCTCTCGGTGTCGAGCGAGGTGGTCGAATTTGAACCGGGCCGGCGACTGGTCACCCGTACCCCCGCCGATTATGGCGCGCACATCTTCAACGTGCGTGCCGTGGAGGAGCTTTCGGTCGACGTCGTCAGGTTCGTGTACGAGCTCAGCTTCGACAAGGCCGCGGTGAAGAAGGCGCTCAGGGTCGCCTTGCCGGCGGGAGTGGTCTCGACGTTCTACGGTGCGGCTGTTCGGCGATATCTCGGGACCGTCAAGCGCCTGGTCGAGGAAGCCTGAGAGCACCTGAGAGCAGGGGGGACGCGCGTCAGCGGTTGGTGGTGAGGCGGGCGGCCGAGGCGATCGTGGCCCGTGCTTCGTGTGCGGTGAGGCCGGTACGTACCGCCGCCTCGACCAGCGTCTCCGCCAGCGCCTCGCCGAAGCCGTGCTCGTACGCCCGGCACGCCGCCCAGAACAGCCGGGTGTTGCGCTGGCCCTCGTGCGCCGCCAGGACGAACTGCACCAGGCCGTGGCCCTGTGCCGGTCGATTCGTGGCAGGGGACGTGGAGGCGGAGGTGGCGGCGGAGCTGGCGTCGGGGGCGCCCCTGAGCCGCGGGTCAGGGGCGCCCCCGTGGCGCCCCTCCCCCCGGTGCGGGCGGCCCGGCGGCGTCAGCAGTCGCAGCAGCGCGCGCGGGCACGGCGCGGGGGCGAGGCCGGCCGAGCCCGGCGCCAGCCGGTACGCGCCCCGCGCGCTGACCGAGCCGGGACCCATGAGGTAGCCGCCCGCTCCCCGCACGTCGATGCCCGGTGCGAGGCGCCCGGCGGAGTTGGGGACGGTGACGTCCGGCGGGCCCGTCAGCCAGATGTGGCGGCCGCCGCTGGGGGTCAGCACCGTGACGGTCTCCGGGAGCGTGAACAGGTGCTGGAAGGCGATCTGCTGGAGCGCGGTCACCGAGGCCGGGGTGGCTCCGGGGTACGGGTGGTCCGCCCCGCCCGCCGCCCCGCCCCTCGCCCCGCCCGTCGGCGTGACGTCCAGGTCGATGCCGATCAGGTGGTGCGGGGCCCGCCCGCACGCGATGCCGTACCCCGTGGCCCAGGGGGCCGCCGCGAACAGGGCCCTTACGGCCGCGGGGTCGGTCGTCGCGTCGTACACGCCGTGGCCCGGGCGTCCGCACTCGCCGCGGCAGGGGTTCGGCTCCGGCTCGCCCCGGTGCGGTGAGGGCAGGGCCGGGAGCTTGGTGGGGGACAGGGGGATGACGGGGAGCCCGCGCTCGGCGGCGGACAGCGCGTGCGCGAGAGCGGGTGAGGCGGCGTGCCGGGGGGTCGGCCGGGTGGGGCGGTGGGTGGGGCGGGCGGTGGTGGCCATGGGTCTATGTTCGTACAGTTGTTCGAAGAAGGGAAGAGGGAGCCTCGCCGGCCGTGTCGGCGGTGTGAAGGTTCGGGTGCCTGCCGGAACGCTTCGCCTCATGGGGCGCCTGGACTCAGGGGTCGGGTGTCAGGTGATCTGCGGCTTTGGGGGCGCAAAGAGGGTTTATCGACATGTCCTCACGCTTGCGAGGGAATAAGGCGCTCCGGGCTGGTTCGCAGGGGATTCGGTGGGCAATCCTGATCTCGCGACGTCGTCACCACGACCCGGGCGGTCGGCCAACCGACCTGGGACAAGCCGCACTTATCGTTCCTGGAGGAACTGACATGGCAAGCTTCCGTACCGCTCGCGTCTTCGCCGCTGTTGCCGCTCTGCCCCTCGCCGCCGCGCTCTTCACCGGGGTGGCCGAGGCCGACAACGGTGGATTCGCGAACGACGGATCCAACGCGACCGTGGCCACGATCAGCGGCAGTGGCGTGGGTGGCAACAACTACGGCAATTCGACCACCACCCAGCAGGTGGCGACCGGCGCCGGCGCGTCCAACCAGAACAACACGGCCAGCGTGGTCGGCTCCGCCTTCACGGCGATCGACCAGTCCAACGAGAACATCTCGGTGTCCTTCACGAACCTCTGGTGACATGCGGCCCGACGGGGGGTGTGTGACCAAGGGGTGAAACGAAGTCCTGCGCGGCGGAGGTCCGGTGTTCCGGCCCCGTCGCGCAGGACTTTGCGCCGCCGACCCTGACGGGGCACGTCACCTGTCCTCCACCTTCAGGAGGTGGAGGCACCACCACCCCTACACCCTGAGGCGGACACAGCTCCGGGACCTGGGGCCGATCCCCTGGCGGGGCCCCGCTCCTAGCGTGGAGCCATGACCACGCCTGTCTGCACCAGCGCCTCCACGGCCGTAAGGACGACCGCTTCCGCGACCGTGAGGACGACCGCCTCCACGGCCTTCCAGGCCCGCCCGCCGCGCCCCGCGCACCTGCCCCGGCCGGCCCACGCCCCCTACGCCTCGTTCTCGTCGTACGTACGGGCCCGGGGCCCCGTCCTGCTCCGTACCGCCCGCTCGCTCACCGCCAACCCGAGCGACGCGGAGGACCTGCTCCAGACGGCGCTCACCAAGACGTACGTCGCCTGGGACCGGATCGAGGACCACCGCGCCCTCGACGGATACGTCCGCCGCGCCCTCCTCAACACCCGTACGTCGCAGTGGCGCAAGCGCAAGGTCGACGAGTTCGCGTGCGACGAGCTGCCCGAGCCGGCGGGGCTGCCCGCGCCCGACCCGGCCGAACAGCAGGTGCTGCACGACGCGATGTGGCGGGCCGTGATGAAACTGCCCGACCGCCAGCGGGCGATGGTGGTGCTGCGGTACTACGAGGACCTCAGCGAGGTGCAGACCGCCGAGGTGCTGGGCGTCTCGGTCGGCACGGTCAAGAGCGCGGTCTCGCGGGCGTTGGGCAAGCTCCGGGAGGATCCTGAGCTGTCACCGGTACGTTGACGGGGCAGTCACCGGTGCGTTGACGGCGTTCGCTCGCCCCCGGGTAGTGACATACCGCGCGGTATGTGCGCAGAATCCTCGCAGCATCAGCGCCACGCCGCAGAGTCAGCGCCGACCGGGAGGACGCCCGTGCTCAGCACCATGCAGGACGTACCGCTTACTGTGACCCGCATCCTGCGCCACGGGATGACCATCCATGGAAAGTCGCAGGTCACGACCTGGACAGGGGAGGACGAGCCGCAGCGCCGCAGCTTCGCCGAGATCGGCGTACGGGCGACCCAGCTCGCCAACGCCCTGCGCGACGGCCTCGGAGTCACCGACGACGAGCGCATCGCGACGCTGATGTGGAACAACGCCGAGCACGTCGAGGCGTACCTCGCCGTCCCGTCGATGGGCGCGATACTCCACACCCTCAACCTCCGCCTTCCTCCTGAGCAGTTGGTGTGGATCGTCAACCACGCCGCCGACCGCGTCGTCATCGCCAACGGCTCCCTGCTGCCGCTCCTGGCCCCGCTCCTCCCGCACCTGCCGACCGTCGAGCACGTCATCGTCTCCGGTCCCGGCGACCGCGCCCTCCTCGCCGGCGTCACGGCCCGCGTCCACGAGTACGAGGAGCTGATCGCCGGCCGTCCCGCCACCTATGACTGGCCCGAGCTGGACGAACGCAGCGCCGCCGCCATGTGCTACACCTCCGGCACCACCGGCGAGCCCAAGGGCGTCGTCTACTCCCACCGCTCCATCTACCTGCACTCGATGCAGGTCAACATGACCGAGTCGATGGGCCTGACGGACCGGGACACGACCCTGGTGGTCGTCCCGCAATTCCACGTGACGGCTTGGGGGTTGCCGCACGCCACGTTCATGGCGGGCGTCAGCATGCTGATGCCGGACCGCTTCCTCCAGCCCGCGCCCCTCGCCGACATGATCGAGCGTGAGCGGCCCACCCACGCGGCCGCCGTCCCGACCATCTGGCAGGGCCTTCTCGCCGAGGTCACCGCCCGGCCGCGCGACCTGACCTCCATGGCCCGCGTCACCATCGGCGGCGCGGCCTGCCCGCCGTCGCTGATGGAGGCGTACGACAAGCTGGGGGTACGGCTCTGTCACGCGTGGGGCATGACCGAGACCTCGCCGCTCGGCACGACGTCCGACCCGCCCGCCGGCCTGACCGCCGAGCAGGAGTGGCCGTACCGCATCACGCAGGGCCGCTTCCCGGCCGGCGTCGAGGCGCGCCTCGCGGGTCCGGGCGGCGACATCCTGCCGTGGGACGGGGAGTCGGCCGGTGAGCTGGAGGTACGGGGCCCGTGGATCGCGGCCGCGTACTACGGCGGCGCGGGCGCCGAACCGATCAGGCCCGAGGACAAGTTCAGCGAGGACGGCTGGCTGCGGACCGGTGACGTCGGGGTCATCAGCCCCGACGGGTATCTCACGCTCACCGACCGCGCGAAGGACGTCATCAAGTCCGGGGGCGAGTGGATCTCCAGCGTCGAGTTGGAGAACGCGCTGATGGGCCACCCGGACGTGGCGGAGGCCGCGGTGGTGGCCGTACCGGACGAGAGGTGGGGCGAACGCCCGCTCGCGACCGTCGTCCTCAAGGAGGGCGCGGGCGCCGACTACGCGGCGCTCAAGGAGTTCCTCGCCGGGCGGATCGCCAAGTGGCAACTGCCCGAGCGGTGGGCGCTGGTGGAGTCGGTGCCGAAGACGAGCGTGGGGAAGTTCGACAAGAAGGTGATCAGGGCGCGGTACGCGGCGGGGGAGTTGGACGTCACGACGCTGTAGGGCGCGGGAGGGCCGGGGCGCGCGCGGGCCGGGGACGCGGGAGCGCCCGGGCCGCCGCGCCGGAGATCGGGACGGGCCCTCAGTTCGTCCCGATCTTCGCGAGCAGTTCCACGATCCGGGCCTGCACCTCGTCGCTCGTGGACCGTTCCGCCAGGAACAGCACGGTCTCGCCCGACGACAGCCGCGGCAGCTCCGCCGGGTCGATGCCGGTGGAGGTGTAGACGACCAGCGGCGTACGGTTCAACTGCCCGTTCGCCCGCAGCCAGTCGATGATCCCGGCGCGCTGGCGCCGTACCCGCATCAGGTCCATGACCACCAGGTTCGGCCGCATCTGCCCGGCCAGGGCCACCGCCTGGTCATCGGTGGCGGCCCGCGCGACCTGCATGCCGCGCCGCTCCAGCGTGTCCGTCAGCGCGAGGGCGATCTCGTCGTGCTCCTCGACCAACAGGACGCGCGGCGGGTGCTGTTCGCTGTCGCGCGGGGCCAGGGCCTTGAGGAGTACGGCGGGGTCCGCGCCGTACGCCGCCTCCCGCGTCGCCTGTCCCAGACCGGCCGTGACCAGCACGGGGACCTCGGCGGCGACGGCGGCCTGGCGGAGGGACTGGAGCGCGGTACGGGTGATGGGGCCGGTCAGCGGGTCCACGAAGAGCGCGGCGGGGAACGCGGCGATCTGCGCGTCGACCTCCTCGCGCGAGTGCACGACCACCGGGCGGTAGCCGCGGTCGCTCAGCGCCTGCGAGGTGGAGACGTCCGGGGCGGGCCAGACGAGCAGCCGGCGCGGGTTGTCGAGGGGCTCCGGGGGGAGTTCGTCGTCGACGGGCCGCGGCTGGGGGCGGTTGGCCACCTCGACCGCGCCGCCGGGACCGTCCAGCGGCTGGGGTCCCTCGGCGCCCTCGTCGGGTGCGCCTATCGCGTACGAACGTCCCTCGGGGTGCGCGGTGGCGAGGCGGGACGAACCCTGCGGGTGGGACCGCTGGTTCGCCTCGGAGTGGTCGCTGTCGGGCGGGGTGCCGAGCTTGCGGCGGCGGCCGGAACCGAGGGTGCCGCCGGTCTGGCCTCCCTGGCCGCCTTGGGTGTCTCCGGGGGCTTGGCCCTGGTGTTGGCCCTGGCCCTGGCCCTGCGTGTGGGCCTGGGGCTGCGGTTGTGCCTGCGGCTGAGCGAGGCCCGGGGCCTGCCCCTGCCCCTGCCCCTGCTGCGGTCCCGGGGTCTGCCCTTGCTGCTGTCGGTGTGCCTGGGCGAGGCCTTGACCCTGTCCCTGGCTCTGGCTCTGGAGGGCCTGGCCCTGCCCCTGGCTCTGGTGCTGGGCGTGCGCCTGGGCCTGAGCGTGCGCCTGGGCCTGGGCTGCGGAGGGAGCCGGCGGCCGGGCCACCTGCCCCTGCCGGCCGACCGGGCCCGGTACGAGACTCTGCCCGCGGCCCTGCGTGGCCGGGCCGGGCGGCTGCGGTTGTTGTTGCTGCTGCGGCGAGAACGGCACGCCCTGGCCGAGCGTCCGCACGCTGAACGCCCGCCCCTGGGTGGAGTCCGGCGACGGCGACTCTTCGGGCAGCGGCTGGGCGGGCGGGAGCGGCTGATGCGCGCCGCGCCGCGCGGGCGGCGCGGCGGCCGACTCGGTGGCGGTGGGGTGGTCGGCCGCGGGATCGGTGGCGGGCGGCCCGGCCGGTACGCCGCCGGTGTCGGCGTCCGTACCGTTCGGGTCCGTACCGTGCGCGGCCATGAGGCCTTGGCCCCCCGCCGTGTCCTGAACGGGTCGCGGGTCGTCCGGCCAGCCGGGCGGGCCGACCATCGGGCCGAAGCCGGAAGGCGTCGCGGGGCTGTCCTGCCCGTGGGGGACCGGCCCGTTCCCGAGCCCCTGGCCCAGGCCGCCTTGTCCCGCTCCCGCTCCCGCTGCCGTTCCGGTGCCCGGGCTGTGGTCGGCTTCCGGCGGCGCCCCCCACTGGTTGCCGTTCGGGTCGAAGGACATCGCGCCGGTGTCCAGCTGGACGGGCATCTCCATCGAGTCGTCCGCGCCGCTCCCGACCTCCCTGCGCGCCCGCCGCCGCCCGGACGGTCCGGCGGTCTGCTGTACGGCGTCCTGCTGTACGGCGTCCTGCTGTACGGCGCCGGGGTGGCGGCCGGGCAGCGAGTCGTCCGGCGCGGCCGCGGCCGGCAGGCCGCGCGCGGGAGCCGGGGGCCCGGCCGGGGCCGGGGCGCGGTCGGCGTCGGCCGGCGGCAGCGCGAACTGGCTGCGCCCGCCCTCCGGCTCCGGCGGTACGGGCGTGTGCCGCTCCTGCGCCGGGGCGAGCGCCCGGCGCGCACGGCGCCCGGCGTTCGGCGCGGCGGCCGCCGGCGCGGCGGGCGGTGCCTGGTGCGGTACGGGCAGGGGCGCCGGCATCCCGCCGGGAACCGCCGCGTGAGGTACGGGACCGGTCGGCCCGGCAGCGGAAGGCGCGGAGGGCGCGGGAGGCGCCAGCGGTGCCGAAGGCCCACTCGGTGCGGGTCCGTTCGGCGTGGGGCCGGTCGGCGTCGGACCGGCGGGGAGCGCCGGCATCGCGTTCTGCCCGCCGTGCCGCGCCCGGCGACCCGTTCCCGCCGCCGAGGCGGCGTCCACGGGCACACCCTGCGGCGGTACGGCCTGGCCGAGCGCCGCCCGCCCGGTCGGGTGCGACCCCTCGGCGGACGTGACGACGGCTCCCTCGGAGGGCACACCGGAAGGCGTACCCGCCGGGCCGCCCTGGCCGCCCGAACCGCCCGAGAGGGCGATCGCCGCCCCAGGAGCCACCTCGGATCCGGCGGAGGCCGGCGGAGAGGCCCCAGCGGGACCCCCGGGAACACCAGCCGGACCAGCGGGCCCAGCCGTACCCCCCGTAACCACTCCCGGTCCGCCCACGACCCCGGCGTCCTCGCCGGGACTCGGCCGCCCGCGCCGACGCCCCGTACCGCCGTTCCCGCTTCCGCCTACCGGCCCGTTCCCGCCCCCGGTCCCGTCCTCGGCGCCCGGCGCACCGTCTCCCGCATGCCCCCCATGAACTCCATGCCCCCCGTGCGCGGCGGAATCCTGCGCCTGCGCCGGGATGCGCTCCTGCTGTGCGTCGTTACGCGCCCGGCGCCGCCCTGTCGGCTCCCCGGCATCCGGCACCTCCGGCACCGCGGCCTCCAGGAACGCGTCCGTGGACGCCCGCCGTGCCCGCCGCCTGCCGCCGCCCGCGGTCCCGGACCCCTGCTGAGCCGGCACCGCGGCCTGCCCCGGAGGCAGCCCGACCGAACCCGCCGAACCCGCCTGATCCGCCGACCCGCCCGGTCCCACCGGGTCCGTCGACCCCGGAGCCCCGTGCACGGACAGCTCCGCCGACATCGCCGGCACCGCGGCCGGCGCGGGCACGGTCGGGATGGTCCCGGCGCCCTCGCCCAGCGGCAGTTCCAGCACGTACGCGCTGCCGCCCATGCCCGGCATCTCGTGCGTCTGGAGCACCCCGCCGTGCGCCCGCACGATCCCGCGCACGAGCGGCTCGTGCACCGGATCGCCCCCGGCGAACGGGCCGCGCACCTCGATCCGTACGACGTCACCGCGCTGCGCGGCGGCCACCACGATCGTCGAGTCGACGTACCCGCCGCCCCCGGCCACCAGCCGGGCCCGCCCCGTGGAGTCGACCCCGGCGACGTCGGCGATCAGGTGCGCGAGGGCCTGCGCCAGCCGGCCCGGGTCCACCTCGGCCTCGATCGGCGGGGCGTGCACGGCGAACTGCGCCCGGCCGGGGCCGATCAGCTCGACCGCGCCCTCGACGCCGGCCGCCACGACCCCGTCGAGCAGGACGTTCGCCTTGGCGAGCCCTTCCGTACCGTCGTCCAGCCGCTGGTAGCCGAGCACGTTGTCGACCAGCGTCGTCATCCGCGCGTACCCGGCGGCCAGGTGGTGCAGGATCTGGTTGGCCTCGGGCCAGAGCTGTCCCGCCGGGTCGGCCGCGAGCGTGGCGAGTTCGCCGCGCAGCTCCTCCAGCGGGCCGCGCAGGGCCTCGCCGAGGACGGCGGTGAGCTGGGCGTGCCGGGCCGCGACCTCGCCGTACCGCTCCGTCAGCTCCTCGATCTCGGCCGCGTAGCGGTCGCTGCGGTCCGCCAGCTCGGCCGTGTGGCGCTCGGTCGCCTCGTTCAGCTCGGTGGTGAGGCGCTCGGTCGTCTCGGCCAGTTCGCCCGTGAGCCGCTTCTTCACCTTCGCCAGCTCGGCGGTGAGCCGCTCCGTGGCCTCCGCGAGCTCGGCCTCGTGCTTCTTCTTCGCCTCGGCCAGCTCGGCGTCGTGCTGGTCGACGAGCTCCTCGTGCGCGCGGCGGTCGGTGAAGGTCATCACGGCGCCGACGAGCTGGTCGCCGTCCCGTACCGGCGCGGTCGTCAGGTCGACCGGCACCTGCTTGCCGTTCTTCGCCCACAGCACCTGCCCGCGCACCCGGTGCTTGCGGCCGGACCTGAGGGTGTCGGCGAGCGGGGAGTCCGCGTACGGGAACGGCTCGCCGTCCGCCCGTGAGTGCAGGATCAGGGTGTGCAGCTCGCGCCCGCCGAGGTCGGTGGCGCGGAAGCCGAGGATCTGGGCGGCGGCGGGGTTGACGAGGACGACCCGGCCGTCCGTGTCCGTACCGACCACGCCTTCCGACGCGGCCCGCAGGATCATCTCGGTCTGGCGCTGGGAACGGGCCAGTTCGGCCTCGGTGTCGACCGTGCCGGACAGGTCGCGTACGACCAGCATGAGCAGCTCGTCGCCGGTGTAGCTGTGGGAGTCGGTGTACGCGTCCCGGCCGTCCTCCAGGCTCGCGCTGGTCACCTCGGCGGGGAACTCGCCGCCGTCGGTGCGCCGCGCAACCATCCTGGTCGGTTTGGTACGGCCCCGGGAGTCGGCGGAGTCGGGCCGGCGCATGGAGCCGGGGATGAGCTTGGAGTCGAACTCGGGGAGGAGGTCGAGGAGGCCGCGCCCGACGAGGGCGGTGCCGGGGGTCTCGAACATCTCCAGGGCGATGGTGTTGGCGTTGACCACGGTGCCGTTGGCGTTGACGAGCACCAAGCCGTCGGGGAGTGCGTCGAGTATCGCCGCGAGACGAGCAGCGCCCCGGGATGGCCTGCTACTCACGACGACGCTTCCTCCCTGACCTGCTGCACCTTGCGGACGGCCGAGCCCATCTTGCCTCTCGGGTCTCGGCCTGTCACGGGAGGGAGTCTAAAGGCTGGGGAGGGGGCCGTGGCGGCGGATGAGGGGGAGCGCACCCGAAGTGGGCGCGCGGGTGGAGCGCGCACCGACCCCCACCCCGCGCCCCCGCGCCCGCCGATGTCGGCATATGGCGGTGCGCGGGGAGGACTTGGGGGTGAGGGTGGGGGCCGGGAGGGGGCCGCGATCGCGCGGCAAAGCGTCTCCGACTCGGGACTCCGGACTCGGAACTCGGGACTCCGGATTCCCGGTCTCGGATGTCCGACTGCTACGAACCGGCGGGGGCGGGCAGGATCGGCTCCATCATCTTCCAGCGGGCGATCTCGCAGCCGTTCTTGCGGTTGAACGTCGCGTCCACGTTCCTGCCCTGCCAGATGCCGGTGACGCGGGCGGTGGCGTCACCGCCGTACTGCATGGTGCACATCTGGTCCTTGGCCACCGGCGCGAACGGGTCCTGGTCGCTGTCGGCCAGCTCGGTCAGCCGGTCGCACGCGGCCTTCGCCCGGGGGTGGGTGCCGCCGACCGGGCCGCACTCCAGTTTGAACGAACCATCCGCGCGGGTGACGCCCGAACCGGCGACGGTGACCGTGAACGAGTCGGGCGACTCCTCCAGGAGCGGCAGCGGGAGCGGCGCGAGCCGGGTGAGCGGCGAGGCGACGGAACCGGCGGCGACCGGCCCGGCGATCGGCCCGGCGGGCGCGCCGGCGGCGCCTGAGGCGGCGGGCGCGAGGGCGGTGAGCGCGGCGACGGACGCGGCGGCGGTGAGGACGAGGCGGCGCAGCATGAAAGCTCCTGACGGGTTACGGATCCGGGGGCGGCCCCCGACACGTCTAACGCTCGTCGGGCCCCGGCGTTGCGCAACCGGACACGCGTGGCAAGGATGCGCCACCTGCCGCACCCGTCCCACCGGAGATGCTTTGCCCTCCGGCCCGGACGCCTAGTACCGTGAGCGGCGATTGGTGAGAGCCCACCCGGCTGTGTCATCATCTGCACGCACCGTCCGCGCCCGCGCGGTGGTGTGCTGGAGGCGTCGCCTAGTCCGGTCTATGGCGCCGCACTGCTAATGCGGTTTGGGCCTTAAAGCCCATCGAGGGTTCAAATCCCTCCGCCTCCGCGCAAGATCACCGAAGCCCCGGCCACCAGGCCGGGGCTTCGCCCGTTCCGGCCCTCCGGGACACCTGGCTTCTCGGACATCTCCGCAGGTCAGCCCCGGTGTGACTAATGGATTTCACCTGGCGCCACAGGTCATGTAATGTTGTTCTCGCAACGCCGCCCGGGGAGAAAAGCCCGGAACGCCAAGCACTCGTAGCTTAACGGATAGAGCATCTGACTACGGATCAGAAGGTTGCAGGTTCGAATCCTGCCGAGTGCACAGCAGCTCAGAGGCCCCCAGGAGAAATCCTGGGGGCCTCTTGCTTTGCCCCGGCTGTACCGCCGACATCGCCCGAAACGAGGCCGCTCCGCCGCCGGGCCCACGCTTCTTCCATGCGTCACGGACTCACTCACGGCAGGATCAGCTCAGGGCTTCACGCACCTCGCGGATGGTCGGCCGATCTTCGGGAGCTCGGCTGAGCATCGCTTCGATCAGGTCGCCCAGCTCACCGGGCACCCTCACGGGGCGGCGCCGGCCGTTCGCCACAGCCTCTCTCTGCACCGGGCGCGGAGCGTCGTCCGGGTACTCGACCGCCCGCCAGCCGGTCGCGGAAATGAGCAGAGACACGCCGAGCGCGTAGATATCGGCTTCTTGTGTCGGCTCGGCTTCGCCGGTGGCAAGTACGCTGCGTGCGATCTCCGGCGCCTCGTAGTGCACCAGGCAACCGCGGAACGGGAAGTCGTAGCTCTCGGGCACCAGCCCCCCGCGCGCCAGAGCCAGGTCGATGAGGTGCGTTCGCTCCGGCCCGACGATGAAGTGGGCAGGCTGCACATCACCGTGGGCCCAGCCCTTCGCATGGAGTTCCGCCAGCGCCTCGACACAACCGAGCGCCACGCTGGTGTGCGGTGCGCTGGAGGAGCCGGGCTCGCGGCAGGGTTTCCAGAGCCCGTACAGGTCCGGTCCTTCGTGCCACGGCTGGAAGTTCCACGTCCCGCGCTCCCACTCGCCGTAGGCGAAGTCGTCGAAGCCGAGACGATCCAGCACAGCACCCTCGCGCCCGGGTGCGAGCGCGGTCCAAGGCTGCGCGGGCCAGGCGGCTGTGGCCTCGATCGGACAGCCGACCTTCACGGCGTAACGGCCTCGATGGCTTTCGACCTCCCAGACCGTGGAGCCACGGCGGTTCACGACCAGGCGGTGAGCCCTGGGCACCAGCGCGTCGAGCACCGCGATCGGCAGTTCGGAGGGTGGCCCGGACAACGTCTCTTCTCCCATCGGACGAGCGCGGCCAACCTCGGGTCGGGGCCGGCCGCGCGGTGGTTGCCGTCTGTCAGGCCTGACCGTACGGCCGGCCGCAGTCGGAGTCGCACTGTGCGAGGTTCGTGCCGTTCACGGTCCACAGGTCATCGAAGACCATGAACCCGGCCGCCTTCATGGCGAGCGCGGAGGCGGCCACCCTCTCCGGGTCGCGGGCGCCTCCTCCCGGCGCAGGGTTGTGGTGCAGGAAGCGTCCCGCGTGCCGCACGCACAGCTCGGCGTACTCCTTGGTGTGCAGGATGAGCGCATGCAGGCCGAGATCCACTTCGTCCGACGGGACCATGGGCACCGTGGCGGTGGACGCGGTGACGACGAAGGCGACGGCCTGGTCGGCGATCCGCTCGGCACGTTCCGGCGTCCGGCCGTTGTGCGCGACCACGAAGTGGGTGAGGCTTTCGAACAACTCCTCACCAGCCGCCGTGCGACCGGTCTTCTGATCGTTTGCCGTTGCGGTCATGCGAAAGCTCCTCGCGAGTGGGGTACTGGGACTTGGTGCCTGCACCGGCTGTGGAGCCGGGACCTGTAGCACTCAGCAGGTCGACCGGGATGCCGACCCGAACGGGGACGGGCCGACGGCGTGCGCGTCACAGCCGGTTCCAGCTTCAGTCGTTCCTGGATCGCCGGACGCGCGCTGAGTTCCTCCCGCGCACTCGGCACCACGGCCAGTTCGCCGAGGCCTGGTCGGGTCTGCTGGTTGCTCACCATACGGATGAGCATCCTGCCGGGCAGCGGGACGTTGGGATGCCGAACGAGAGGCTAGGTGCTGCCATGGCGGCCGGTGGCTGGACGTACAACGGCCTTGCGGACAAGGTCGAGGTCGACCCCAAGTCCGTTGAACGATGGGTCAATCTGGGGCGTACGCCGCGCCGTGCCACGGCCACGCTGGCAGCGGAAACGCTAGGAGAAGACGTGCACGCCCTATGGCCGGCGCTGCGGCAGGCCCGCCCCGCCCGCGCTGTCAGTCCGGAACTGGTGGCTCTGTACGGCCAGCGGGCCGACGTCCCCGTGTCCGCCTTCGCGGACATGCTGGCCCAGGCCAATGAGCACATTGACGTGCTGGTGTACGCCGCCGTCTTCTTGCACGAGTCGTACCCGCGGCTCAACGACGTGTTGCGAGAACGAGCTGCCGCGGGGTGCGCGGTCCGTATCGCGGTTGGGGATCCGGACAGTACGAATGTGCAACAGCGTGGCGCGGAGGAGAGGTTCGGCCATGGGATCGAGTCCCGTTGCCGACTCGCCCTGATGCACTTCCGTCCCCTTGCCGAGGTATCCGGCATCGAGGTGCGCACCCATGCCACCACCCTCTACAACTCGATCTACCGGGCGGACGACCAGGTGATGATCAATGCCCACGTCTGGGGCGTGAACGCCTACGGCGCCCCCGTGTGGCACCTTCGGCGCAGTGGAGAAGGCGGCATGTTCGACACGTACACCCGCAGCTTCGACGCTGTGTGGGAGATCGCTACGCCGGTAAGTGAAGGGTGACCGTGGCGCGGACCGAGTACTACGACGATCCCTCGGCACCCGAGCCGAACAGCTTGGTGGTGGCCGCGTCCGCCGTCGTCACCGACGACGACGGGCGCGTCCTCCTTCAGCGCCGGCGGGACAACGACCTCTGGGCGCTGCCCGGCGGCGGCATGGAGCTGGGCGACTCGCTCCCAGGGACGGCTGTTCGCGAGGTGAAGGAGGAAACGGGCCTGGACGTGGAGATCACCGGGCTCGTGGGCACGTACACCGATCCGCGGCACATCATCGCCTACTCGGACGGCGAGGTCCGCCGGCAGTTCAACGTCTGCTTCACCGCCCGCGTCCTCGGCGGCCAACTCGCGATCTCGGGCGAATCCACCGAGCTGCGGTTCGTCCGGCCGGAGGAGATCGATCAGCTGCCGATGCACCACACGCAGCGTCTCCGGATCCGTCACTTCCTGGAACACCGTGGGCGGCCATACCTCGGTTGACCCCTCAGGCGCGATGACAGCGACATCATGGCAACCGGCGGCACGCAGCGGTCGTGGATCTTGAGGCCGCTAGTGGCCCATGGCACGCTCGGTCCGCATGATCGATGAATTCGCGAAGAGCAGCCTGCACGGGAGGCTGCGGCGGGACCGTGAGGCGCTGCTCTGGAAACTCGACGGGCTGTCCGAGTACGACGTCCGTCGGCCTTTGACCGTGACCGGGACCAACCTTCTCGGGCTGGTCAAGCACGTGGCCGGCGTCGAGGCCAGGTACTTCGGGGAGGTCTTCGGCCGGCCGTCCCCGGAGCCGCTGCCGCGGTGGCAGGACCATGACGGGAGCGATCTGTGGGTGGCCGAGGGCGAGGCGCGCCAGCAGATCGTCGAGTCCTACCGGCGCACCTGGGAGCACTCCGACGCGACGATCGACGAGCTTGGCCTCGATACCCCCGGCCACGTGCCGTGGTGGCCGGAGGCTGGTGCCCGCACCAACCTGTTCGCCGTCCTGGTCCACGTCCTCGGCGAGACCAACCGGCACGCCGGGCACGCCGACATCCTGCGCGAGGGCGTCGACGGGCGGACCGGGATGCGCCCCGGACACGAGACGCAGATCGACGAGGAGGCCCGTACCGCTTACCGCGCCAAGATCGAGCGGGCCGCCAGAGCGGCCTCATCGGCAGAGGCGTAGAAGCTGTCCCGTGGATACGGGGTGGGGGACAGTGGTGGGGTGAGTTCTGGGTGGTGGTGTGGCGGGGTGGGGTGGGGGACGGGGGTGCCTGTGCTTCGGTGGGGGCGGGGTGGGGGTGGCCCCTTGGGTGTGCGGGAGAGTGGGCTTTTGGGTGGGGGGTTTGTGGGGTTTCGGGTGGTGGGGGAGCGGGTCTGTGGTGGGGCCCGGGGGAATCCTTGTCCGGTTCGGGCGGTGCTCGGGGGGCGGGGGACCGGGGGGTTGTGCGGGGAGTGCGCCCGGCTGGACCGGATGCATTCCGTGGCCGCCGACGCGCTCGCCGATGATCCGCGGGTCTATCGCGTGTACCTGGCCTGGTTCGGACCCGGGATGGTGAAGGTGGGGATCACCCGGGAGGAGCGGGGCGCCGCGCGGTTGTTGGAGCAGGGGGCCGTGGTCTTCAGCTGGTTGGGGCGGGGGCCGCTGATGGCCGCGCGGCGGGCCGAGGAGTCGGTGCGGGTCGCGCTCGGGGTGCCGGACCGGATTCCGTACGCCGAGAAGCGGCGCGTACGGGCCGGGCTGCCCGGGGTGGTGGAGCGCGGCGACGAGGTGCGGCGCATGCATGCCCGGGTGGTGGCGTTGGACGGGTGGCCGGAGTCCTTGGAGCGCCTGGAGTTCGCGGCGGTCGACCACGGGGGTGTCTTCGGGTTGGACGGGCTTCCGCCTGCGGGCGCCGTGGTGCGGGAGCTGGTGGAGGGCGGGTGCGTCGCGGGGCGGATCCTCGCCGTCGCCGGGCCCGATCTGCATCTCGCCACGGGGCGGGGAGAGGGGCCGGGTGGCGTGGTCGTTCTGGATACCCGGTTGATGGTGGGGTGGGAGTTGGTGGGGGTTCGCCGGGAGGGCGAGAGGGAGGGGGATGAGGAGGGGGAGGGTGTGGAGGGGAGTGGTGGGGGGATTAGCGTTCCTTTGGTGGATGTGCGGGGCGGGGGCGTTCAAGGTGGTCTCTTCTAGGAGACCGGGGAGTGGTTGTCGTGGGTGATGTCGGTGACGTGGCTCGCTTTCGGGAGCGGGTCGGGGTGCCCTCGTTGGTCGATGTCCACACCCACTTCATGCCCGACCGCGTGCTCCGGAAGGTGTGGGCCTACTTCGACTCCGCCGGGCCCCTGGTCGGCCGGGAGTGGCCCATCACGTACCGGCACGAGGAAGCCGAACGTCTCGCCCTGCTGAGGGCGTTCGGGGTACGGGCCTTCACCTCGATGCTCTACCCGCACAAGCCCGGCATGGCCGAGTGGCTGAACGGATGGGCCGAGGACTTCGCCGCTCGTACCCCTGACTGCCTGCGCACCGCCACGCTCTTCCCCGAGGAGGGCGTCGAGGCGTACGTGCGCGCGGCCGTCGAGGGCGGGGCGCGGGTCTTCAAGTCCCATCTCCAGGTGGGGGCCTACGACCCGAACGACCCGCTGCTCGACGCCGCCTGGGGGCTGCTCGCCGAGGCCGGGGTGCCCGTCGTGATGCATTGCGGGTCGGGTCCCGCCCCCGGCAAGTTCACCGGGCCCGAGCCCGTGGGCCGGCTGCTCGCGCGGCACCCCCGGCTGCGGCTGGTGGTCGCGCACATGGGGATGCCGGAGTACGCGGACTTCCTGGACCTGGCCGGGCGGTACGGGGAGGTGCGGCTCGACACGACGATGGCGTTCACGGACTTCAGCGAGGTCACCGCCCCGTTCCCGCGCGAGGCCAGGGGGCGGCTGGCGGATCTGGGGGACCGGATCCTGCTGGGGAGCGACTTCCCCAACATTCCGTATCCGTACGTCCACCAGCTGGAGGCCCTGGAGGGGCTCGGGTTGGGGGAGGAATGGCTGCGGGCCGTGTGCCACGGGAACGGGGCGCGGCTCTTCGGGCTCGCCTAGCGGTTTCTCAGGAATTTCACAGAGAGCGGCAAGAACACTCTCACAGGCCGTCCTCAGGGTGATGACCATGACCGTGATCTCGCCCAGGGGGCGCGCCGAAATGCTCAGGTCGGACGGGAACCCCGTCCGCGTCCTCGTCGTCGACGACGAGGCCTCGCTCACCGAGCTGCTGTCCATGGCCCTGCGGTACGAGGGGTGGGAGGTGCGCAGCGCCGGCGACGGGGCGGGCGCGGTGCGGTCGGCGCGGGAGTTCCGGCCCGACGCGGTGGTGCTGGACGTCATGCTCCCCGACATGGACGGGCTCGCGGTGCTCGGCCGGCTGCGGCGTGAGCTGCCCCAGGTGCCGGTGCTCTTCGTCACGGCGAAGGACGCCGCCGAGGAGCGGATCGCGGGGCTGACGGCGGGCGGCGACGACTACGTCACCAAGCCGTTCAGCCTGGAGGAGGTCGTGGCGCGGCTGCGCGGGTTGATCCGGCGGTCGGGGGCGGCCGCCACCCGGAGCGAGTCGCAGTTGACCGTCGGGGACCTCACCCTGGACGAGGACAGCCACGACGTCGTACGGGCGGGCCGGTCCATCCACCTGACGGCGACCGAGTTCGAGCTGCTGCGCTACCTCATGCGCAACCCGCGCCGCGTGCTGAGCAAGGCGCAGATACTCGACCGGGTGTGGTCGTACGACTTCGGCGGCCAGGCCAACGTGGTCGAGCTCTACATCTCGTACCTCCGCAGGAAGATCGACGCGGGGCACTCGCCGATGATCCACACCCGGCGCGGCGCCGGGTACCTGATCAAGCCGGCGGATCCGGCCGCCGCCCCGCGCTGACCCCACTCCTCCTGGATCCTCCCTCCCCCCTCCTCCCTCCTCCCTCCTCCCTCCTCCCTCCTCCCTCCTCCATCCGATGCGGTGACGGCAGGCCGTGAACTATGCCTCCGGCACGGGCCGGTGTCCGGTACGCAGGGCAGACTCTTCGCCCACGGCGGCATAGCATCGCCCTCGGCGGACATTCCGGGTGCCGGTGGGCGGTATCCGGCAGTCGGCACCGGCAAGCGGGCCGCGCGGGCGCCCGCCCGGACGGAACCGAGGAGGCTCAGCCATGGCGTCGGAAGCCGACAGCCCGAAGCGTCCCCCCAGGACCAGCGTCTGGCTGGAAGGGAAACCGGCGACCAGGCCCCGCAGGACGGACCGCGGCGAACGCGGGGAGCGCGGCGGCCTCGCGGACCCGACCCCGACCCCGACCTCGGCCTCGACCCCAGCCCCGGCCCTCACCACCGGTGAAGCGGCCAAGGGCGCCACCCCCAAGGCCGGCGCCGAGCAGCCCCCGCTCCTCGACCGCGACCGCATCACCACCGTCTCCGTACGCCTGCTCGACGCCGAGGGCTCCGCGAAGTTCTCCATGCGGCGCCTGGCGGCGGAGTTGGGCGTCACCGCGATGTCCCTCTACTGGTACGTGGACACCAAGGACGACCTCCTCGAACTCGCCCTGGACGCCGTCTTCGGCGAGGTCCGGGTCCCCGAACTGACGGACGAGACCGCAGACTGGCGCGACCAGCTGCGCGAACTGGCCGTCAGCTACCGCTCCTTGCTCGTACGCCACCCCTGGGTCTCGCCGCTCATCGGCAAGTACCTGAACATCGGCCCGAGTTCGCGGGCCTTCTCGTCGGCGGTCCTCGCGGTCATGGGCCGTACGGGCCTGGCCCCGCACGGCCGGATGGGCGCCGTCTCCGCGGTCTTCCAGTTCGTGTACGGATTCGGCACGATCGAGGGCCACTTCGTCCAGCGGTGCGTCGAGGCGGGGCTGACGCAGGACGAGTACCACCGGCACGCCATGGGGAGCATCCACGAACAGCCCGACGTGAAGCGGGCGTTCGAGAACGCCGAGGAGCTGATGGAGGCCCGCGGCGGCGAGACGGTGGAGGAGATGCGCGAGCGCGACTTCACCTTCGCCCTCGACCTCATGATCGCCGGCATCGAGGCGATGCGGGAGCGTGGTTGACCGGGGACGACGGGTGGCGCGCGCCCGCTACGACATCAGCCTCGCCGGGAAGCCGCCCGTGGCGATGGGGCTCCACCGGTTTGGGGTGACGCGGATGATCGACTTGCCCTGCTTCACCATCGCCGCGCGGTACTCGTCCCAGTCCGGGTGCTCCCCCGCGATGTTCCGGTAGTACTCCACCAGCGGCTCCACGGACTCCGGGGAGTCGATCACCTCGGCCGTGCCGTCCACCTGCACCCAGGGGCCGCTCCAGTCGTCGGACAGGACGAGCACGCTCACCCGCTCGTCCCGCTTCGCGTTCCGGGTCTTCGCGCGCTCCGGGTACGTGGACACCACGATCCGGCCCGAGTCGTCGACGCCGCACGCGAGCGGCGAGCCCTGCGGGCGTCCGTCCGCGCGGGTGGTGAGGAGGATCGCGCGGTGCCTGGGCCGTACGAACTCCAGTAGTCCGGCCAGGTCCACGGTCGTGTTCGTTGCGATGTTCGGTGCCATGGGTCCGAGCCTACGACTCCGCGCCGGGCACGCTCTCGCCCCGTACCGCCTGGACGTCCAGCTCGACCCGCAGCGTGGTCCCGATCATCGAGATGCCCGCCCGCACGACCTGGTTGTAGTTCATCGCGAAGTCCTCGCGCCGCAGCTCCGCCGTCGCCCGGAAGGCCGCCCGCTCGCCGCCCCACGGGTCGGGGCCCGTGCCGAGGTAGCTCAGGTCGAGGCCGACCTCCCGTACGACCCCGTGCAGCGACAGTTCGCCGTGCACGGTCCACCGGTCCGGGCCCGCCGGGGTCAGGGACGTACCGCGGTACGTGATCTCCGGGAAGCGCTCCACGTCCAGGAAGTCCGGCGACCTGAGGTGCTTGTCCCGCAGGGTGTTGCCGGTGTCGATGCTCGCCGCGGCGATGACCGCGTCGACCCGGGAGCCCGCGTACGAGCCGCCGGCCTCGACGATCTCGATCCGGCCGCCGAACTCCTTGAACCGCCCGTGCACGCTGGAGATCCCGAGGTGCTGGGCCACCGCGCCCACCGAGGTGTGCGCCGGGTCGAGGCTCCAGACGCCCGGTGCGGGCAGCTCCGTGCCGTTCTGCCGCGCCAGGACCACCGTGCCGACCTCCGCCCGGCCGCTCGCCGTCACGAGCGCCGTGGCGGCGACGGGGGCGTACCCGAGGGCCGTCACGATCACGGTGTACGGACCGGGCGCGAGCGGGACCTCGGTCCGTACCGATCCCTCCTCGTCCCCCGCCACCCGCGCCACCTGGGCGCCGGTCGAGTCGGTCAGGGTCACGACCGCGTGGGGGAGCGCCCAGCCGTCCCGGGTCCGTACCTGTCCGCGAAGTCCCATAGCGCCTCTCGCCTTTCCGCTTTCCCCGCGCCCGGGTGGGCCGGTTCACGCGCCCGGGTGGGCCAGTTCGATGTCGTGTCCCTCGACGCCGCGGCCCGTCACCGTCAACGAGCCCGCCACCGGGGCGTATCCGGTCGCGATGACCGTGTACTCGCCCGCGTCCAGGTCGCCGAAGGCGTACGCGCCGTCGTCGCCGGTCGTCGCGGTGGCGACCACGTTCCCCGCCGCGTCGACGAGCGTCACGCGCGCGTCGGGCAGCGGGCGGCGGGCGTTGCCCGCCCGTACCGTGCCGCGCACGAGGGCGCCGGACCGGAGGACTGCCTCGATACGGGTGGTCCCGTGGCCGCCGATCTCCACGGGCAGGGCCAGCGGCCGGAAGCCGGGGGCGTTCACGGCGACGGTCACCGGGCCCGGGACCAGCTCGGCGAAGGCGAACTCGCCCCGCTCGGTGGACCTCCCGGTGGTCAGCACGTCCCCGCGCACGTCGGCGACGATCACCATCGCGCCCTCGACGGGCAGCCCGCCGTCCGCCGCGGTCACGATCCCGGTCAGGCCGCTCGTACCGGACAGGAGGATGTCGTACCCGACCGGCTCGTCACCGACGACGACCGTGGAGGCCTGCGGCTGGAAGCCGTCGGCGGAGGCGATCAGGACGTACGAGCCGGCGCCGGGCGCGTGCACGGCGTACGCGCCGTCGGGGCCGGCGACCGCGCGGGCCAACTGGGTGCCGCCCAGGGAGATCAGGGTGACGGCGGAGGCGGGGACGGAGGCGCCGTCCGCGCCCCGGACCACACCGCGGACGGCGACGCCGACGGCGGGCACCGCGCCCGCGAGCGCGGGCTCACCCTGCGCGGGTATGCGCCCGGGGGCGTGGGCGGGGGCCGACGCGGGGGCCAACGCCGGCTCCTGCGCCCGGTCCTGACCGGGAACCCGCCCGGCGTTCTCCTCCGAAGCCGCCGCGACCGCCCCGACCGCCCCCGCGACCGCCCCCGGCGAGCCCTCCCCGCCCGACCGAGTCCTCAGCGCGACCTCCTTGATGAACAGCGTCGCCAGGAACGCCAGCAGCGCCGCCGGTGCCGCGTACAGGAAGACGTCGCCCACGCCGTGGCCGTACGCGCTCTCCATGACGTTCCGCAGCGGCGCGGGCAGCGCGGACAGGTCCGGGATCTCCCCGCCCCCCGTACCGGCGTGGCCCAGCGCCGCGCCCTGCGGCCCGAGGTCGGCCAGCCCGTCCTTCACGTAGTGCGTGATGCGCGTACCGAGCACCGCGCCCAGCGCCGAGACGCCGACCGCACCGCCGAGGGAGCGGAAGAAGGTGACGGTGGAGCTGGCGGCGCCGAGGTCCTTGGTGGAGACCTGGTTCTGCGTCGAGAGGACCAGGTTCTGCATCATCATGCCGATGCCGAGGCCCATCAGCGCCATGTAGATCGCGATGTGCCAGTACGGGGTGTCCACCCGGATCGTGCCGAGCAGTCCGAGCCCCGCAGTCAGGAGCGCCCCGCCGCTGACGAGCCACGCCTTCCAGCGCCCGGTACGGGTGATGACCTGGCCGGACACGGTGGACGAGAGGGCGAGTCCGCCGATCATCGGGATCGTCATGAGGCCCGACATCGTGGGGGACTTGTCGCGGGCGAGCTGGAAGTACTGGCTGAAGAAGACCGTGCCCGTGAACATCCCGATGCCGACGAAGAGCGACGCGAACGAGGCCAGCGCGATGGTGCGGTTGCGGAACAGGCGCAGCGGGATGATCGGCTCGCTCGCCCGGGACTCGACGAGGACGAAGAGCGCGCCGAGCACGACCGAACCGCCGACCATGGCGTACGACTGCCAGGAGACCCAGTCGAACTTGCTGCCCGCGAAGGTGACCCAGATCAGCAGCAGCGAGACGGCCGCCGTGATGAAGAAGGCACCGGACCAGTCGACCTTCACCTTGCGCTTGACGACCGGCAGCTTGAGCGTCTTCTGGAGCACGACCAGCGCGACGACGGCGAACGGGACGCCGACGTAGAAGCACCAGCGCCAGCCCAGCCAGCTGGTGTCGGTGATGACGCCGCCGAGCAGCGGTCCTCCGACGGTCGCGACGGCGAAGGTGGCGCCGATGTAGCCGCTGTAACGGCCGCGCTGGCGCGGGGCGATCATCGCGGCCATGACGATCTGGGAGAGGGCGGAGAGCCCGCCGACGCCGATGCCCTGGAAGACGCGGCAGACGATCAGCATCTCGGCGCTCTGCGAGAGGCCGGCGACCATCGAGCCCGTCACGTAGATGACCAGGGCTATCTGGACCAGCAGCTTCTTGCTGAAGAGGTCGGAGAGCTTGCCCCACAGCGGGGTGGTGGCCGTCATCGCCAGCAGCGAGGCGGTGACCACCCAGCTGTACGCGCTCTGGCCGCCGCCGAGGTCGGAGACGATCTCGGGGAGCGCGTTGGTGACGATCGTCGAGGAGAGGATCGCGACGAAGAGACCCAGGAGGAGCCCGGAGAGCGCCTCCATGATCTGGCGGTGTGTCATGGGAGCGCCGGTCACGGGGGCGGGGTCGCCGCCACGCTTGGCGTGGCCGCCCCGCACACCGGTCGGTGTGGTCGTAGCCATGGGATTCCTTGTCCTGTGTCGTCTTCCGCTCCTGCCGGAGCCTCTGCTTTCCGCGGGAGCCCCTACGGGCGCTCCCGCGCCGCCCCGGCCCGTTCGCGGCGGTCGCCGAAGCTCTCGCGCAGCCGGTCGAGCAGGGCGTTGAGCCGGCCGACGTCGTCGTCGGTCCAGTCGGCGAGGGTCCGCGCGAACATCGCGCTCGTCCGCCCCGTCAGCTCGTCCAGCAGAGCGGCCCCGGCCGGGGTCAGCCGCAGGATCCGCGAACGCCGGTCCGCGGGGTCGGGGGACCGGGCGAGCCAGCCCCGCCGGGTGGCGTGGGTCACGTGTCTGCTGGTCACCGACACGTCGACGGCCAGCAGTTCGGCGAGGCGGCCCAGCCGCATCTCGCCGTACCGCTCGACCATGGCCAGTACGGCGGCGCAGCCGGCCGGGCAGTCGGCGGGCAGCGCCCGCGCCAGGCCTCGTTTGACGGTCCCGAGGGCACCGAGCTGCCGGGCCAGTTCCGCGTACCGACTCCGTGCGGCCATCGACCCCGCCCTCCCCGCCTGCCGAAGAGCTGCCCCGCATCTTGTTGCTTGGGGCAACCATGGAACTGTAGAAGCAGATGGTTGCTACAGGCAAATGAAAGCGGGCCGAGAGGGGGTAAAGGAATCGAAAAGGAGGGCTGCGGGGCCGTCGCGGCGCCATCGCCGGGGCGTGGTCACGGCGATCGGCGGAGGGCCCGGGGTTGGGCGGGGTGCGCGCGTTCGCTAGGGTCCTGCCCCATGGCACACAACCCCCATGCCCCGCAGGGACCCGAGGGAAATCCCGACCCCGCGGGCAGCACTCAGATGTTCCGCGCGTTCGTCGACGACGGTGAGCCGCAGCGCCGGCAGGCACCCCAGCAGCAGAGCGGGCCGAAGGTCGGACTGATCGTCGGCGTCGTCGCGGTGGTCGTCGTCCTGGCCGTGGTGGCCTGGCTGGCCTTCGCCTGACCCCATCCGGCCGCCCCATGAGGGCGGCGACGCCTCGTCATCACGGAACCCCGCCCGGACGTTCGGACATGAGGGCGGGGTCCGTCGGCGTCAGTCCGAGATCAGTCCTTCGCGCAGCTGCGCGAGCGTGCGGGTCAGCAGGCGCGAGACGTGCATCTGCGAGATGCCCACCTCCTCGCCGATCTGCGACTGGGTCATGTTCGCGAAGAACCGCAGCATGATGATCTGCCGCTCGCGGGGCGGGAGTTTGGCGAGGAGCGGCTTGAGCGACTCGCGGTACTCCACCCCCTCCAGCGCCATGTCCTCGTAGCCGAGACGGTCCGCGAGCGAGCCCTCTCCGCCGTCGTCCTCCGGGGAGGGCGAGTCCAGCGAGGACGCGGTGTACGCGTTGCCGACCGCGAGGCCGTCGACGACGTCCTCCTCCGACACCCCGAGCACCACGGCCAGTTCGGGCACGGTCGGGGAGCGGTCCAGCTTCTGCGCGAGCTCGTCGCTGGCCTTCGTCAGCGCGAGGCGCAGCTCCTGGAGCCGGCGCGGGACGCGCACCGACCACGAGGTGTCGCGGAAGAAGCGCTTGATCTCGCCCACGACCGTCGGCATCGCGAACGTCGGGAATTCCACGCCCCGTTCGCAGTCGAACCGGTCGATCGCCTTGATCAGGCCGATCGTGCCGACCTGGACGATGTCCTCCATCGGCTCGTTGCGGCTGCGGAACCTCGCCGCGGCGTAGCGCACCAGCGGCAGGTTGAGCTCGATGAGGGTGTCGCGTACGTAGGTGCGCTCCGGGCTGTCCTGGTCGAGCACGGCGAGCCGCAGGAAGAGGGAGCGGGACAGAGTGCGGGTGTCGATGGCTTCCGGCTGGGACACCCGCGGCTGGATCACGGCCACGCTGTCGAGCACGGTGTCGAGAGCCTCGGGCGCGGGAGCGCTCTTTGCGAGCGTGAGCACCTTCGAGCTGCCCTGTTCTACGGACATGCCACCCCCTTGAGGTCGCGGACGGTCGCGGCGGCCGCTCCCGTCGGAGGAACGCAGCCTCCACCTGAATACCGGCGGTGGGGCTGCGGCAAACGCGGTTCCAGCAGAATGTCACATGTCGGCAACACGCTGTAGTGACATGTCGACAAGTAGGGGTGACGTCTGCGCAGGAAAGAGGGGGTGTGGGGCTTTTCGGGGAGGGGCGCGGAACAAAAGGGGAGGGAGCGCGAAAGTACCCCTGGGAGCTACGCCTCGATCCGATTTGCGGATCTGAGCCGGGCAAAGCTTCGTGCGAGAAGCCTTGACACGTGCATCTGGGAGACTCCCAATTCCTGACTGATCTGCGACTGCGTCAGATTGTTGTAATAGCGCAGCATCAGGATCCGCTGTTCGCGTTCGGGCAGTTGTACGAGGAGGTGGCGTACGAGGTCGCGGTGCTCGACGCCCGCGAGCGCCGGGTCCTCGTACCCGAGCCGGTCCAGCAGGCCGGGCAGTCCGTCGCCCTCCTGGGCGGCCTCCAGCGAGGTCGCGTGGTACGAGCGGCCCGCCTCGATGCAGGCGAGCACCTCGTCCTCGGAGATCTTGAGCCGCTCCGCGATCTCGGCGGTGGTGGGGGTGCGGCCGTGAGCCGTCGTCAGGTCCTCGGTGGCGCCGGTGACCTGGACCCACAGCTCGTGGAGCCGGCGCGGTACGTGGACGGTCCGTACGTTGTCGCGGAAGTAGCGTTTGATCTCGCCGACGACGGTCGGCATCGCGAAGGTCGGGAACTGCACCCCGCGCTCGGGGTCGAACCGGTCGATGGCGTTGATCAGGCCGATCGTGCCGACCTGGACGACGTCCTCCATCGGCTCGTTACGGCTCCGGAAGCGGGCGGCCGCGTACCGCACCAGCGGCAGGTTGGCCTCGATGAGCGCTCCGCGGACGCGGCTGTGCTCCCGGGTGCCCGGTTCGAGGTCCTTGAGCTGGGCGAAGAGGAGCTGCGTCAGGGCCCTGGTGTCGGCGCCGCGGCTCTGGGCGGTGGTGGGGCGCGCGTCGGGGTCGACGCGCGGTTCCAGGCGGGGTTCGGACACCTGTTCCGGTCGGGGCTCGCTCCCGACCCGTGGTCCGGTCTCGTTCTGGGGCGGCACTTGAGGCGTAGTACTGGCCGGCACGGTCACGCCACCCCTTTGCGGTCGACTAGGTCAACTCATCCGTCAAAAGCGGTCATAGCATCACAAGACATGTGCACTGTGTGCAAGCACCCGATAACACCGTGTTGACGGCAAGTTGGGGTAATAAACCCAAAAGCCCCACACCGGAGAGGTGTGGGGCAGGGGGAGCGGAGGCTCAGAACTCGTAGTCGGCGATCACCCAGGTGGCGAATTCGCGCCACTGCGCGACGACCGCCTGGTGGGCCGGGTGCTCGGCGTACCGCTGGAGCGCATCCCGGTCCGCCACGGCCGAGTTGATGGCGAAGTCGTAGGCGATGGGGCGGTCGCTGAAGTTCCAGGCGCACTCCCAGAACGTCACGTCGGAGACCAGCCCGCCGAGCTCCTCGAAGGCCTTCGCCCCGGCGGCGACGCGGGGCTCGTCACGCGAGACACCCTCGTTGAGCTTGAAGAGGACCAGGTGGCGGATCAAGGGGCACTCCTAGGGGCTATTCGGCGGCGTTACTGGACGAGCTCCGTCATGAAGGTGCCGACGCTCTGCGCGGCGCTCGAAATGCCCTCGAACCCTACCTGGACGAGATCAGCGGCCCGTTCGGGGGATTTGACGATGGTGAAGAGCACGAAGACGGTGACCGCGTAGAACACGAACTTCCTCGTTTGCGCCATCCCCACTGCCTCCCCAGCCGTCCACGACCCGCCCCCTGAGCGGTCGCGAGAGTCTAACCGTACGAACGCCGATGTTCGGAGGCCCGTTCGACTCTTACCCCCCACCGCCCCGCGGCGGTGACGGCGCCGGGTCCGGGGCGGCCGGGGAAACGCAGAACTGCCCCCGACCCGGGTCCCGGGTCGGGGGCAGTTCGCAAGAGCGGTAGCGGAGGGATTTGAACCCTCGGTGAGTTTCCCCACACTCGCTTTCGAGGCGAGCTCCTTCGGCCGCTCGGACACGCTACCGGGAGAAAGCTTAGCCCACGGAGGGCCGTGCTCCGAAATCGGTATCCGTGAGGGGGCGTCAGCGGTCCCTGAAGAAGGCGGTGAGCTGGGCGGAGCAGGCGTCGGCGAGCACGCCGTGGATGACTTCGGGGCGGTGGTTGAGGCGCCGGTCCCGTACGACGTCCCAGAGCGAACCCGCCGCCCCGGCCTTCTCGTCGAGCGCGCCGAACACCACGCGGTCCACGCGGGACTGGACGACGGCGCCCGCGCACATGGTGCACGGTTCCAGGGTCACGACCAGCGTGCAGCCCGTCAGGCGCCACGCGCCGAGTGCCCCGGCCGCCCTGCGGATCGCCACGATCTCCGCATGGGCCGTCGGGTCACCCGTCGCCTCGCGTTCGTTGTGGCCGACCGCCAGCACCGCCCCGGTCGGTGACAGCACGACGGCACCGACCGGCACGTCGCCGTGCGCGGCCGCCGACGCCGCCTCGTCCAGGGCGCGCCGCATGGCCGTACGCCACGGGTCGCGCACCGGATCCGGTCCGGAGTCCGGTACGGGGTCGGGCGGCACAGGGTCGTGCCGGGGCACTAGCGGACGGTCTCCAGGACCTCGGCGGCTCCCAGAGCCTCCGCGATCTCGGCCATGGCGTCGGTCTCCAGGGCCAGCAGATCCCCTTCGGACAGACCGAGATCAACGAGGATCTCCTGGTCGCCGGCGGGTCCCGCGGGCACGATCTCCCCGCTCGCCACCGGGCTCTCTTCGTCCTCCTCGTCGTTCTCGTCCGGTTCGCCGTCCTCCGTACCGTCGAGGTCCAGCGTGTCCAGGTCGTCGGCGGGGTCGTCGTCGTCCCCGCCGATCAGCTCATCGATGAGAATCTCCCCGTACGAGGAGCGTGCGGCCGCGGCCGCGTCCGAGACGTAGATACGAGGGTCTTCCTCGCCCTCCACCCGGACGATGCCGAACCAGGCGTCTTCCTGCTCGATGAAGACGAGGACCGTGTCCTCGTCCACCGAGACTTCGCGGGCCAGGTCGGTCAGATCCGACAGGGTCTCCACGTCGTCGAGCTCTGTGTCGCTCGCTTGCCACCCGTCTTCGGTGCGCGCGAGCAGTGCGGCGAAGTACACCGTGACTCTCCCACTGGTCAGAGGTGACGATCCGGCGGTGCGCTGCTCTGCCCCGCCCACTCGGAATCGTGGCAGAAACGAACGCGTCGCGAGAGGTCTTCCACCGTTGCGTCGTAAGGCCATTTTATTAGCCTCGCCTCCGGCCCGGGGCGCGGGATACCCCTCGGGCGGGGTGGAAGTGTCCCAGGAGGGCGCGGGAGCGCCCGAGATGTGCGCCCGCAGGGCGTCCGGCGGCCGGGCGTGGCTCGGCGCGGCTACCGGCGGCTACCAGCGGAACGTGCGCATCCGCATCTGCTGGCGCATGCGCGCCGCGCGGGCCCGGCGCGGCTTCACGCGCTCGCGCAGGGCCTTCGCCTCGTTGAGCTCCCGCAGGAACTGCGCGCGGCGGCGGCTGCGGGCGGCGTCGGAAGGAACGCCGGGGTCGGGAGCCGGGTCGCCGTCGGGCTGTATGCCCAGGTCCGCGGCCTGCTCGTGGTCCGCTTGTCGCTGGTCCCTGTTCGGCACGGTCGCCTCACCATCCCACCGATGGATGTGTCTGCCGACACTTCATGACCTCCATCCACCTTCCCTCCACACCCCGGGTTGATGCCACCTCCCCGGCGGCGGAGGACCGGCGGCCGGGGAGGGGCGCCGGGGACGGGGGTCGGGGACGGGCGCCGGTGGCAGGCCGTAGTGCCTTGGCCTCCGGTTACTGTGGTCGCCATGCGGATTCATGTTGTCGACCACCCCTTGGTGGCGCACAAACTCACCACGTTGCGCGACCTGCGCACCGACTCCCCGACCTTTCGGCGTCTCGCCGACGAGCTGGTCACCCTGCTCGCGTACGAGGCCACCCGGGATGTGCGCACCGAACAGGTCGACATCGAGACCCCGGTGACCGCCACGACGGGCGTGCGGCTGTCCCACCCCCGCCCGCTGGTCGTCCCGATCCTGCGGGCCGGTCTGGGCATGCTCGACGGCATGGTGCGGCTGCTGCCCACCGCCGAGGTGGGCTTCCTCGGGATGATCCGCAACGAGGAGACGCTCCAGGCGTCGACGTACGCGAGCCGGATGCCCGAGGACCTCTCGGGCCGCCAGGTGTACGTACTGGACCCGATGCTGGCCACCGGCGGCACGCTCGTCGCGGCGATCCGTGAGCTGATCAAGCGGGGCGCGGACGACGTGACGGCCGTCGTGCTCCTCGCGGCGCCCGAGGGCGTCGAGGTCATGGAACGCGAGCTGGCGGGCGCGCCGGTCACCGTCGTCACCGCGGCCGTCGACGAGCGCCTCAACGAGAGCGGCTACATCGTCCCCGGCCTCGGCGACGCGGGCGACCGGATGTACGGGCTGGCCGGCTAGGGCCGACAGCGGGCGTTCCGGTGGCCGGGCGGGCCCGAGGGCCTGCCCGGCCACCGGGGCGGAGAACCGGTGGAGCGTTGGTACGGCGGTACGGCGGGGGTCAGCCCTTGCGCGGTGCGCCCAGCTCGCCGCAGCCGGGCTTGGGCACGGGCTTGGCCAGGGTGGCCAGCGCCAGGTCCGCCTCGCGCTGGACGTTCAGGGTCTTGAAGGCCGTACCGAGGATCAGATCGACGTCCCCGGTCCTGCGGGTGTCGGTCTTCGGCGTGGCCCCCCTCAGCTGGGTGCCGAGGACGGTGAGGGGCCCGTCCATGGCGGTGGGGGCGCCCAGCAGTATCCCGGCGCCCCGGACCTTCTTGTCGTAGGAAGCGGGCGCGTTGCCCACCTTGCCGATGACGAAGCCCCGTTTCTTGAGCTCGTCGGCGGTGGTCTTGGCGAGACCGCCCCGCGGGGTCGCGTTGTAGACGTTGACCTTGATCTGGCCGGGCTTGGGCAGCACCTTGGCGGGTGCCGCGGAGGGCTTGCAGGCGGGCGTCTTCGCGGCGGCGGTGGTCTTCTTGCCGTCGCCCGTGAAGACGTCGATGAGCTGCAAGGTCCCCCAGCCGGCCAGGCCGAGGGCAACAACGGATGCGACGGCCGCGAGCACGATCCTGTGGCGGCGCCGAGGGCGGTGCATGCGCGGGTACTTGTTACCCGTGATGCGGTACTTTCCGCCCATGCCGGGGGGAGTGAGCATGCTCATGGGCGCAGCGTAGTAGGAGCCGGTGGTGATTCCTACTAAATGATCAACGGGTTGGGCGGTCAGGGTGAGGAATGGCCCCGAAAGGCTCAGTCCGTCACTCTCCTGCGCTCGCCTCAGCCCAGATCGAGCTCCAGGACGCGGGCGTGCAGCACCTGTCGTTGCTGGAGCGCGGCGCGGACGGCGCGGTGCAGTCCGTCCTCCAGGTAGAGATCGCCCTGCCACTTCACGACATGCGCGAACAGGTCCCCGTAGAAGGTGGAGTCCTCGGCGAGCAACGTCTCCAGGTCCAGCTGACCCTTCGTGGTCACGAGCTGATCGAGGCGGACCGGGCGCGGCGCGACATCCGCCCACTGCCGGGTGCTTTCCCGGCCGTGGTCGGGATACGGCCGCCCGTTACCGATGCGCTTGAAGATCACACGGAAAGCCTACCGGTCAAGAGGCTCCGGGCGCAGCCATGGCGGCCGAGTTCAAAAGTGGCATTAGATGGCAAAGCGGGAGCGAAGCGTGAGCGGAGGCGTCGCCTCCGGTGGTCCCGGTGCCGGGATCGCCCCGCCGGGAGGTCGTGGACGGGCGGCGGACGGAGCGCGAACGGGCCGCGGACGGACCACGAACGGCCCCCATACGAACCGGCGGACGGGCTGGCGGACGGGCCGTGGACGGGGGAGTTCACCGCCGTCCACGGCCCGCCGCCGTCGCCGTTACGAGGTGGCGGTGTGCCCGTCGGCGGTGCGGGCGGTGTCGGTGCCGGCGAGGCGCGCGGCCCCGGCGGCGGCCGGCCGCTGCGGGATCGAGCGCAGGTCGTGGGCGTACGTGCCCACGGCGTCGGCGATGATGTCGACGTTGACGTCGAGGGCCTTCTTGTTGATGTTGGAGAGGTCGTCGCAGGCGGAGTGGTAGCAGGCGTCGTACGCGACGCCGGCCTGGCCGCCGTACTTCTGGGCCTGGGCCGCGGTCTTGATGCCCTCGGCGCCGGTGAAGGTGCCGCCGGACGGGATGCCCGCGTCGATGAAGGGCCCGTAGTCGGAGCGGCCGTCGAAGTCGGTGCCCTCGTGCGGGAGGCCCCGGCGGTCGAGGAAGCCGGTGATGCCCTTCTCCAGCTGCGCGGAGCCGTCGGGGCCCGGGCCCGCGCCGGTGGCGTCCGAGTCGTCCCCGTCGTAGACGAACTGGGCGAAGTTCTTCGAGCCGATCATGTCGAAGTTCAGGTAGAGGGCGACGTCGGCCTTCTGCTCGGGGGTGAGCGCGGCGACGTACGCCTCGGCGCCGAGCAGGCCCAGCTCCTCCGCGGACCACCAGGCGAAGCGGACCTTGTTGGCGGGCTTGTCGTGCGTCTTGGCGAGGTCGAGGGCGACGTCGAGCAGGCCGGCAGAGCCGGAACCGTTGTCGTTGATGCCCGGGCCCGCGTTGACCGAGTCGAGGTGGGCACCGAGCATGACCGTACGGTCGGCCTTGCCCGCCTTGGTCTCCGCGATCACGTTGCGGGTGTTCCGCTGCTCCTGGAGCTGGCGTATCTCGGCCGTGACCGTCACGGGACCCTGGGCCACCTCGGCGGCGAGGGCCTGGCCGTCGGCCTGGGTGATGCCCCCGGTGGGGATCACGCCCGCGTTCGGGTCGCCGAGCGTGCCGCTGATGACGCCCGTCGTGTTGTTGTAGATGATCGCCGCGACCGCGCCCGCGGCGGCCGCCTCCTGCTGCTTGACGGCGAAGGTGCAGCCGCCGCGCTGGATCAGCGCGATCTTGCCGGTGAAGGCTCCCGCCGCGTAGTCCCCCGCCTCGCAGCCCGTGGTCGCGTCGACCGGGACGGCGGCCAGCGCGGCCGTGACGCCGCCGACCGGGGTGGACTTCGTGTACGAGAGGGCGGAGATGTCGACGTCGCGCGGGGTGGGCGAGGTGACCCGCAGCGTCTCGGCGAGCGTCTCGATGTAGGCGATCTGGAAGGTCTGGTACGAGACCTTGTAGCCGGCCTTCTTCAGCTCGTTGTACACATACGCGGCCGACGCGTCGTGGCCCGGCGTGCCGGCGGCTCTGTTGCCGTCGTTGGCGTCCGCGAGGGACTGGAACTTCTTGAGGTGCCGGAGCACGTCCTGCGCGGAGGCTTCCCTGACGAGCTTCCGGGACAGCTTCGCCGCGTCCTGGGCCGTGTGGGAGCCGTGCCGGTGCGACGGCGCCTTGCCGGCCGGGGCGGCCGCCATCAGCAGCGGCGCGGCGAGGGCCGTGGCCGTCGCGATGGCCAGAACTCGGCGGGAGACACGGGGAGTTGCGTTCACAAGGGATCCTTCCGGTGCGAACAAATGTCAGGGAAACCTAGCGACCGGCGGGGCTTCTGGGAACCGCGCCTGTGCCGTTCGGTCCTTTTCCTCCGCCTTCTACCTTTTTTCCTCCGCCTTCTGCTTCGCGGCCCGCTTCGCCTCCTGTTTGAAGGCCCTGACCTTGGCCAGGCTCTCGGGCCCCGTGATGTCGGCGGCGGAGCGGAACGAGCCCTCGTCCCCGTAGGCCCCCGCGGCCTCGCGCCAGCCCTGCGGGCGGACGCCGAACTGTTTGCCCAGCAGGGCCAGGAAGATCTGGGACTTCTGCCGGCCGAAGCCCGGCAGCGCGTTCAGCCGCGTCAGCACCTCGGCGCCCGTGTCGACATCGCGCCACAGGGCGCCCGGATCCCCGTCGTAGTGCTCCACCAGGAACTGGCAGAGCTGCCGCACCCGCGTGGCCATGGATCCGGGATACCGGTGCACGGCGGGCTTCTCGGAGAGGAGGGCGGCGAAGGCCTCGGGGTCGTACGCGGCGATCTCGCGGGCGTCGAGGTCGTCGCGTCCCATGCGGACGGCGATCGTGTACGGGCCCGAGAAGGCCCATTCCATCGGGATCTGCTGGTCGAGCAGCATGCCGACCAGGGCGGCCAGGGGGCTGCGGCCGAGCAGGTCGTCGGCTTCCGGCTGCTGTGCCAGTTGGATCTTGGTGCTCATTTCCTCATGATCGCGCGGTATCCCGCGGCCCGCACGCAGGCTGTCCACAGACCGCCCGATCAGTACGTTCATATGACTACTTTGTGGTGCGGATGGGGGTACCGGGCGAGGGGTAGGGCTGAGCCGACCGGGTGACAGGGAACGCTCCCGGAACCGTCGGGAAAGGCCACGCGTCAGTGACACAACCCTTTGAACTGCCGGATTTCTACATGTCCTATCCGGCCCGGCTCAATCCGCACCTGGAGGAGGCGAGAGCGCACACCAAGCAATGGGCCAGGGACATGGGGATGCTGGAGGGGTCCGGCGTCTGGGACGAGCACGACCTCGATTCCCACGACTACGCCCTGCTCTGCTCGTACACCCACCCGGACTGCACGGCCCCGCAGCTGTCGCTGGTCACCGACTGGTACGTGTGGGTCTTCTTCTTCGACGACCACTTCCTGGAGGTCTTCAAGAAGCCCCAGGACCGCGAGGGCGGCAAGGCGTACCTGGAGCGGCTGGCGGCCTTCATGCCGATGGACCTCTCCGAGGGCTTCCCCGAGCCGACCAATCCCGTCGAGGCGGGCCTGGCCGACCTCTGGGCCCGTACGGTCCCCAGCATGTCGATGTCCTGGCGGGAGCGGTTCGCCGAGAGCACCGAGAACCTCCTCAACGAGTCGGACTGGGAGCTCTCGAACATCAACGCGGACCGGATCTCGAACCCGGTCGAGTACATCGAGATGCGCCGCAAGGTCGGCGGCGCGCCCTGGTCGGCGGGCCTCATCGAGTACGTGAGCGCCGAGATCCCGGCGGAGGTCGCCGCGTCCCGGCCGCTGCGGGTCCTCAAGGAGACGTTCTCGGACGCGGTCCACCTGCGCAACGACCTGTTCTCGTACCAGCGGGAGATCGAGGAGGAGGGCGAGCTCAGCAACGGCGTCCTCGTCCTGGAGACGTTCCTCGGCTGTACGACGCAGGAGGCGGCCGACGCGGTCAACGACCTGCTGACCTCCCGCCTCCAGCAGTTCGAGAACACCACGCTGACCGAGCTGGGCCCCCTCTTCGCCGAGAAGGGCCTCGACCCGGCGGCCTGTGCCGACGTCCTCGCGTACGTGAAGGGCCTCCAGGACTGGCAGTCGGGCGGCCACGAGTGGCACATGCGCTCCAGCCGGTACATGAACGGCGCCGAGGAGGGCGCCGCCGGCGCGGTCGGCGTGGGAGCGGGCGGCATCGGTACGGGCGCGGGGCCCGGGCTCGGGCCCGGCTTCTCCATGACCCCGGTCGGGCTGGGCACCGCCGCGTCGGCGTACCTCAAGACGCTCACCGCCGGGTCCACCGCGCGGGTCCGCAGCTTCAGCCACGTCCCGTTCCAGCGGGTGGGGCCCTCGGTCCTGCCGGACTTCCAGATCCCGTTCGAGCCGAAGCTCAGCCCGCACCTCGACCACTCCCGCGAACACGTGGTCGAGTGGTGCCACCGCATGGGCATCCTGGAGGCGCAGCCGGGCAGGCCGGGCTCCGACGTCTGGGACGAGAAGCGCCTGCGCCGCATCGACCTCCCGCTGTGCGCGGCCGGCATCCACCCGGACGCCACGCCGGAGGGCCTGGACCTGTCGTCGGACTGGCTGGCCTGGGGGACGTACGGCGACGACCTGTACCCGGTCGTCTACGGCAGCGTCCGCGACCTGGCGGGCGCGAAGGCGTGCAACGAGCGGCTGGTGCAGTTCATGCCGGTCGAGACCGACGAGACGCCGGAGCCGTACACCGGCCTGGAGCGGGGCCTCGCCGACCTGTGGGTCCGTACGGCGGGACCGATGGACCTGGACGGCCGCCGCGCCTTCCGCAAGGCGGTCGAGGACATGATCGACAGCTGGGTGTGGGAGATGAACAACCAGCTCCTGAACCGCATCCCCGACCCGGTCGACTACATCGAGATGCGGCGGCACACGTTCGGCTCGGACCTGACGATGAGCCTGTGCCGGATCGGCCTGGGCGACGCCGTGCCGCCCGAGATCTACCGGACCGGTCCCATGCAGTCCCTCCAGAACGCCGCCCAGGACTACGCGATGCTCCTGAACGACGTGTTCTCGTACCAGAAGGAGATCGAGTTCGAGGGCGAGATCCACAACGGCATCCTGGTGGTGCAGAACTTCTTCGACTGCGACTACGCGACCGGCCTCGCGATCATCGACGACCTGATGAACTCCCGCATGCGCCAGTTCCAGCATGTCGTCGCGCACGAACTCCCGGCCCTGTACGACGACTTCGACCTGGACGACACCGCGCGCAAGGCACTCGACGGCTATGTGGAGGAGCTGGAGAACTGGCTCTCGGGCATCCTCGTCTGGCACCGCGACTGCTTCCGCTACAAGGAGGCGGACCTGATCGAGGACCGCGCGGGCATCACCCGCCACGTCCCCCCGCCCGCCTCGGGCCTCGCCTCGGGCCTGGGCACCGCGGCGACCCGCGTCACGTTCCCACGCGCCGGAGCCGTCCCCGGAGCCGTTCCCGGCGCGGCGACCTGACGGGGCCGCTAAGGTTCCACTCCTTCACACCGTGAATGTGCGGTGCGTCACACAACATGACGTGGCGGGCCACCCCTGGGGAGGTGGTGGCCCGCCACCTGGGGGTGGGTGGAATGTACGAGATCGTCAAGGGCGCCAATGTCGGACTGGCGGCCCTGAGCGAGGACGCGGGCTCGGTGCGCGTGGGCCTGAGCTGGAGCAGCGAGGAGGGGGACGGGGACGCGGACGTCTCCGTGCTGCTGCTGGGGGACGGCGGGAAGGTCCGCGGCGACGCCGACTTCTTCTTCTACAACAACCCGGCGGCCGCCGACGGGAGCGTGCACCTGCTGGGCAAGACCCCGACGGACAGCGGCAGCGAGGACCGCATCAGCCTCGGCCTCACGGAGATGGAGGCGAGCGTCGAGCGGATCGTCGTGGCGGCGAGCCGCTACGAGGGCGCGCGGTTCGGGGACCTCAACGGCTTACGGCTGACGGTCTGCGACCGTACGGGGGAGGAGATGCTCGGGTTCTCCATCGACGACGCGGGCGCCGAGAGCGCCTTCGTGTTCGGGGAGTTCTACCGGCGCGGGGGCGAGTGGAAGTTCCGTGCCATCGGGCAGGGGTACGAAACGGGCCTGGCCGGCCTCGCCACGGACTTCGGGATCGACGTGGACGACGCGGCGGAGGACCCGGCGGACGACCCGGGGGAGGACGGGGCGGAGGATCTGGGCGAGGACGTGGCCGGGGGCGTGGCGTCCGATGCCGTGGCCTCTGTTGCCGTGGGGGACGTGACGCCGGGTGGGGTGCCGGACCTCGGTCCAAGTGCTGGTGCGGAGGTGCGGGCGGCCGGTGACGTCGGCGGGCCCGCCGTGGTCATTCCCGCTCAGGTGGCCGTCGAGCGGGCTCCGGCGGCGCCGCGCCGGCCCCGTACCGTCCGGAAGAAGGTGACGCTGCCCAAGGTCGCCAAGAAGTCCCTGGCCGACAACGACACCTGGCGGTCGGCGAGGCTCTTCCCCGTACCGTCGCTCAAGAGCGACCGGGAGCGCGAGACGCGGGCGACGTCCGTCCTGCTCTCCGTGATGGCGCAGGTGCCCGAGTTCGGCCGGCGGCTCACCGCCGGATTCGGGGCGCCCGCCGGGCGGACGGAGACCTTCACCGAGGTCTCCCTGCCGCACGGGGACAGCCCCAAGCGCCCCGACGGCGTGATCCGCGTGGAGCGGGCGGGCAAGCTGTGGACCGCGCTGGTGGAGACCAAGACCAACGGGAATCCGCTCAAGGAGCAGCAGGTCCAGGACTACATGGACATCGCGGCCCGGCGCGGCTACGACGCGGTGATCACCTTGTGCAACGACGTGGCGCTGGAGGGGAGTCCGCTGGTCGACGTGAAGATCGACGGGCGCCGCAAGCACAAGGTCGTCCTGTGGCACCTGTCCTGGGCGGAGGTCGCCCACCAGGCGCAGATGCTGATCCGCCACGAGGGCGTCGGGAACGCGGCGCACGCCTGGCTCCTCCAGGAGTTGCTGCACTACCTCCAGCACGAGAACTCGGGCTGCCAGGGCTTCCAGAACATGGGCCCGGCCTGGGTGCCGGTGCGCAAGGGCATCGACGACGAGACGCTCTGCCAGGGGGACCCGCGGGCCGTCGACGTCGTGGAGAGCTGGGAGCGCCTGGTGCGGCAGGTCTGTCTGCGGCTCGGCGGCGAGCTGGGGCAGAAGGTGCTGCCCGTCCAGCGGGTGCGGCGCGCCACCGACGCGAAGGCGCGCCGGGGCGCGCAGGCCGATCTGCTCTGCCAGGAAGGGCGCCTGGAGGCGGAGTTGCGGATCGAGGGTACGCAGGGCCTCCTCGCGCTCACCGCGGATCTGCGGACCGGCAAGCTCCGTACGTCGGTCGACCTCCCCGCGCCCGATCAGGGCTACCCGCTGACCTGGGCGAAGCGCCTGGTCCGGCAGCTCGCCGACGCGCCCGCGGACCTCCATGTCCGGACGCTGGTGGCGGGCGGCGGCGAGGGACCGCGCGGCACGCTGGAGCGGCTGCGCCCCGAGCCGGGCGACCTGCTGCCCAAGGGGGACGTGGAGATCACCGGATTCCGGCTGTCGCTGTTCAAGGGGATGGGTAACACGCGGGGCACCGCGGAGACCGGCTTCATCCGGAGCGTCGACGACGCGGTGGACCGGTTCTGCGCCGCGGTGGTCATGCCGCTGGAGCGGCGTACGGTACGGCGTCCGCAGCGCGCGGAGGCCGCCGAGGCGGGGTGAGGATCCGCGGGTCGAGTCGGGTCGGCCTCAGGTCGGCTCGGGGCCCGCTACGGCTCGTTCCGACCGGGTGCGGTGGTCTGCTGGTAGGTGGCGGCGCTCTTCACGAAGATCTCGTGGAGGGCGCGGGCCGCCCTGGGGGTGGGTCCCGACAGGGGGCGCTGGATGACCAGGAGGACGGCGGTGTCCGGGACGGCCAGCGGGCGGTACGTGATCAGCCCGGAGCGCTCCAGGGGATCGCCGGTCACGCTGAAGTCCGGCAGGATCGTCGTGCCCAGGCCCTCGGCGACCATCAGCTTGCCCATCTCCGCGCCGTCCGTGGAGTACGAGAACGTCGGGCTGCGGCCCTCCAGCAGGCGGTGTACGTACCGGTGCATCACGTACCCCGAGCGCATCACGATCAGCGGCTGGGCCAGCAGGTCGGCGACCGAGACCGTGCGCCGGGCGGCCAGGGGGCTGTCGGCGCGGACGCAGGCCACCGGGCGGCCGCGGAGGAGTTCGGTGCTGTGGAGGCCCGGGGGCTTGTCGTCGCCCTGGAGGTAGTTGACGAGGCCCAGGTCGAGCCCGCCCTCCAGCAGCTCGCGGTGGATGTCGGCCTGCTGGGCGCCGATGACCTCGATCTGGGTCTCCGGGTGGGCGGCGCGGAACTCGCGGATGGTGGGGACGAGCAGCGGGACCGTGGCCGCGTTCACCGTGCCGAGGCGCAGCATCCGGCTGGTGCGGTGCTGGTCGTCGGCCGCGCGGCGGAGCCGGTCGACGGCGTCGAGGACGCCGACGATGTGCGGCAGCAGTTCGCGGCCCTCGGCGCTGATCCTGGCACCGGAGCGGCGGCGGTCCAGGAGGTCGACGCCCAGTTCCCGTTCGAGATTGCGGACGGTCTCGCTCAGGGCCGGCTGGGAGATGTGCAGGGCTTCCGCGGCGCGGCGCAGGGAACCCAGCCGGGTCACCGCCTCGATGTATTCGAGCTGCTCTATTCGCATCGGCGGTTTCGCCTTTCAGGCCCCACTGGAAGGTAAACCCTATCACCACGTCGTGGATACCGAATCGACCCGTACGGACCCCGCGAGTAGGCTCTTGGCCCATGGGTCTGTCGAATGTGCTGCGAGGCGGTGACGTGCTGATGAGGGATCTGCGAGAGCTGACCCGGCGCCGTCACGTCGATCTCGTACGCGTCTCCAGCGCCCTCTGTCTGCGCACGGGCTGAACGCCGGGAATTTCCCTCCCCCCGTACCGTTCCGATCGGTACGGCTCCGCGATCATTGACGCCGTGTCCGTCGACGGCTTTCTTTTGCGGGCGCCCGCGGGGCGGGAATTGTCCTCCTTCTTTTGTCGCCCGCCCATGGTCGGCCCTTTTGTTTAACGAGATATTCATGAATCTCGTCCTCGCACCCCCTTCCCGAGGTGAATCCCGTGGCCACGATCCTCTCCGTGTCCGGCAGTCCGTCCCCCACGTCCCGTACCGCCCGGCTGCTCCGGCACCTGGACGGCCGTCTCACCGGCCAGGGGCACGACGTCGTGCCGCTCGACGTCCGGACGCTGCCCGCCGAGGCCCTGCTCGGGGCCGACTTCGGGCATCCGGCGATCGTCGGGGCCCGGCGGTTGTTCGAGGAGGCCGACGGGGTGGTGATAGGCACGCCCGTCTACAAGGCCGCGTACTCGGGGCTGCTGAAGACCCTGCTGGACCTGCTGCCGCAGTACGCGCTGGCCGGCAAGACCGTCCTGCCGCTGGCGACCGGCGGCACCACCGCGCACGTGCTCGCCATCGACTACGCGCTGCGGCCGGTGCTGTCCTCGATGGGGGCCGCGCACATCGTCCAGGGCTGGTTCGTCCTCGACCGGCACATCACCGTGCTGGACGAGGGGGGAGTGGTGGTGGACCCGGCGTCGCGGGAGGCGCTGGACCAGGTCGTGGACCAGTTCTCGCTGGCGCTGCGGGCGGGCCGGCGGCCGGTGGACGCGGAAGCGGAAGCGGAGGCGGAGGTGGAAGCCGCGCCGGCCGAGGCCGTCGCCGCCTGATGCCTCCCCGTTCTCCCCGTCCCGGCAGCCGCCGCTCGTACCGTTCCCGCCGCCGTACCGATTCCTGTTCCGATTCCCGTTCCGTCCGCTGACCCGTTTCTCCCCCGGAGGCCGTACCGTGACCGCACCCCAACCCCCCTCGCCGGCGCATGTGATCACCGGTGAGGCCGAGGCCCTCGCCGTGGCCGCCGAGCTGGCCGACGCCTTCCGGGCCGGTGCCGGGCGGCGGGACGCGGAGCGGGAGCTGCCGTACGCCGAGCTCGACCGGCTCTCGGCCTCCGGGCTCCTCGGCATCACCGTCCCCCGCTCCCACGGCGGCGCGGACGTCTCCGCCCGTACGCTCGCCGAGGTCTTCCGGCTGCTCGCCACCGGCGACGCGAGCCTCTCCCAGATCCCGCAGAACCACTTCGTGTACGTGAACGTGCTGCGCAGGCAGGGCAGTCCGGAGCAGCGGAAGTTCTTCTTCGGCGAGGTACTGGCGGGGCGGCGGTTCGGCAACGCGCAGTCCGAGCGCGGGACGAAGCACGTCCAGGACATCCGTACGCGACTGGTCCCCGAGGCCGACGGCTCGTACCGGCTGACGGGCGAGAAGCACTACTCCACCGGCGCGCTGTTCGCCGACTGGATCCCCGTCCTGGCCCGCGCCGAGGAGGACGCGCTGCACGTCGCGTACGTACCGAGGGACGCGCCCGGCGTGACCGTCGTCGACGACTGGGACGGGATGGGGCAGCGCACGACCGCGAGCGGGACGGTCCGGCTGGACGGCGTGGTCGTGCCGGCCGACCGGGTCGTACCGCACCACCTCACCTTCCAGGGGCCCCAACTGCACGGCGCGGTCGCGCAGTTGCTGCACGCGGCCATCGACGCGGGGATCGCGTCCGCCGCGCTCACGGAGTCGGCCGACTTCGTCCGTACGAAGAGCAGGCCGTGGTTCGAGAGCGGCTTCGAGAGCGCGGCGGAGGACCCCCTGCTGATCCAGCGGTTCGGCGAACTGTCGCTCCAGGTACGGGCCGCGGACGCCCTGCTCGTGGCGGCGGCCGGCGCGGTGGACACGGCCGCCGCCGACCTCACCGACGACACCGCCGCCGAGGCCTCCATCGCGGTGGCCGCGGCGAAGGTGCAGGCGGCGACGGCGGCGGTGGAGACGAGCAGCGCGCTGTTCGAGGTGGCGGGGACGCGGGCGGCGCTGGACAGCCTGAACCTGCACCGGTTCTGGCGCGACGCGCGCACGCACACGCTGCACGACCCGGTCCGCTGGAAGGTGCAGCACCTCGGCCGTTACGTCCTGAGCGGGACGCGGCCACCGCGCCACGGTCTGCTCTGAGGCCCGCCGGGCCCGGCCGAGGCCGCCGAGCGCGCCTCTCCCCCCTCCCCCTCCCCCCCCGTACTGCCCCTCCCGCTTGGGTACTTCGTCTTCTGGAGAGTTCCGTGAGTCTGACCTTCCACTGGTTCCTGCCCACCTACGGCGACAGCCGCCACGTCGTCGGCGGAGGCCACGGCCTGCCCGCGGGCGCGGCGGGCGGCCAGCGTCCCGCCGACCTCGGCTACCTCACCCAGATCGGCCGCGCGGCCGAGCAGTTGGGCTTCGTCGGGGCGCTCACCCCCACCGGCGCGTGGTGCGAGGACGCCTGGCTCACCACGGCGATGCTGGCGCGCGAGACGGAGCGGCTGAAGTTCCTGGTGGCCTTCCGGCCGGGGTTCGTGTCACCGACGCTGGCCGCGCAGATGGCCGCGACCTTCCAACGCCACGCGCCCGGGCGGCTGTTGCTCAACATCGTCACCGGCGGGGAGAGCCACGAGCAGCGCGCGTACGGGGACTTCCTCGACAAGGACGCCCGCTACGCGCGTACGGGCGAGTTCCTGTCGATCGTCCGCGACCTGTGGCGCGGCGAGACGGTGACGCTCAAGGGCGAGCATCTCCAGGTGGAGGAGGCGAAGTTGGCGCGCGTGCCGGACCCGGTGCCGCCGGTGTACTTCGGCGGCTCCTCCCCGGCCGCCGGGGTGGTCGCCGCGCGCCACAGCGACGTCTACCTGACCTGGGGCGAGCCGCCCGCGCAGGTGGCCGAGAAGATCGAGTGGATCCGGGGGCTGGCCGCGAAGGAGGGCCGTACCGTGCGGTTCGGCATCCGGCTGCACGTGATCACACGCGACACGGCGGACCAGGCGTGGGCCGAGGCGCGGCGGCTGCTGGAGGGGTTCTCGCCGGACGCGATCAAGGCCGTACAGGCGGGGCTGGCGCGCAGCGAGTCGGAGGGGCAGCGGCGGATGCTGGCCCTGCACGGCGGCAGCACGGACGGGCTGGAGATCTCGCCGAACCTGTGGGCGGGGATCGGTCTGGTACGGGGCGGGGCGGGGACGGCGCTGGTCGGCAGCCACACCGAGGTGGCCGAACGCATCGAGGAGTACAGCCGGTTGGGCATCGAGGAGTTCATCATGTCCGGCCATCCGCACGTGGAGGAGGCGTACTGGTTCGGCGAGGGCGTGCTGCCCCGGCTGGCCGAGGCGGGGCTGTGGACCCACCCGTCGGCGGCGGGCACGAGCGGCGCGGCGTCGGTGCCGTTCGCGGCGGAGGTGGGTCGCTGAGAGCGGGAAGCCCGGGCCGTGCCGGCCGCGGCCACGGGCGCCACCGTGGCCGCGGGCCGGCCCGTCGCGGATCACACCCAGCCACGCTCGCGGGCGCGCAGTGCGACCTGAAAGCGGTTGGAGGCGTCGAGTCGCCGCATGAGCGTCGCCACGTGCTTGCGATAGGTGCGTACGGAGATGCCGAGGTCGCGCGCGCCGATCTCGTCCTTGTCCGCCGAGTAGAGGGACTGGAGGACCTTGCGTTCGAGGGAGTTGACCAGATCGGTGCCCTCGTACGACGTCTCCTCGGACGAGGGCAGTTCCTGGGCGGCGTCCCACATGCGTTCGAAGAGGGAGACCAGGGCGACGACCAGGCCCTGGTTGCGGATGAGGATGGCCCCCTTGGCCGTGTGGCTGGGGTCGGTGGGCGCGAGCGCGGCGGACCGGTCGCAGATGAGTAACCGCTCGATGGGATTGCGGGAGACGCGGATCTGCGCTCCCTTGTCGATCAGTTCACGCGCGTAGCCGAGGGTCGTGTCGTCCTTGAGCGCGGCTTCGCCCAACAGCGTGCGCATGTGGACGCCGCGTCGCAGCACCCGTTCGTCGAGCGGCCGCGCCTGGGCTATGTGCGCCTCGCTCAGCACACCGCGTGGAACCGTTGCCAGCCTTTCGGTCCAGGTGAAGAAGGAGAGCTCGTCGATGGCGCTGCGTACGGCCTCCGTTCCTTCCAGGTGCTGGATCAGGTCACCCTGCTTGGAGGGTGTGCCGACCGGAGTGTCGCGTTCGGCCAGGAGGGAGTCGATGACCCCGCTCTCCGCCACGGTCTCCTCCAAGGTCTTGCGTCGCCGGTCCAACTCCGACATGACCAGGCTCTCCACGGCCTTGACGGGGGAGACCGGGTGCAGGGCGCCTCCCGTACCCGCCCTGACCAGGCCCAGTTCCGTCAGGTGATCGCAGACGGACGCCACACTCTCGGCGTCACGGTCCAGGAGGCAGGCCAAGCTCTCCTGCCGGTCGGCGCCTCGGCGCAGGAGGACTCGGTAGAGTCCCTCCTCCTCGGGGTCGACCCCCAGAAACCTCATGCTCGGCTCGTGCATCAGAGGATGCGGGTCGCGCGTCGGTGACAGCGGGCGGCATCGGGAACCTTCACAGTGCTCCATTCGTCATTATCGAACGTGAGTTCGAGTCCTGCGGGCGTGCAGTGCCTGCACCCCCCGGTAGCCGGAGGGTGCCGTTCCGTGATCTATCCAAGGCGATCGGAGGGCCGGCCGTCAAATGATCTGTGGTTTCGCCCTGGGGTGATCCAACGATCTGTGGTGGTGGTTAGGATGGGCCTCTCACCATCGGCCGAGAGGGACCATCCCCAAGTGACCGCAGACTCCCCGGACCAGTCCCCACCCTCGGTCCCATCGTTCAGCGACGTCCTCAACCTCCTGTTGAGGGCCCAGGCCAGGGCGCACCCCAACAGGCCCGGCGAGTTCATCGAACCCACGAACACCGAGATCGCCGACGCCATCAACGCGAAGCACGGCACCGGCACCATCACGAACGAGCACATCCGCAGGCTCCGCAACGGCCAGGTCAAGAGCCCGAGCGTCCAGATGGCGTCCGTACTCGCCGGCTTCTTCCAGCTCCCCCTCGACGTCTTCAACGCCACCGGCAGCGAGACGTCCAGGAAGGTGATGGAGGAGGTCCAGCGTTTCGTGGACGCCAGGCGGCAGAGCGAGAGCTCGGAGCCGCCGACCGTCGCCGTCCTGGCACGGACGACCCGCAGACTGTCTCCCCGCGGACAGGCCCGCGTCGTCCAGTACGCGGAACGGCTCCGTGAGCTGGAGGCGATGGAGAACGAGACCGGCCCCGCATAGCCCCCACACAAGGTATTCAGCTCCGTGATTCAATCCGCCCGGGACCGCAAGATCCGACAAGCGCTGGCCGGACTGTCCGTGCCGAACCCACTGACGGTCGATACCTTGTTCGCGGTGATGCGGGAGCGCTACCCGCGCCCGCTGGAGCTGTGGCGGGGTACGTCGCCCTTCCCCAGCCTTCACGCGAATGCCCTCTGGCTCACGCGCCCTGACCACGAGAGTGACGTTGTCTGGCTCGACCCGGCGCTCACCGGCGCCGCCGCCACCCACAGCCTGAGCCACGAGTTCGGGCATCAACTCATGGGCCACAAGCCCCTCGTGCTCCACCCGCCCGCGGGGACCGACGAGCCGGAGGCGTACCAGTTCCTCAGCTCCGACTTCCTCAGCGGCTGCCTCTTCGGCCGGGCCCGCTCGCACAGCGGGCCCCAGGACCCGGAGTACGTACGGATCGAGGACGAAGCCGAGGGCTTCGCCTACCTGTTGCGCCGCACCGCCGCGGAACGTGCCAGCGACACCCGGCATCACGATCCCCTGGTGGACCGGCTTCACCACAGCCTCTGACCTCCCCCCTCCCCCCCCCACTCCTGCCACGGGAAGCACGTGTCCACCAACGACTTGATCGACCTGTGCACCACCATCCCCCTGTGGTTGGTGGTCGCCGTCCGCTCCTACCAAGAATGGCGCGACCGCAAGAAGTCCCTCGATCCGGCCAAGACCAGTGGCAAGCGCGCGATCCTCGCGACCTTCGCGGCCCTGACGGTCGCCGCGACCCTGCGCCTGGCCTCCATCGAGGACGCCCTGATCAACGCGACGGGCATCAAAGACGCCGCGGTCCTGCCGAAGCACCTCGCCGTGATGGTCGCCTGCATCCTTCTGGTGGGCTGGGTCGAATCCGTCGTCCCGCCGCGCGAGAAGGAACCGGTCTGGCGCCGGTGGGTCGCCCTCAAGCCCCGCCTGGTCATCCTCATCACGGCCTGCGTCTGCGCGTCCGTGGTCTTCCCCTACGCGTCCCCCTCCGTCATCTCCCCCGACGGATCACGCGACTTCGCCTCCGCCCAGTACGGAGACGTCGCGGGCACGGTGCACCTGGCCCTCTACCTGCTGACCATGGGCGCCGCTCTCGCCCCCTCGGCCATCCTGTGTCTCACCGTCGCCCGCCGCACCGACGACCGGCTCCTGCGCCTCTGCATGCGGCTCATGGCCGCGGGTGCCGGAATCGGAGCCTTCTACCCCGTCTATCGCCTGTCGTTCCTCCTCTGCGGGTTCACCGGCTGGGAGTTCCCCCTCGACGAGGCGGAGTTCCAACGCGGTGGCGCCCTCATCCAGTTGGTGACGATCCTCCTGGTCATCGTCGGCAGCTCCGTGCGGGGGGCCGAACTCCTGCTGCGCGCGGTGCGCCAGCGCCGCGGGCTGATCGCCCTGCGCCCCCTGTGGGTGGAACTCGTCTCCGTACTCCCGCCGGACGTCATCCTCCGCCACCTCAAGAGGGGCACCTCCGACCGTGACGACCGATACCGGTTCCGCGACCTGTACGGCAGGCTCGACGAGCGGGTCGTCGACATCTCGGACGCCTGGTTCACGCTCCTGCCGTGGATCAGCGAGGACACCCGCGACCGGGCGCTCGAAATCGCCCATGACAGGGGCCTTCAGGGCGACGACGCGGACGCGGCCCGCGAAGCCATCACCCTGCGGGTCGCCCGGATGAAGTGCGTCGAGGGCGAGGACTACACCACCCAACCGGCCGGATTCCAGATGCCCATGTACAACGACCTGCTCGCCAACGCCTCATGGCTGGCCCGGGTCGCCCACCACTACACCTCGCCCCACCTGGTCGAAGCAGCCAACGCGCTCACCGACCCGCGGATCCCCAGGGAAGTCAGCGCATGAACGGCACCACCGAAGCCCCCGCCGGCTCGGAGAACCGAGCGGCACGCCTCGTCACCGAAGGCATGGAGCCACGCAACGTCATCATCCTGGTGAGCCTCGGCGTCGGGCTGGCCCAGCACGACGCGCTCGCCGGGGTCCTCTGGGCCGTCGAGGCCATCGTGTTCGCGGCCGTCATCCCCATGGCGTACATCAAGTACGGGATGCGCACGGGCAAGTGGGCCGACCGCCACGTCGGGCAGGTCCAGCGCCGGAAGCTGCTGATCCCCGTCATCATGGCGTCGGTCGCCACCGGCATCGCCGGCATGCTGGTCTTCCACGCCCCGCGCGCCATGGTCGCCCTGGTCTTCGCGATGCTCGCCACCCTCGCCGTCCTCCAGGTCCCCACCGCGGTCTGGACGTGGAAGATCAGCGTGCACACCGCCGTCGCCGGCGGCGCCCTCGCGATACTCGCGCTCACCTGGAACCCGTACGTCTGGTTCGCCTCCCCGCTCGTCGCCGTCATCGCCTGGTCCCGGATCTCCCTCCGTGACCACACCCTCGCCCAGACCCTCGCGGGAGCGGCCGCGGGCATCATCAGCGCCGGACTGGTCTTCGCCGCGCTCACCAGGTGACCGCGGACGACCCGCTTCCCGCCCCAGCGCGCCCGGTGACCTGAGGGGAACCGGGCGCTTCGCTGTTCTCCCATCCCCGGGTGCAGCTTTCTGCAGTCCCGCCTGCATCATGTTGCACCGATAATCCTTGTGCCCCCGACGATCTCTCTGGAAATATTGAAGACGTCAAGAAGCCGCGGACCGGGGGGAAAAGTGGAGTACTCAATACTGGTGCCATTCCTGCCGCGCCGGACGGAACAAGTACTTCCTTTTGCGGCGCTGGTCGAATGGACGGGGGCGGCCAGGCTCTGGCAGGGACAAAGCCTGCTGATGGAACCCTTCCAGACCTTTTCCGCGGTGGCGGGAGCGGGCTTTCGGGTTCCGACGGGGCTCGGGGTGACCCTGATGCCGCTGCGGCATCCGTTCGAGGCGGCCCACAAGGTCAAGACCCTGGCGATGGCGACCGGCAAGGACGTGGTGGCCGGCTTCGGACCGGGCGCGAAGACCTTCCAGCAGAGCCTGCTCGGCGCCCCGTACCGCAGCCAGCTCACGGCGGTCCGTGAGTACATGACGGTGGTACGGGGGCTGCTCGGCGGCGACCCGGTCGACTTCGACGGGACGTACTACTCCTGCCACGCGGGGATGGGGCCGGTCATGTCGCCTCCCGTGCGCCTCGGGCTCGGAGTGCTGCGCCCCGGCATGGCCCGCCTGGCGGGCGAGGTCGCCGACGTGGCGGTCACCTGGCTCACGCCGGCGGCCTACCTCGACGGCGTCGTCCGCCCCGCGATGCGGGAGGGGGCGGAGAGCGCCGGCCGGTCCGTGCCCCGGATCACCGCGATGGTGCCCGTGGCTCTCGAACGCGCCGACCGGGACGTCTCCGATTTCGTACTGGCCAGCAATTCCGCGCATATGCAGGCGCCGCACTACCTCGACATGCTCGGAAAGGCAGGCGTTGACCTGTCCGAGCTCGATCAGCGGGCGGCCGCACGGCGCATGGCGGAATCCGGCGCATTCCTTTTCGGGAACATCGACCAGATCGTCAAGGGCCTCGACGAATACCGAGATGCCGGGGTCGACGAAATCGTGCTGAATCTTACGGGCGTGTGCCGGCTCCACGGCGCGAATGCCGCAATGGACGACTTGAAGAAGATTCTCGCCGCGGTCGGCGCGGATCGGAGGGACTCCGGTGAATGAGGAACTGATCGCCCGCGTGGGGATCCATCTGCGCTCCTGGGTCACCGGCCGCCCGCTCGCCGGTGACACGCCGGGACCGGGGACCGCCACGGTGGTGCTGGAGGACGCGGCCTGCCTGGACGCGGTGCTCGGGTCCGACGTCGTGGGGCCGCGGACGCTCGTCCTCGCCCCGGGGGTACGGGACGGCATGGACGAGAGGTCCGGTGCCACCCTCGTGGGGTACGAGGGATCGCTGAGCGGTGCGGAGGGCGACGCGTCGATCGGTGACGTCCTGTTCCTCCAGATCCAGGATTACGGCGTCAGCCCGTACATGTCGCTGCTCGGCACGACGCTCGTGCGGATCGTGGGCGACACGGACTTCGAGACGTTCCTCGCGGACGCCGACGCCGCCCGGGAGGAGGGCAGGTTCGCCTCCTTCGCGGTCAGCCCCGCCGTACAGATCGCCGATCTTTCCGCACTCGGAGCCCATGTTCCCGGCGACGGACCGGGCACCAGGCTCTACATGGACCGGGACGGAGGAGTCTTCGTCTCGCCACAGGGGCTGCGGCTGGGTACCACGGGGGATCCAGCCGCAGCTCTCCGGTCGGCATGGCAACGCCTGGGCGCGGCAAGCGAGGTGAGCGGCGCGGTGCCGCTCGGCGCGGCGGTGTCGGAGGAGGTGCGCGGCCCCGCCGTGCGCCGAAGGCCCTGGCTCGCCCGCTACCTGGCCGCGCTGGACCTGCTGCGCGACCTCCAGACGCGCGGGATCACCGAGCCCAGGGTCTCCGGTTTCGGCCGTCGGCTCGTACCGGGGCTCGACGCGGTCGACAGCGTGCCGGAGGCCGACGACCCGGAGGCTCCGTTCCTCTGCTGGACGCCGGACAAGGCGTACGTCAGGGTCGCGGGTGTCGACCGGACCTTCCAACTCGGCCGGCGCGCGGCGGAGATCACGGAGATGCTGCTCGTGCTCGGCAGCGCCGAAGCCGTGGGTGACTACCTGGAGCGGAACGCCGCGCACGGGGAGAGCGGTCCGGTGGACCGCGCCGCGGTCGAGCGGGTCCTCGCGTTCTTCGCCGACAAGGGAGTCCTCCTGGTCGCGGACGCCCCCGTACTGGAGGCGACCGCATGACGACGACGACCACACGGACCGCGACCGTTCCGGGCCTGGCCGGCCAAGTCCTGGCCGGGTACGGAGACCGCGTCACGCTGCACGATCTGTACGACGAGGCGGGCGCCTCCGTCTATCACGACCTGGCGGCCGTCGACACGACCGAGATCAGGGAACTGCTGCGGTCCGCCCGCGCCGTACCCGGCCCGGTGCTGGAACTCGCCGCCGGCTCCGGCCGGCTGACGCTGCCCCTGCTCGCGCTGGGCCGGGAGGTCACCGCCCTGGAGCTCAAGGAGAGCATGGTGGCGCTGCTCCGGGAGCGGCTCACCGAGGCCCCGGCGGGCATCGGGAGACGCTGCACGGTGGTACGGGGAGACATGTCCGCGTTCGACCTCGGCGGCACCTACGCCGTGGTGGTGCTCGGCACCACGTCCGTCTCCCTGCTCGACGCCGGGGGCCGCGCCGGACTCTACGCGTCCGTACGGTCCCACCTCATGCCCGGCGGACGGTTCCTGCTCTCCACCGTCGACCTGACCGGCGGCGGCCCGGACGACCTGGACGTGGAGGCCATGGGGGCGAGCGGGCGGCGCTACCGGATGATCGAGAACTGGCCGGCCGGCCACGAGGTCCGCAAGGTCACCATCCTGCCGCCCGAACGCGAAGTGCCCGAGGACGGACCGGTCCTGGCACTCACCACGTCCATCCGGGTCCTTCCTCCCGACGACCTCACACGCGAACTGGCCGCTGCCGGACTGCGCGTCGTGGCCCGTCACGCGCTGCCCGCCGCCTCTCCCCGCCATACCGGTGTGCTGCTCGAAGCGGAGGCCGTCTGATGCCCACCGAACTCTGGCCCTCCCTGCTCGAACCGGCCCTGCACGGAGCCGACGACCTGTGCGCCGTGTCGGCGGACGGTGTCAGGATCCGCTTCCTGGACGGCCGTGAACTGCTCTGCGGTGTCAGCGGCCTGTGGAACGCGAATCTCGGCTACGGCAACGAGGCGATCGCCCAGGCCTGCGCGGACGCCCTGCGTGACGCCTCCTACCTGTCGGTCTTCCGCTACGAGAACGTCTACGCCCGGCGTGCCGCCAGGGCGCTGATCGAGGCGGCGGGCGCGGAGCACTACGGCAAGGTGGTCTTCTCGACCTCCGGCGGCGCCGCCAACGACCTGGTGATGAAGCTGGCCAGGCACTACCACGCACTGCGCGGCGACACCACGCGCAAGCTCGTGGTGGGCCTGCGCGACAGCTATCACGGCCTGACCTTCGGCGGGTTCGCGCTCACCGGCGAGCAGCTCGGCCAGTCCGTCTACGGCGTCGACCAGCGGCTCGTCCGCCATGTGACCCCCAACGTGGGCGAGGAGATCGACCGCCTGGCCGCCCAGCAGGGCGACCGGATCGCCGCGATGGTCGTGGAGCCCGTGCTCGGCAGCGGCGCGGTGCCCCTCACCCCCGACTACGTACGGACGCTGCTGGAACTCCGGGACCGGCACGGCTTCCTCCTCGTCGCCGACGAGGTCGCCACCGGCTTCGGCCGTACCGGTGACTTCTTCGCCTCGCAGCGGTGGCCGGCGCCACCGGATCTGCTGATCACATCGAAGGGGCTGACCAACGGCACCCAGGCCGCGGCGGCCGTGCTGATGCCCCAGGCGCTCGCCGAACCCTTCGAGACGGCCGGTGACGTGTTCGTCCACGGGGAGACCCAGGCCGGAACGCCCGTCACCTGCGCGGCGATCATCGCCACGCTGGAGGAGATGCGGCGGCTCGACGCGGTCGCCTCGGCACGACGCCTGTCGGCCCTGCTGGACACGGCACTGGAGCACCTGGTCGCCACCGAACCGCTGGTCTCGGCGACCACGGGTCTCGGCTGCTTCCGGTCGATCCGGCTGCGCACGCCGGAGGGGGACCCCCTGCCGCAGCACGAGGTGCCGCGGGTCGTCGCCGCGATCCGCGGGGCCGGCGCGGTGGTCCACCCCAGCGTCAACGGGGTGCAGATCCTCCCGGCGCTGACCTACACCGACGACGAACTCACCGAGCTTCTGGACCGCATACGCCGCGGGGTGCGGGCGCACGCCCAGGGCAGGACCGCCGCCGACCGTGAGACCGAGGCCGTCTGAATGGACGCCGTCTGGAATCTCAGCAACCGGCGCCTCACCCAGGTCGCCTACGGGATCGGCGGGCTGGCCCAGTGGCTGCCCCGCCACGAGGGACGGACCCTGACCCTGCTCGCGGACCCGGCCGTCGCCGACTCGGAGGCCGTGGACCAGGTGTCCGCGTGCGCGGCATGGGCGGGACGGTCGGTGGAGCGGCTGGTCCTGGACGGGCCCGGCACGCTGGAGAGCGTGACGGCACTGGGCGAACGGCTCAGGGGCGGCGACGTCGTCCTGGCGGTCGGCGGGGGAACGCTGCTCGACCAGGCCAAGCTGGCCGTCCTGATGAGCGCGGCCCCGGTGGTGCGCGAGCGGCTGGCCGTGCGGCAACGCGGTGGTCTGGTGCTGCTCCCGAGCGAGGCCGAGCCCCGCATCCCCTTGATCACCGTGCCGACCACGGTGGGGACCGGCAGTGAGCTGAGCGGCGGCGTCTGCCTCGCGGGACCGCACGGCAAACGCCTGGTGCTCGGCAACGGACTCCAGCCGGACCTGGCGGTGCTCGACCCCGTCTCCACCCGGACCCTGCCCGTGGAACTCCTCGCGGAGGGCGTCCTCGAAGTGTTCTTCCGGGTCGCCGGCATGTACGTGGGGGATCCGCAGGACCTCCCCTCGGAGGACGCCTTCGCCCTGACGCTCGTCGAGCGGCTGGTCGTCCTGGGAGCCGAACTGGCCTCCGTCCGGGGGGCCGGCGAAGCCCCGGGGGACCCGCTGCGCCTGGAGATCGCCAAGCTCAGCGGGGTGAGCCACAGCCAGTGGTTCAACCTCGGCCGCGATCCCTGCGCCTGCAAGGGCTGGTACCTGGCCAACGAGCTGTCCACCGGCCTCGGCCTGCGCAAGATGACGGCGGCCGCCGCGGTGCTGCCGCCCCTGTGGCGGCGGATCGCCGAGGGCGACACCCACTGGGGCAGCGCCCGACGGCTGCGACGCCTCTGGCGGTCCGTCACCTCGGTCCACCCGGCCCTGGCCGAGGACCCGGTCGAGGGGGTCACGCAACTGCTGGACGCCTGGCGGATCGGGCGCCGCGTCAGCGCGACCGAGGAGCGTACGGACCACATCGCCCGCGCCACGACGCGCGCGTGGGGTGACGGACTGCCCACCCTGGGCGCTCTCACCCTCGCCGACATCCGGCGGGTGCTGGCCGAGTCGGTCGAGCCGGCCGATTTGACCGAGCAAGCACGCCACACACCACAGACTTCCGCCGACATCCGTCGGCGGGTGGCCCACAACATCACAGAAGGGGGGGAACACCATGCAGACCACGACCAACAGCGCCGTGTCCGCACCGCTTGAGCTGGCTCTCCAGGAGCTGGACCAGCAGCTGGACATGCAGGAGCTGGAGGCGCTCGACGCCCCGGACTTCAGCTGGAGCGCGGCGCTCAGCGCCATCGGCGGCCTGAGCGCGGGAGGAGTCATCTCCTACGTCTCCATCGTCACCCTGGCGACCTGATCCACCCCCGGTAGCCACTACCGCGGACCCTCGGAGGAGGTGAAAAGAATGAAGGACAACACCAACCCCGCTCTGGAGCTGGCCATGCAGGAACTGGCCATGGAGGAGCTCGAGGGCATGGAGGCGCCCGACTGGTGGGACAGCTTCCTCGCCAGCGCCGCCATCTCGGCCGGCGTCAGCGCCGCCTACAGCACCATCGCCGTCACCTCTGTCATCGCGACCTGACCGGTCGGACGACTGACGGCAAACGCCCTGTCCCGGATGCTCGCCAATAGCATCCGGGGCAGGGCCGCACCGACGAATATACGTGCGGCCCCGAGGCCGCGGAGGAGAGATACCCGATGCCTCAAGCACCTTCTCGCGGCCTTGTCTGGTTCCTCTTGACATTCGGTCTCGTCGTCGCCGTGGCCGCCCCCGGCGTGGTCTACGCCCTCACGCAGGGCCCGGCACGCACCAGAGGGCTGCTCATCTGCCTCGGGGTGGAGTTGGCGCTCGTCGTAGGTGCCGGCCTGTACTTCCGTGCTCGGGGGCGGGCGTGACCGACGTCGTCGAGATCGAGGGACTCACGAAGCGGTACGGCGAACTGACGGCGGTCGAGGACGTGTTCTTCACGGTCCGGGCGGGCCGGGTGGTGGGACTCCTCGGACGCAACGGGGCCGGGAAGACGACAACCCTGCGGATGCTGCTGGGTCTCGCGCGCCCCACCTCGGGCCGCGCCACGCTCTTCGGCCACCCGTACGCGCAACTGCCGCGCGCGGCGCACCGGGTCGGGGTCAGCATCGACGGAATCGGTCCCTCCGGCGCGGGCTCCGGACGGACCGACCTGCGGATCTGGGCCAAGATCCTCGGCCTTTCCCGGGCGAGGGTGGACGACATCCTCGAACAGGTCGGGCTCGCCGGGGACGCCCACCGCAAACTCAAGGACTACTCGCAGGGCATGCGGCAGCGGCACGCCCTGGCGACCGCACTGCTCGCCGACCCCGAACTCCTCATCCTGGACGAACCCGCCAACGGACTCGACCCGGACGGCATCCGCTGGCTCCGGGAACTCCTGCGGTCCCTCGCGGACGAAGGACGCACCGTGCTGGTCTCCAGTCACATCCTGGCCGAGATCGAGCAGTTGGCCGACGACATCGTCATCCTCCAGAAGACGCTGCGCTACAGCGGCACGGCCGCCGAGCTGACGAACCACGGCACCGTCAGCCTGGAGAGCCGCTTCTTCGACCTCGCGGGAACCGCGGCCAAGGGGAGCACCCATGCGTGACCTGGTCCGAGCCGAGTGGCACAAGATCTGGACCGGGCGTGCCTGGTGGGGGGTGACCGCCGCCGCCGTACTGCTCTGCGTGACGGCGGAGGCCGGCCTCCTTCAGCAGGAGCTCGCCAAGACCCCCGGAGGCGGCGACGCCCGCGCGCTCACGTCCACCCTGGTACAGGGCTGGTTCATGGTCGAACTCGCCGCCGCCGTGGTCGCCATGCTCGCGGTGACCAGGGAGTTCACCAACGGCGCCATCAGCCGGTCGGTCCTGTTGAGCGGGGGGAGGGGCCGGCTGCTGGCGGCCAAGCTGATCGCCGTCACCTGCTGCGGCGCCGTGTTCGCCCTGGGGGCGGGCGTGTTGGCCGCCGTCAGCCCGTGGGTGTTCCTGGCCGGGCGCACGCAGCGGCCCGAGTGGACGGCGACCGCCACCTGGACGCTGCTCGGCGTGATGCTGGTCATCGTGGTCGGCGCGCTGTGGGGCGCGCTGCTCGGACTGCTCATCCGCCAGCAGGTCGCCGCCATCCTCGTCCTGCTGATCAGCACCTGGCTGGTCGGGGAGGGCCTGCTCCGACTGGTCCCGGCGATCGGCAAGTTCACCATCGACGAGGCCATGGCGTCCGTCTACCGGGGCGGCAACGACCATCTGCTGCCGATCCCGTGGGCCCTGGTCGTACTCGCGGTGTGGATCGCCGTGAGCACGGTCGCCGCCCGGGCACTGTTCCTGCGCAGGGACCTGCCGTGAGACTGACCCTGAACCGGCTGCCGGCCGAAGCGGCTCCGGCCCCCCTGCCCGAGTGCCCGCGTCTGGCGCCGGACGTGCGGGTCCACGAGCCGATCGAGGACGGCGCCCCCTGGCTCGTCCAGTCCGGCGTCCAGCGCTACCTGCGGGTGTCCGCCGGCATGGCGCGGCTGCTCAGCCTCGCCGACGGCACGCGCAACTCGGCGGACATGGCGAAGGAACTCGGCGATCCCTGGACCGCCGAGCTGGTGGGCGAGGGCCTGTTGCGCGCCCAGCGCACCCAGCTCCTCGAGGACCCGGACCAGAAGCCGCGTGGGGACCGGCGGCTCACCTTCGTCCCGCCGCTCACGGTCCAGCTCACGCTGGTGCGCCCGGAACGGATGCTGAACAGGTTCCGTCCGCTCACCGCCCGGGTCGCGAACCGTGGCTGGGCGGTCTTCGCCGCGGCCCTCGCGGTCTCCGGAGTGCTGTGCCTCGTCGGCCAGGCAGACGCGACCTGGTCCGTCCTGTCCGAGCCGATCTCCGCCCCGATGCTGATCGCGCTGCTGGTCGTCACGTACTGCGGCACCATGCTGCACGAGCTCGCGCACGGGCTGGTGCTGAGCCACTACGGTGGCCGGCCCAGCCGCATGGGCTTCATGCTGTTCTACCTGACGCCCGCGTTCTTCTGCGACGTGACCGACGGGTGGCGGCTGCCGAAGAACCGCCAGCGCGTACGGGTCGCGCTGGCCGGCATCGCCACGCAGACCCTCATCGCGGGCCTCGCCGGGGTCGGTTCCGTCGTGGTGGCGGCTTCGGGCGGCAGCCACGCGCTGCGCGACTTCCTGCTGCTCCTCACCGTGACCAACTACGTCTCCGGGCTCTTCAACGCGATCCCGTTCATCAAGCTGGACGGCTACCTGGCGCTCATGAGCCACCTGGACACCTCCCACCTGCGGGACCGGTCCATGACGGACGCGCGCCGGCTCGTCGCGAAGGTGCTGTTCGGCGGGCGCTACGAGCGTGCGCTGCCCGGGGTCGACTGGGCACCCCTGTTCGGTCTCGCGTGCATCCTGTTCCCGCTGTACGTCGTGAGCATGGCCTTCACGCTCTGGGGCTCGGTCCTGGAGAACACGGGCCTGGTGGGCGCCGTCGCCGTCTCCGTCGCCGTCGGGTACCTGATGCTGCGCGTCTACGCCGGCGCCCGCAGGCTGGGCGCGGAGGCCCGTACCGCCGGAGCACCCCGCTGGCGTCGCGTCACCGTCTCCGTGCTGGTGACCGCGGGCCTGGCGGCGGTCCTGTGGGGGGTCACCGTTCCGTACACCGTCACCGGCGGCTTCGTCGCCGAGCGGGGGCGGACGGTGTTCGTGGCGACCGGGACCACCGACCGGAGCGCCCTCGAACCCGGCGCCGAGGTACGTCTGCTGAGCGGCGGCGTCGTGCTCCAGAAGCAGCTGGGCACCGCCACGGTCACCTCCCCCGACTTCGCCGACCTCTCGGCGCCGCTCTCCGCGCTCGTCCCCGTCAAGGGACTCGACTCGGTGCGCGTGCCGGCCTCCGGGATCACCCTCGACGGCGCACGACCGGCCCCGGGAACCACCGGCCAGGCCGTGGTGGACGCGGGCGACCGGCGCCTGGGCGACTGGCTCTACCTCAAGTACCTGGCGCCCTTCTGGCGCTGATGCCACCCGCCACCCCTGAACTCCCCGTACCCCGAAGGCGGTTGAACCTGTCATGGATGCTTACCGGCGTGTGATGTTCCTGGCGCCCGGCACGCCCTTCTTCGACCGGATCGAGGCCGGCGAGACCGACGACGACTTCGGTTCCGTGACGGCCGGGACGCCCGACGACTGGTCGTGCCACACGGGGCCCGAATGGACCATGCTGACCCCGCACGGGTTCCGGCTGCCACCGCAGGGCTGGAAGATCCATGTGTCGGCCACCGGGGAGAACGCGCGCAGTGTCCTCGCCCGGTCGTGGGAGTGGCTGGTGGCCCACCGCATGGCGTTCAAGTTCATCCGCAGCGGGCAGGTGTTGCAGCGCCGCAACGGCAAGTACGGCGACCGCGGGGCCAGCGGCAAGTTCATCACCGTCTATCCCGAGGACGACACCCGCCTGGCCCTCGTGCTGCACGAGCTGGGGGCCATCCTCGACGGGGAGCAGGGCCCCTACATCCTCAGTGACCTCAGATGGCGTTCCGGTCCCCTCTACGTGCGGTACGGCGGGTTCGTCGCCCGCATGATGACGTCGGAGCGGGGGGAGAAGGTCCCCTGCATCGAGGACCCCGACGGCAACCTCGTACCGGACCGGCGCGGCCCGTCCTTCCGGCCCCCGGAGTGGGTGACCCTCCCCGACTGCCTGACGGAGGCGGTGGAGGCGCGCAACGCGGGCACCCTGCGCGACTTCCCGTACCGCGCCGAACAGGCCCTGCACTTCTCCAACGGCGGGGGCGTCTACCGCGGGACCGACACCCGTACGGGCACGCCGGTCCTGCTCCGCGAGGCGAGGCCGTACGCGGGGATCGACACCCACGGCGAGGACGCGGTCGCCCGGCTCCTGCGGGAGCGCGACTGCCTGCGCAAGCTCGCCGGACTCCCGTGGGTGCCGGAGCTCATCGAGGCCCGCGTCGGGCACGAACACCACTTCCTGGTCCGGGAGTACGTCGAGGGCGAGACGCTCGCCGTGCGGACCACCCGGGACAACCCGTCCTCCCCGAAAGCCGATCCCGACCGGACCGCCACGTACACCCGCTGGGCCGTCGAGGTGCTCGACCGGATCGAGGCGGGAGTACGGGCCATGCACGAGCGGGGCGTCGTCTTCGGCGACCTGCACCCGGGCAACGTCATGGTCCGCCCGGACGACTCCATCGCGTTCATCGACCTGGAGACGGCGTCGACCGACCTCACCGCCCGCCAGATCCACGCCGCGCCCGGCTTCGCCGCACCCCCCACCCACCGGGGCAAGGACATCGACACGTACGCCCTGGGCTGCCTGCGCCTCGCCCTGTTCACCCCGCTGACCAACCTCCTGTCGTGGGACCCCGACAAGCTGGACCGGCTCATCGCGCTCGTGGAGGCCCGGTACCCGGTCCCGGCGGACTACGGTGCCAAGGTCCGCGCCGACCTCGCGCCCCCCGGCACCGGCGGCATCGAGGAGGCCGGGTCCGGCGACCAGGACGCCGGGTCCGCCGACCAGGACGCCGCGTCCGGCGACCGGCAGACCGCGTCCGCCGACCGGGCCGCCGCCGTGGCGCGGGGCATCCTCGCGACGGCCACCCCCGCACGCGAGGACCGCCTCTTCCCCGGCGACACCGCCCAGTTCATCCTGCCCGAGGGCGGATCCTGCCTCGCCTACGGAGCCGCGGGCGTCCTGTGGGCCCTCGGCGAAGCCGGTACGGAGATCCCCGCCGCCCACATCGACTGGCTGGAGGAGTCCGCGCGCCGGTCCACCGCCCCGTCCCCCGGGCTCTACACCGGCATGTCGGGCGTCGCGTGCGCGCTCCAGCGCCTCGGCCGTACCGACGCCGCCGAGGCCCTGCTGACGGCCGCGTCCGGGGTGGAACTCGCGAACGACAGCCTCATGGACGGCCGGGCCGGGCTCGGACTCGCCCATCTGTACCGGGCACGCGCCACCGGCGACGACGCCGCCCTGAAGCACGCCACGGTCCTGGCCGAGCAGGTGATCGAGAACGCGGCGGCACGGCCGCCCCGCCGGGGCGAGAGCGGCCTGCTGCGCGGCAGGTCCGGCGGCGCGCTGCTCCTGCTGCGCCTGCACGCCCACACGCCGGACACCGGCCTGCTCGACGGGGCCCGTGAGCTGCTCGACGCCGATCTGCGCGCCCTCGGGTGGGCGGTGGACGGGGCCGAAGGCTGGACGGAGGGAGCCTTCGGCGCGCGTCCCACGTTCGCCGCCGGCAGCGGCGGCACCGCCCTGGTGCTGCGGGAGTACCTCGACCTGCGCGACGAGCAGCGCTACGCCCTGGCCTGCGAAACCGTCCTGCGGACCGCCCTGGACTGCGTCCCCCACACGGCGGGCCTCTTCCACGGCTTCGCCGGCGTGCTGCTGGCGGCCACCCGCCTGGCCGGCCCGGCGGACGTCGCCGAGGTCGAGCGCTGCGCCGCGACGGTCGGCCTGTACCAGGTCGCCCACGAGGGCAGGCCGGCGTTCCTGGGGCTGGAGAACGTGCGCCTCACGACGGACGTGGCGACCGGAGCCGCGGGCGTGCTGCTCGCCCGTACCGCCGCGAACACCGCCCCGGGGACCCTGGCGTTCCTGTGAACCGTCCGACGGCGCCCGGAAGGGGTGAAGAGCGATGAACGGCGGTGGCGGCACCGTGGCGGTGTCCGTGATCTGTCCGACGTACAACAGGTCATCGAAGATCACGGAGACCATCGAGTCCGTCCGCGCGCAGACCTTCCAGGACTGGGAACTGCTCGTGGTCTCGGACGGCTGCGACGACGACACCGAGGACTGGGTACGCCGCGCGGCGCGGCAGGACCCCCGCGTCGCACTCCACCGCATCGAGCGCAGCGGCCACCCCAGCGGGCCGCGCAACGCGGGACTGGCGCTCGCCCGCGGCGAGTTCGTCGCCTACCTGGACCACGACGACGTCTGGCGGCCCGACCACCTGCGCGTCCTGCTCTCCCTGCTGCGGGCGGGCGCGGACCTCGCGGTGACGGGCTGCACGTACCACGACGCCGACGGGGCGGAGGCCGTCGAGTTCGCGCCGTTGTCGGCCTTCTGGCACCCCGAACTCCAGGTGCTCGGGCCCATGTTCGAGCCGTCGAGAGTGGGGCACCGCCGCGGTGTCGTGGAGGGGGTCGGGGGCTGGCGCGGCGGCGCCGGCCTGGAGGACTGGGATCTGTGGCTGCGGCTGGCCGACGCGGGCCGCACGGTGCGCACGGTCGTGGAGCCGACCGCGGCCCTGCTGATGGACGGCGGCACCCGCAGGAACCGGATGCCGCGCCCCCACCGGCTGCCCCTGGTCGTCCTCGACGACGCGAGAACGGCCCACGCGCTGCTGGGCGAACTGAGGTCCGGCGTGCACGACGAGGCGTTCCGCGCCGCCGTCCTGGCCGACATGAGGGACTGGTACCGGCGGATGGACAACTCCGGCGCGCTGGTACGGCCCCTCGACTGGGACGGGGACCTCGACGAGGAGATCGAACGGGTGGTCTCGGGCGAGGTCAAGCTCTTCGAGGAGCTCGTCCTCGTGCCGGAGCAGGGGCGGTACGCCCTCGCGCGCAACCTGCTCTGCTCCCGCGTCGAGCACGCCCGCCGCGCATCCCGGCTGGTGCCCTCGGTCCAGCCGCGTGTGCTGCGGCTGGTGAGGGACCTGGCCGGGGCGGGGGCCGGATGAGGCCCAACTCCCCAGCCTGGAAGGCTGTGGGAGGACCGAGAGATCGCGTGGGCGGGGAACCTCAGATTCCGCCGGCGCGTCTCCTTCTCGAAAGGGGGATCCCATGACCGAGGATCTGACGATCGGCGAGCGGATTGTGCTGCTCGCACTGGACGAGGAGACCGGCGTGCTGCGCGAGGCCCCGCTGCGGGTGTCGCTGGCGGTCTCGGCGGCGGCGTTGCTGGAGTTGAGCGTCTCCGGTCACCTGACGGAGCGGGACGGCGCGCTGGTGGTCGCCGGAGAGCCGACGCCGCCGGACGCGGACCTGGGTCCCGCGGCCGCGGCGATGGCCGGGCACGTACGGAGTCATCCCGACGAGACGCCGCGCGAATGGCTGCTGGCCGTACGGGAGCCGGCGATGGACGCCGCGTACCAGGGACTGCTGGAGAAGGAACTGGTACGGGCGCAGGGCCGGCGGGTCCTGGGGGCCTTCGGATCGGTGAAGCACCCGGTCACGGGCCTGACGGAGCTCGCGGCGCTGCGAGGACGGCTGTCGGCGGTCCTCGCGGAGGGCCGGGCTCCCGACGAGGCCACGGCGGTACTGATCACCCTGCTGCACCACGCGGGCCTCCAGGCCGTCCTGCCGAACGGGTCCGGCGCGGAGTCGCACGACGACGTTCTGGCCGCGATCGCCGAGGGGCAGGGTCAGGCCGCGGGACTCGGGGACACGATCCGCACCACGTTCGCCGCTCTTACGGCGGTCATCGCCTCGTCCGCCCTGTAGGGACGCCCGTCGGGCCGGACCTGCCGATCGATCCGGCCCGACGGTGTACGGCGCCCCGCCCCGTTCGCGGTCAGCGCCGCGCCGCCGCCAGGGTCGCGGTCACCTCGGCGGCCTGCGCGGGGGCGGCCTTGCGCTCGAAGAAGTTCGCGGCGCGGTCCTCCCCGTACAACTTGCCGTACGCCTCCGTGCCCGGCTGGTAGCGCCACCCCTCCGCGAGCGGCCCCGCGTCCACGGCGTCGAAGCCCAGGAGGCCGAGCAGCTCCACCGCCCGCGCCTTCCCCTCGGCGTCGTCCCCGGCGATCGGCAGCGCGCTGCGGTCGGGCGCGCCGGCCGGCCGGGGCAGGACGGCGAGGTGCTCGAAGTAGATGTTGTTGAAGGCCTTCACGACGTGCGCGCCCGTCAGGTGCGCCTGGAGCAGCTCGCTGCTCGTCGTGCCGCCCGCCAGCTCGGGCAGCTCCCCGTCGCGGTCCGCGTAGTAGTTGTTCGTGTCGACGACGGTCTTCCCGGCCAGCGGCTCGACCGGAACCTGCCGGTACGCCTTGAGCGGGATCGTCACCACGACCCAGTCCCCGGCGGCGGCCGCCTCCGCCGGGGTGCCGGCGCTGGCGCGCGGGCCCAGCTCCGCGACCAGGCCGGCGAGGGTTTCGGGCCCGCGCGAGTTGCTGAGCACGACGTCGAGCCCGTTCGCGACCGCGATCCGCGCGAGGGTGCTGCCGATGTGTCCGCTGCCGATGAGTCCAAGAGTTGCCATGACTACGGCAACGGGGCGCTCAGCCTTTCTGTTCCTGCCGCGTGGGGGCGTGTTCCCGGCGTTGGCGGGGGATGGCGGCGGCGTCCTCCGCGAGGGCGGCGGTGTCCTCCGCGAGGGCCGCCGTGTCCTCCGCCCGGCGTATGACGACGGTGCGTCCCGGTACGGGGATCTCGATGCCGTCGGCGCGGTAGCGCCCGTACAGGGCCTTGATGAACTCGTGCTTGATCAGGTACTGGTCGCCGAACTCCAGCGCCCGCAGGATCACGGTGAAGCCGATCCCGGCCTCCGTGAACGTGTGGAAGCGGACGAGCGGCTCGTGGTCGGGGACCCCGCCGGCCACCTCGGACATGATCTTCCCGGCGACCTCCTTGGTCACCCGCTCGACCTGGTCGAGATCGCTGCCGTACCCGACCGCCACCTGGATGAGCAGGGACATCTGCTGCTCGGGGCGGTGGTAGTTGGTCATGATCGTGCTGGCGAGCTTGGAGTTGGGGATGATCACGAGGTTGTCCGACAGCTGCCGTACGACCGTGTTGCGCCAGTTGATGTCGACGACGTAGCCGTCCTCGCCGCTGCTGAGCCGTATGTAGTCGCCGGGCTGCACGGTCTTCGAGACCAGGATGTGCACCCCCGCGAACAGGTTGGCCAGCGTGTCCTGCATCGCCAGGGCGACGGCCAGGCCGCCCACGCCGAGGGCGGTGAGCAGGGGCGCTATCGAGATGCCCAGGGTCTGGAGCAGGACCAGGACGCCGATCGCCAGCACCGTGACCCGGGTGATGTTGACGAAGATGGTCGCCGAGCCGGCCACCGCGGACCGGGACAGGGTCACGGACTGGACGAGGTCGGCTATGACGCGGGCCGCGGCGAACGTGGCCGCGAGGATGAGCAGCGCCACCAGCGTCTGGTTGACGTTGTGGCCGACGGTCGGGGTGAGCGGGAGGGCGGCGGCCCCGGCGGAGGCGGCGAGGGCGAACGCGCCCCACGGGGCGATCAGGCGCAGGGCGCCCACGATGATGTCGTCGCCGCCCCAGCGGGTCCTGGTCGCGCGTTCGCCGAGCCAGCGCAGGGCGAGGCGCAGGAGCAGGCCGGCGCCGAGCCCCACCACGACGGCGGCGCCGGCGATCAGCAGGTCGTGCCAGGTGAGCGCGCGATTCACCGGTGGTCTCCTCGCGCCGGGCGGTGCTGGGGGCGGGGGGACGGGGGCATGCCGAAGTCGGGCATGACTGCATCACCTGTTCGTTGGGTGGGGGTGAGGGGTGGGGGCGGGCGTGAGGAGTGAAGGGGGAACGCGGAGGGTGACGGGCGCGGGGGAGGGCAGGAGGGAGTGGGCACGTCGGCGGGTGGAGCGCGGCGCTTCGGCGTGCGCTGCCATCCTGCCGTATGCGCCGCGCACGCCGGGACGGAGTCCGGGGCGGGGACCGCGACGCGCACCGCGACGACGGACAGGCCCCGGCTCACGGGGCCCTACCTACCGCCGAGGCGGCTCTCCAGGCCGTCCAGGACACACGCCAGCCCGCGGTCGAAGTTCGTGTCGCGCGTGCCGCCCGTGTCCTGGTCCCGCTGCGCGGCGTACAGCCTGCGCAGCCGCGGGTGGTCCTGTACGGCGCGTTCGGCGGCCGGCAACAGCCGTTCCGCCCACTCCTGTTCGCTCTGACCGCTGCGGGCGAGCGTCGTGAGCCAGGCGGCCTCGGTCGTGGCCACCCCGACGACGTACGCGGTCAGGGTGTTCACGGCCAGGTCGGCCCCCTCCAGCGAGAAGCCCGCCTCCTCGAAGACGGTGAGCAGGCCCTCGGAGAGCCGCATCATGTTCGGCCCGAGGTGGGCCACCCCGACCTCGCCGAGCACGGAGACGATCCAGGGGTGGCGGAGGAACGCCGAGCGCAGGCTGTGCGCGCAACCGCCCGCCGCCGCCCGCCAGTCGGCCGCGTGGCCGGCGGGCACCTCGATCTCGCCGTAGACCTCGTCCACGACCAGTTCGACCAGCTCGTCCTTGTTGGCGACGTGCGAGTACATCGACGTCGCCCCGGCGCTCAGGCGCGTACCGAGCTTGCGCATGCTCAGCGCGTCGATCCCGTCGGCGTCGAGCAACTCCATGGCCGCCGCGACGATCTGACCCCGGCTCAGGGCGGGCTGCTCGCGCCGTGCGCGCGGCGGACGTGTCCAGACCGAGGGGAATTCCTGTTTCTCCGGTGGCATCCGGGGCCTCCTTCTTCGGTACGGATCCCGCGCGAGCGTTCCGCCGGATCCGTACGTACGGGGATCGGTGCGTACGGGCGGTGTCCGCGCGCACAGCGTACGACGTGGCGCACGGTGTGCGGCGCCGAGGTGGCCGCGCCGCCGCCGTACCGTGGGGTTACCGGCCGGAGGAAGGTGCGCGCGATGGCCTCGCAACGCAACAGCAAGCTGCCCGTGGTGACGGAGGCGGAGCACGCCGTCCGCTCCGCGGGCGGGCAGCGAGCCATGTTCAACCAGCGGCACGTCCGGCGGGGGAACTGGTTCGCCGACTGGGCCGGCAGGCTCGGCGGCTCCGACGTGTACATCGGCATCACGGGCAAGGAGCCGACCGCGCGGAAGGTGCGGCTGCTCCTCGACGACTGGATCTTCGAGGACGTGTCCACCAAGGATCTCGGCGGGGTGCTCACGGAGATCTTCTCGAGACGTGGATCGTCGTCCCGTGACTCGTCGACCAGTGGATCGTCGCCTTCGGGCGCGACGATCCGTACCAAGCGCCTCTACCTGCTCTTCCCCGCACAGGTCCTGAAGGTCCCGGTCGGCCGTTCCCGCTACTCCGCCACCAGGAAGCCGCCCCCGGACGCGGAGCTGTCCCCCTGGGAGCGGGCCCTGTTGGTGCAGGGCGACGGCCCGGCGGGCGGGTCGGCGGACGAGGGCGCCTGACGGCCCCGGGCCCGCTCCCCGCGCGGGCGGCGCGTGGACTGACTACCGTAAAAGAACCGGCAAATTTCTCCTCTCCCACTCCATGAGGGGGTAAAGATCATGACCGAGTTCCCGGAAGGGGCGCCGTGCTGGGTGGACGCGATGTTCACCGATCTCGAAGGCGCCAAACAGTTCTACGGTGACGTGCTGGGCTGGACCTTCGGCGAGAGCGCGTCCGAGTACGGCAACTACACGCAGGCCTACTCGGACGGGAAGGCCGTCGCGGCCGTCGTCCCGCCGATGCCGGGCTCCGACGAGCAGTCGGCCTGGTGCCTCTACCTGGCCTCGCCCGACGCCGCGGCGACGGCGGAGAAGGTACGGGCGGCGGGCGGCGAGATCCTGGTGGAGCCGATGCGGGTCGGCGACTTCGGGTCGATGGCGCTGGCGAAGGAGCCGACCGGCGCGGTCTTCGGCGCCTGGGAGTCGGGCGAGCACAAGGGCTTCGACAAGCAGGGCGAGCCGGGCGCGTACGCGTGGGCGGAGTTCTTCACGCGGGACCCGGCCGGGACGGACGCGTTCCTGCCGAAGGTCTTCCCGTACGAGACGCAGACCATGGTCGACGACCAGATCGACTTCAAGGTCTACAGCATCGGCGACAAGAAGCGGCCGGTCCTCGGCCGGATGAAGATGGGCGAGGACTTCCCGCCGGACATGACGTCGTACGTGAACGTGTACTTCGCGGTCACCGACTGCGACGGCGCGGTCAAGAAGGCGGTGGACCACGGGGGGAAGCTCCAGTTCGGCCCGATGGACACCCCCTTCGGCCGCTTCGCTGCGCTCACGGACCCGCAGGGCGCGAACTTCTCGGTGATCGACATGGCGAGGACGGAAGGAGAGATGCCCAAGCTGACCGACGGCTGACGGCCGATGGCCGGCGCGTGTCCGACGTACGCTCGACCGGGAACAGAGCCAGGTGGCCTGGATCAAGGCCGGGATCGGGATCGGACGGTGTGCGGTGCGTCGGACGTACGTGCTGTGGGCGACGGCGGCCGCCGGGCTCGCGGTGGACCAGAGCACGAAGGCGATCGCGGCGGTCCTGGTCGAGGGCCACGAACCGACCCACACCCTCGGCGGCAAGGTGACCTTCACGGCGTTCCGCAACTCGGGCGCGGCCGGCTCCTTCGCCCCCGACGCGACGATCGTCTTCACGCTCCTGGCGATCGCGACGGTCGTCTTCATAGCCCGCGTGGCACCCTCCGTACGCTCGACCGGCTGGGCGGTGGGCCTGGGCCTGGTCCTCGCGGGCGCCGGCGGCAATCTCACGGACCGCCTCTTCCGCACCCCCGGCTTCGGCCGCGGCGCGGTCCTGGACTTCATCCAGATCGGCGACTCGGGCATCTTCAACCTGGCCGACCAGTGCGTGACGGCGGGCGCGGCCCTGATCCTGATCCAGACGTTCAGAGGAATCCCGATGCGCGCGGCAAAACCGGCACACAGCGTCCCCGAGGGATGACCTGGGCCGATGACCTGGACCCTGGAAGGCCGGCACCCGTCGACTCGCCACCCCCCCCGGGCCTCGGGGCGGGGGCGAGTGCCTACACGTACTCCAGGACGGTAGTTCCTGTCTCCTCGCCGATGTCGCCGGCGGGCGCCTCCTCGGACTTCCAGGTTTCGAGCGTCTTCAGCATGCTCTCCGAAGGCGGCGCCCAATCGAATGCGGCGGAGAGGACGTGCATGGCCAGGCGTGGGGGGACGGCGTTCCCGATCTGTTGGCCCACGTCGCGTCCCGACCACGGGTAGTCGGTCGGAAAGGTCTGCAGGCGTCCGGCTTCCGAGAAGGAGAATCGCTCCAACTCGGCACCGTCGGGAGAGACCACACGGTTGCGCGAGATCTTCCCCGTGACGGTGGCCGAGGGCTCGGAGGAGTGCCGCCGGCCGCGAGCCTTGGGGTCTCCGCCCGTTCCGTAGTTCGAGATCACAAGAAAAGGGGACTTCCGGTCGAGCACGTCGTCCATCGCCCGCCAAGGCAGCAAATCGGTGTCGCCCGAATCGCGGGAGACCCCCTTGCGGTACGTGCGATGCGTGGGCGAGGGAAGTTTCACCGACTCGCGATCCTTCTCCTTGCGAGCGATGAGAACGGCCCTCTTGCGTGTTTGCGGAACTCCGTACGCTTCTGTGTGCAGGAGTCCGTAGTCGACCGCATATCCTTCGGGCCGCAGAGCCTCGGCGTACGCCTCCCACACCGGTAGTACTGCCGGAACCTGCTCGAGGACGATCGCGTTGTAAGGCCTGTCGTGATCGTCGATCGCTTCCAACACCCAACGAAGGGGCTCCAGTACCAGTCCGGTGCGCATGTCCTCCATCTTGGAGAGGTCTCTCGCGATGGCCTCGCGATCCTCCCGGGCGACCATGCGCTCGACGAAAGTCAATACGTCGTCCAGTGCCCTGCGTCCCGCGCCGTTGCCCGCCACGGTGAAGGTCTGACACGGAGGGCCACCGGCAAGTACGTCCGCGTCCGGGAAGTCGGCCGGTCCGAAGCGACGTACATCGCCTTCGTACGTGGTCAGGCCCGCGGCACGCCGTGTGGTGCAGGCGGACGGATCCCATTCCACGCCCGACGTGGCCACGCCGAGTTTCTCGGCGGCCACGTCGAGCCCGCCAGGGCCGGCGAACAGGTCCACGATCTGGACGGGATGCACTTGATCTCCAGAGGTGTTGTCGCGCGGGACCGTTGGCGGCGCGATCGGCCGGGCCGCGTCTGCCGGTCCCGACAGCGCCCCAGACTATCGCGGGCCACCGAGCAGGGCTGCCGCGCGTGGAAGGGAAGTGGGTCGACGGTCGATCAGTCGGAGGAGGTGATCACGGGAGCCTCGATGTGGGCGTCCCCTTCTCTCCAGAGGGTGTAGCTGATGCCGTTGACGACGGTCGACCTGCGGCTGTCGTCGTCGGTCGCAAGGGCGAGCTTGGCCGACACCCAGGAGCCGTTTCTCGGTATCGGCAGTCCGAGGTCCTCCGCGATCCGCGGTCCGGGCTGCTGATGCCCCAGAACGACGAACCCCGCCGGGCGAAGATCGTTTCGCGCGTCGCGAATCCGTTTCGGGCCGTCGTGCTGAGTGGCCACGGTCATGGCCGCGTTTCGATCGATCAGCTTCCCCGGAACCTGCCGGAAAAGCTCGTTGACACGAAGCTGGCCGCCGGTCCCGGGTCCACGGTGCTTGTCGGAGGCGTGGAATATCGCGTGAATCTTTTCCGGATGCTTCTTCTTCAGCTCCAGCAGGAAGTTGCGCGGCATTTCTCCGTTCTTCACGATCCAGCGGATCCTAAGTCGACCCGCTGCCGAGACCGTACGCTTACCGTCGCGGTTGGTCCCGGCGTTGAGAACGTCGTCGGACATGCGTAGCAGTCCTACCTGGAAGAGGCTCTCCCGGTCGTCGGCGTGCAACAGCAGGCAGATGTGCCCCACCGCTTCCTCGGGGATGGTCCACGCGTTGTTCATGGTGAACTTGGCGTCGACATCGACGCCTTGGATCGAATAGTCCATGGGATGCCCGTATCCCAGGCCGAATTCGGCTCGCGTGACGATTTCCACCTTGGTGCCGAGGTAGGTCTTCTCCGTTTTTTCGACACGACCTTCGCCCTTCTTGACGTACAGGTCGTACCGCTGCGTACGCTGCCCGTCCAGGACCTCGTCGATCGACTTGCGGAACACCTGGGCGAACCGGGCGGCGTAGTTCTTCTGGTCGAGGAACCACGAGCGGACGGATTCCAACTCCGGATCGCTCGATGGTCCGGGAAGACCGGACTGCAGTGATTCCACAGTGAACAGTGAAGTGTTCTGGCTCACTTGCGCACCTCCCGGAATGCGTGCGTGCCTGTGCCGCCGGCGACTCGAACAGGCACGACCTGTGCTCTTCCTTCGGCCACCTTGCAAAAGAAGATCATCTGTGGATCGAAGCGTAGCCGCACCCACTGACAGTCAGGGCTCGGGCAGGCTCGTGCCGGCCGCCAGGTCATGAAATCGGACTGGCGTCCTACGGATGAATGTGCCGGGATCACGTCGCGGGCCGGGACAGGTACCGGCAGTCTGCTGCATGGCCGACCAGCCGATCCGGGTGCCGATTCGAGCGTGGTCCGATTCGCGGGCGGACGGGACCGTCGTTCGCCCTTCGTCGCCCGCTCGGACGACAAGCACCGGCGGACCCGACGGGTGAGGGCGGCGCACAGTGGCGACAGGCGGGGGAGCGCGTGTGACGGGTGAGAGACCCGGTCGTGTCGGGGAGTCCCCACCGGGCGACACCTCGCGGGCCCTGCGAGAGCCTGTGCCGAGGCCCAGGTCGGCGCCCGCACCAAGACCCGTTCCCCGGCACGTTGCCTGTGTGATGGACGGGAACGGGCGGTGGGCCGAGCGGCGGTCCCTGCCGCGTACGTCCGGGCATCGGGCCGCCGAGTCGACGGTGATCGACGTCATCGAGGCCGCGCGGTCGGCGGGGGTCGAGTGGCTGAGCCTGTACGCGTTCTCCACCGAGAACTGGCGGCGCCCGCACAGCGAGATCGACTACCTCATGCGCCTGGTACGCCGGGTGGTACGGAAACACGCCCCGCTCCTGCACGCGCGCGGCATCCGCTGCCGCTTCCTCGGCGTGGCCGATCCGAGGATCCCCGCCCCCCTCGCCCGGGACTTCGCCGACCTGATGACGCTGACGGACGCGAACCGGGGCATGACGCTGACCGTGGCGTTCGACCACGGCGGGCGCCGGGACATCGTGGAGGCGGCGCGGTCGCTCATCCGCAGCGGGGTGGCCGCCGACGCGGTGGACGAGCGGTACTTCGCCACCCATCTGCCCTTTCCCGACACACCGGACGTCGACCTGGTCATCCGGACCTCCGGCGAACAGCGCATCTCCAACTTCATGCTCTGGCAGGTCGCCTACGCCGAGTGGATCTTCCCGCCGGCGCTCTGGCCCGACTTCCACGCGCCGCACTTCCTGGAGTGCCTGCGCTCCTACCAGCAACGCGAGCGCCGTTTCGGCGGCGTGACACCGTACGCGAACGGAGACCCCACCCCGTGACGGACACAGGCAACAGCGGCCCGCAGAGCCCCGGTTCGGACCGCTACGACGACCAGGACAACGTGCCGCCCCCCGGATTGCTCTTCGGCCCCGGCTCCCAGTTCCACCGCTTCTTCAACGACCCCCGCTGGGCCCTCGCCATGGTCAGGGCCACCGTCCTGGAGGCCGCGCACCCGCAGATCGGGGCCGCCCTCATCGACAACTCGACCTTCGTGGCGCACCCGTGGCGGCGGCTGCGCAACACCCTGGTCAGCCTCCAGCGCATGTTCGGCGCCGACGAGGACGTACGGCAGAGGGAGGCGGCGCGGCTCAACCGCCTGCACGGCCGGCTGAGCGGTACGGACCACCAGAACCGGCCGTACGACGCGATGGACCCGGAGGTCCGCGCCTGGGTGGTCGCCACGCTGTTCGAGAGCTCCGTCACCATGTGCCGACTGAGCGGGCAGCCGCTCGACCAGGCCACGATGGAGCAGCTCTACGCCGAGTTCAAGGCGTTCCTCGCGGCCTTCGGGGACCGGGCGGGCCAACTGCCCGCCACCTTGCCGGAGTTCTGGCAGTACTACGACCGGATGGTCGAGGAGGAGCTGGAGAACACCGACGCGCTGCGCATCATCCTCTACAAGCTCTTCGACCACATGCCGGCGCCGCCGCTGCTGGACGGTCTGCCCACGGTGTGGGCGGCGGGCCGCGCGCTGGCCGGTCCTGTCATCGGCACGATCACCGTGGCGTCCCTGCCGGAACCCTTCCGCAGGCGGGCGGGACTGCCCGAAGTCCCGGGCGCCCAGGCGTTGATGCAGAGCGCGTACCTGGCGGCCGGCCTCGCGCGCTTCCTGCCGGAGAACTGGCTGCGGACCGAGCAGCTCACCAACCTGCTCTACCTGTCGCCGGACAGCGACGACCCCGAGGCCGCCTCGCTCACCGCGTTGCGGGGGCGGATGAAGCGGGCGGGGGCGCTGTTCCGCCTGGTCACGCCCTTCCCCGTACAACATGGGCCGGTTGACGTGACGGGAGCGCGGAGCAAGGCCGGGGAGTTCTTCTCCGAGGTGCTGGACCAGACGGGCGACGGCTACCTGGACTGGCCCGATCTCGCCGCGATGGCAAGGGAGTTGTCGACCCGCCTGGATCTGGACGAGCCGGAGGAGACCCGGCTCTACAACGCGTACGCCGCGTGGTGGAAGGAGCTCCAGGCGGCCCTCGACACCGACGGTGACGGCCGGGTGAGCGGGGAGGAGTACGCGGCCGCCGTCCCGTCCCTCGCGGGCCCCGCGCTGATCCGGGTCGCCGAGGTGCTCTTCCAGGTCACGGACGCCGACGGCAACGGCTCGATCGACGCGGCGGAGTACCGGGCGCTGTTCCGGACGGGCTTCCACCGCACGGTGACGGGCACGGCCGCGACGTACTCCCGCAGCGCCTTCGTGAAGGACTTCCTCTCCTTCATGTCAGGCCGCCAACGCTCCACGGCCTTCGACCCCCTGCTGGCGGGGGCGTGAGGGCCGGCCGGCGGGGATTTACATTCCGCCGTTGAAGAAGCCCAGGAGTGCCGGTGCCGGGTTGGTCGCGGTGCCGGTGTTCGCCGCCGCGACGACGATCACGGCGAGTGCGGTCAGCGTCGAGAGAGCGGCGAAGGCCGCCCACACGCGCCTGGTGCGGGGGGCGGACGACGGCGTTCCCGCGAACCTTCGCCAGAGGAGCGTGCTGAAGCCCACGAGGGCCGCCGCGACGACTCCGGAGATCACGGCCATGACCGCGTGGTAGCGGGCGAAGTCGCTGATCATCAGGTCGAGGACGGGTGAGGTACGGCTGCCCGCTCCCGTACCCGTGGCCGTACCCGGGCCGTGGGACAGCCCGGCCCTGACCTGGTCGAGCGTGGTGGCGAGTTCCCCGTGGGTCTCGCCGACCGGCAGCAGCGACAGCAGCGAGGAGAAGGGCGCGATCGCCCCCTGGATGTTGGCCATCACCACCGCGAGCGAGAACAGCGCGAGCAGCGACACACCGCCCCCCGCCGACGCGAGGGCGGCCCTCCGCCACGCCCCGGGGCCGTCGGCCCGCAGGAACGCCTTCCAGAGGGCGGCGCCGAGCGCGGCGCACACGACCAGCAGGAGCGCGGCGATCGCGGCCTTCGCCACGTGGTAGCGGACCCAGTAGTCGACCAGGCCCTCCATCCGCGGGGAGAGGTCCGGGTCGCCGGCCCCCCAGTACGCCACGAACGCGCTCCGGAAGTCCCTGACCAGCGCGCCCTGACCGGCGAAACCGCTGCCCGGCCCGAGGCCCGCCAGCACCCGCGGCGCGACGACGAAGGCGACGCCGAGCGCGGCGACGAGGGTCGTGGCGAACGCCGCGCGTGAGGCGAGCGCGCGGCCGGACAGTCCTGCGGGGCGCGGCAGAAGTACGGGGCTGTGCACGGAGGTTCCTTCGGTTCGGCGGGGCGGGCTCGGGCGCCCCGCCTACCCTTCCGGACCTGTGGTGGCGGGTCACTGGGGTACGCCCCAGACGAGAGGGTGGGGCGTACCCCAGGACACGGGCCTGCGACCGGCCGGCTACGCGAACTGCCCCGCCCGGTAGCCCCCGGCCGGCTGCTGGATCATGACGTTCGCCCGGTTGAAGGCGTTGATCAGGGCGATCCCGCTGACCAGCGCGGCCAGCTCTTCGTCGTCGTAGTACTTGGCGGCGTTCGCCCAGACCTCGTCCGACACCCCGCCGGCCGCGTCGGCGATACGGGTGCCCTCCTCGGCCAGCTCCAGCGCGGCCCGTTCCGCGTCGGTGAAGACCGTCGCCTCCCGCCACACCGCGACCAGGTTGAGCCGTACCGCCGTCTCACCGGCGGCGGCCGCGTCCTTGGCGTGCATGTCGGTGCAGAACCCGCACCCGTTGATCTGACTGGCGCGCAGCCGCACCAGCTCCTGCGTGGCGGCGGGCAGCGTGGAGTCCGCGAGGACCTTCCCCGCCGCGATGATGTGCTGGAAGACCTTGCCGAAGGTGGGACTGCCGAAAGCGTCGAGACGGGCACTCATGGTGATCTCCTGAACCGTGGGCGGCTGCGACAGCCGGTGCGGGCGCGTACACCCGTACGACGGATCGACCCGAAGAGATGTGACACGGCCGCCCGGGGGATCACCGATGACTTTTGCCGGTGCGGGTGGTCTTCTTGGTGTTGTTGTCCCATTTCAGGAGGAACGTGTGCCGCAGTTGCTGAGGGTTCAGAACTTCAATGTGTCGAGCGACGGGATCGGGGCCGGTGAGGACCAGACCCTGGAGCGGCCGTTCGGTCACGTCGATCCCGGGAAGCTGTTCGGCTGGGCCGGGGCCACGGCGAGTTGGCCGATGCGTACCGCCCCCGGGGGCAGCCGTGGGCTGGACGACTACCTGACGCGGGACTACGCGCGCAACATCGGGGCCGAGATCATGGGCCGCAACAAGTTCGGCCCCCAGCGCGGGCCCTGGGAGGACCACGAGTGGCAGGGCTGGTGGGGGGACGAACCTCCGTTCCGTACCCCGGTGTTCGTCCTGACCCACCACGAGCGCCCGTCGCTCACCCTCTCCGACACCACCTTCCACTTCGTCGACGGCGACCCCGCCAGGGTCCTCGCGCGGGCGCGGGAGGCGGCGGGGGGCAAGGACGTGCGGCTCGGTGGCGGGGTGCGCACCATCCGGGAGTTCCTGGACGCCGACCTCGTCGACACCCTGCACGTGGCGGTCTCGCCGGTGGAGCTCGGCTCCGGGCTGCGGCTCTGGGAGTCGCCGGACGAACTGCGGGACCGGTTCCACCTCGACGTCGTCCCCAGCCCGAGCGGCCGGGTGGTGCATCACCTGTTCTGGCGGAAGTGAGCACGGGGGCAGGGGCCCCGCCCGGCCCCGGTCTCACCAGGCGACCGGCAATGACCGCAGGCCGCTGAAGAACTCCTTCGTCCGCCACCGCAACTCCCCCTCCGGCACGGCCAGTCGCAGCCCCGGCAGCCGGGTCGTGACGCGCTCCAGCGTCGTCTGGAGTTCGAGGCGGGCCAGGTGGGCGCCCAGGCAGTAGTGGATGCCGTGGCCGAAGCTGATGTGCGGGGTCCCGGGGCGGTCGAGCACGAGGCGCCCGGGGGACGGGAAGGCGGCCGGGTCGTGGTTGGCGGCGGCCTGGGAGACCACGACCGGCTCACCGGCCCGGACCAGGACGCCGCCCAGCTCCACGTCCTCGGAGGCGTACCGGGGCAGGGTGAGGCCGTTGAGCAGCGGGACGAACCGCAGCAGCTCCTCGACGGCGCGGGGGATCAGGCCGGGCCGGTCGCGGACGGCAGCGAGGACGTCCGCGCCGCCGGCGCCGGCCTCCCCGGGCAGCAGCAGGACCGCGAAGAAGTTGGCGATCTGGTTGGTGGTGGTGACGAACCCGCCGATGAGGAGCTCGTTCAGCAGCCCGTACAGGTCCTCCGCCGTCAGCACCCCGTCGTCGCAGGCCCGGACCAGGACGGTGATCAGGTCGTCCGCGGGGGTACGGCGGCGGGCCTCGACCCACTCGTCCATGCGGGCGAAGAAGTCCTTGGCGTGCCGCTGCACGACATCGGGGGTCACGCTGCCGGAACAGACCGTGTCCGCCCAGGTCCGTACCCCCGGCCGGTCCTCCTCGGGGACCCCCGTCAGTTCGCAGATGAGGGTCAGGGGGAGGGGGAAGGCGAGGTCCTCGACCAGGTCGGCGGGCGGCCCCGCGGCCACCATCCGGTCGAGCAGCCCGTCCACGACCTCGCGCATGCGGTCGCGCAGCGGCTCGACGCGGCGGGCGGTGAACTCCTTGGCCAGCAGGGCGCGCAGCCGGGTGTGGCGGGGCGCGTCGAGGGCGATGAGGCCGCCGCCGGTCCGGGGCATGGGGCCGATCCGGGGCTGGTCCCGGTGGACGGCCTCCGCGAGGCTGAACCGGGGGTCCGACAGCACGGCGCGCACGTCGTCGTAACTGCTGGCGAGCCAGGCGTCGTCCCCGTACGGCAGCCGGACGCGGACGGGGGGCCGGTCCCGTAACTGCCCGTAATCGTCGGCGAGTCCGAGGCCCCCGGTGGTCCAGAAGGGGTACGCGAGGGGCTCGGGGGAGGTGTCCCGGACGGGGCAGGCGTCGGGGGGAGCGGTCATGGAGGTGCCTTTCTCGACAAGGTTGACGCATGAGGAGGAGGGGGGTTGGTGGGGGCGAGGGGACCCGGCTCTCAGCGCCGCGGACCCACCCGTACGTCGACATGTGTCGGCGGCGGCGCGCTGGTGTCCACGGACGCCGTGAAGTCGACCCCGTCGTCCCGGCAGATGAACTGCATGACCTGGCGCCCCGCCGCGGCCGCGCGGATCAGGCCGCCGGTCGTGGCCCACACACCGGACAGGTAGAAGTTCTCCAACCCCGGCAGGACGGGCCCGTTCTTCTTGACCAGCTCCTCCATCAACTCGCCGCTCTCCACGAAGGGTTGCCAGCCCAGGAAGGTGCCTTCGAAGCTGTTGGTGTAGCGGATCTGGGTGAGGGGCGTGCAGGTGTCCCGTACCACCACCGAGTCCTTGAGCCCCGGGTACAGCCCGTCGAGGAAGTCGACGACCGCGTCTCTCGTCCGCCGCTTCGCGAGGGCGTACGGCTTGCCCCGCCGTACCGGGAGCGTGTGCAGCTCCGCGCCCCTGCGGGGACGGCTGAGCCGCTCCGGGCCCTCGGCGAGGTCCCGCCAGGGGGCGGTGTCGGAGAAGTAGGTGGCGTAGACGACCGCGGTGTCCTCGGGCGACAGCTCGGGGTAGAACCGGCTGCGGAACTGGACGTTGAGGCTCGGGTGCCGGATCCCGGTCAGCCGCGAGGCCGTCGCCTCGTCCAGCAGGTGGGTGGTGGTGGGGTCGGCGTCCGGGAACGGGCGGCGCAGGCCGAGGAAGACGCTGGCGTACCCGGGGAAGACCATGCCGGGCCGGTGCAGGGTCTCCCGGTAGAGGGTGGCGTACTCGCCCTCCAGGTACCGTCCGCCCAGCAGGTCGAGCAGCGTCTTCGGCCCGTCGCACGCCGACACGATGATGTCGGCGTAGTGCTCCTGGCCGTCGGAGAGCCGCACCCCGACCGCCCGGTCGTCCCTGACCAGGATCTCCTCGACCATGGCGTTGTACGTGATCTCCCCGCCGAGGTCCAGGTAGCGCCGCTCGATCGAGCGCGCCAGCCCCAGCGAGCCGCCTTCGGGCACCCCGGCCGAGCGGTGGGCCTGGGCGGCCATCTGGAAGTAGAACGGCAGGACGGGGAAGCCCGGATGCCGCTCGTACAGGATGTAGTTGAAGGCGTCCCGCAGGAGCGGGTCCTTGAAGCGGGTCGAGTACTCCGACATCAGCACGGACATCGAGGTGCGGAAGAGGTTGAAGTACGGGAGGAAGCCGGCCAGCATCCGCCAGCGCTCCCGGCGGGTCATCAGCCCCACCGGTTTGAGGAAGGGGTACGACGGCAGGCAGGCGATGAACTTGCGCAGCCCCGCGCAGAACGACCGGATGGCGCGGGCGTCGGGCGGCGAGAGGGACAGCAGGTGGCTCTCCAGCCGGTCGGGGTCGCAGTAGAAGTAGACCGTGCGGCCGTCCCTGCCCCGCACGGTGTTGAACACGTCGAAGTGGCGCATCTCCTTGCCCTGGAGGGCCCCGAGTTCGAGCCAGATCTGGTGCATCTCGTTGCCGGGGCCGTTGCCGAGCAGCCAGCTGATGCACGCGTCGAAGGTGAACTCGCCGCGGCCCCAGCCGGTGCAGCAGCCGCCGGGGATCTCGTGCATCTCGAAGACCTGGGTGCGGTAGCCGTTCATCCGGCCGTACGCGCCCGTCGAGAGGCCGCCGAGGCCCCCGCCGATGATGATCATGCTCTTCCTGCGGGCGGACGCGCCGCCGGCCGGGGGTGTCGCGGTCGCGGTGGACGTCTCGGTCGTCGGGGTCGTTTGGGTCGTGGTGGTCGTCTGCGTCGTCGTGGTCGTGGTGGTCACCTGGCGGTCACCGCACCCTTCGGGTCTCTAGCTGGGGCAGGTGTCCGAGCCGGTCCGGATGCCAGGGGACCGCGCCGCCGCTGTCCCAGGCGCGGAAGTCGAGCCCCAGCTCCTCGCACAGGTACTGCGTGACGAACCGCCCCCCGGCGGCGGCCCGGATCAGGCTGCCGCCCGCGAACCACTGGCCCGCCATGGAGAACCCGGCCAGGCCCGGCAGCCGCATCCGGTCCTTGTTGATCAGGCCCGTGATCACGTCGTCGGCCGGCGTGAAGGACTTCCAGCCGAGGATGCTGCCGCCCCGCACCCCGGTGTAACGCTCGGTGGTCGTCGGGGACGCCACGTCCACGACCTCGATGGCGCGGCCGATGCCGGGGTGGTGCCGCTCCAGGAAACCCCTGACGAAGTCGGCCACCTGCTGCTTGCGCGCCCAGTACGCCTTCCGGTCGGTGGTCCGCAGCCGCTTCCAGGACGCGTAGTCGCTGAAGTACGTGCAGTGGACGACGGACTTGCCCGGCGGGGCGAACCCGTCGGAGTAGCGCGAACGCATCTGGACGACCAGGCTCTTCTGCATGACCCCCGGCAGCGCCGCGCAGTCCTTGTCGGAGAGCAGGTAGGTGGTGCTGTGCCGGGCGGCCGGGTCCAGTTCGCCGTCGACCCCGACGAAGGCCGAGACCATCCCCGGGTAGAGCAGGTCGGGACGCGCGGTCATCTCGGTGAAGAGCTTCTCGACCCGCGGGCTCGTGTAGCGGCCGCCCAACAGCCCCTGGATGGTGGTCACCCCGTCGCAGGCCGACACCACATGGTCGGCGAAGTGCCGTTCCCCGTTGCGGAGTTCCACCCCGACCGCCCGGTCGTCCTCCACCAGCACCCGCGCCACCCGGGCCCGGTAGTCGACCCGCCCGCCGAGCTTCGTGTACCGCTCCTCCACCGAACGGGCCAGCCCCAGCGAACCACCCTGGGGGAAACCGGCGTTGAGGTGGTACGCGCTGGCCATGTTGAACAGGTACGGCAGCAGCGGGAAGACCTCGTGGTCCTGGAAGAAGATGAACGGGAACGCCCGCCGCAGCAGCGGGTCCTCGAACCGGTCGCAGAAGCTCTCCATCCGGGTCACGGCGGTGCGCCAGAGCAGGACGAAGGACGGCAGGACGGTCCGCAGGGTGGCCAGCCGCTCCCTCGGGGACTGGAGCGGCGGCGGGGTCAGGAACGGATAGAGGTTGATGCGGGTGAAGCGCCGCAGGTCACGGCAGAACGCGCGGATCGGGCGCGCGTCGGCCGGCGAGATCTCCAGGAGGTGGGCCTCCAGCCGGTCGGGGTCGTTGTAGAAGGTGACCGAGCGGCCGTTCTCGTCGGTGACGGTGTTGAACATCTCGAAGTTCGCGATCGACTTGCCGTCCAGCGCGCCGAGTTCACGCCAGACCCGGGCGGCGTCGTTGCCGCGCCCCGTACCGGTGAGCCACTCGATGCAGTAGTCGAAGACGTAGTCCTGGCGCGCCCACGCCGTGCAGCAGCCGCCGGGCAGGACGTGGCGCTCGAAGATCCGCGTCTCGGCGCCGCTCATCTGCGCGTAACAGCCGGTGGACAGGCCCCCGATGCCCGCGCCGATGATGATGACCCGGGGCGCGGTGCCGGGGGGACGGTCCGTTCTCGTACGGCGGCCGGCGGCCGCGGGCCGGGGGCGCCGGTCCTCCCACACCGGCCTGGTGTCACGCGTCGTCGGGTTGTCACGCACCATGGCGTTCCCTGTCTGTGGTGACGGCCGCCGGGGAAGCGGAACGCCCCCGGGGTACGGTGGCGAGGGTGTCGCCGAGGGCCGACAGCACCAGGGCCGCGTTCCGCTCGGCGGGCTTCTCGTCGAGCATCTCCGCGTGCAGGCCGGCGCCGCGCACCAGCCGGCTCACGGTGGTGGACGTGGCGTGCCAACTGCCGCGTTGCCCCGCCGCGTAGAACGGCACCTTCGCCTCGTCGGAGATCACGGTGACGGTCGCGGCGACCGATCCGTGGTTCGGGGTGCGCCCGCAGTACTCCAGGTAGTCCCTGGCCTGTTCGAGGGTCTGGGCGGTGACGGTCTCGGCGTGGGTGTGGCGCCGCAGGTGGTCCCGCAGCTCGCGCTCGAACGCCTCGGTGTGCTCGGCGGAGACGCCGTACTCCTCGTCGATCCGGTACGAGTCCATGATCACGACATGGGCCACCTCGCGCCCCCGCCGTTCGAGCTCCTTGGCGACCTCGAAGGCGAGGTTGCCGCCCAGCGAGTAGCCGAGGAGCAGGCAGGGCCCCTCGGGGTGCAGCGCTTCCACGAGGTCGGCGTAGCGCGTGCCCTTGTCGCCGTCGACGTGGTTGAAGGCGATCAGCTCGTACGGACGCAGGTGCGCGGCGAAGTGGCGGTAGACGAGCCCGTGCCCGCCGGCCGGCGGGAAGCAGAAGAGGAGCGGTCCGCCGCCCGTGTTGAAGGACAGGTGGGAGAGGTTGCCGGAGACCCGGCCGGTGACGATGTCCTCGACCGTACGGGCCATGCCGTGCAGCGTGGTCACCTTGAAGAGCAGGCCGACGGGGATCGCGATGCCGAACTCCTTCTGGAGGCGGTGGATCAGCTCGATGAGCGAGACGGAGCTGCCGCCGGAGGCGAAGAAGTCGCTGTGCAGGCCGACGAGTTCGAGGCCGATCACGGCCTTCCAGTGCGCCGCCACGCGCTCCTCGTAGAGGGTGACGGGCGGTTCGTGGATCTCCTGCGGGGAGTCGGCGGCGGGCGCGGGCAGGGCGTCCGGGTCCACCTTTCCGTTCGCGTTGAGGGGGAGCGCGTCGAGCGTGTGCAGACGGGCCGGGATGAGGTACGTGGGCAGGTGGGCGGCGAGGTGGCGGCGCAGGGCCCGGGGGTCGGGAGAGGTGCCGGGGGCGCGGACCACGTAGGCGCAGAGGGCCGGTTCGCCGCCGTCGTCGGTTCTGACCATGGCGTACGCGTCGGTGACCTCGGGGAGGGTGGTCAGCAGGGACTCGATCTCCCCCGGCTCGATGCGGTGGCCGCGCAGCTTGATCTGGGCGTCGGCGCGGCCGAGGAGGTGGATGCGGCCCTGGGCGTCCCGGCGGGCCAGGTCGCCGGTGCGGTAGAGCCGTTCGGGGACGGCGTCGGGGCCGCGGTCGAGGGTGACGGTGACGAAGCGCAGGTCGGTCTGCTCCTGGTCCCCGGCGTATCCCTGGGCGAGGCCGCCTCCGCCGGCCCACAACTCGCCGGTGACGCCGGGCGGTACGGGTTGTCGCCGGGCGTCGAGGACGTGCAGGACGCAGTTGGGCAGCGGGGTGCCGAGGGGGACCGTGCTGTTCGGGTCGAGCCCGTCGGTGGGGCCTTCGAAGCAGGCGCTGTCGACGGTGGCCTCCGTTAGGCCGTAGGAGTTGATCACCCGGGTGTACGGGCCGCAGAGCGCGCGCAGCCGCTCGTACTCCGCGACCTTCCAGGTGTCGGAGCCGACGATCAGCAGCCGCATGAAGTCGAGCCGGTGACCGCCCTCCTCGCAGTGGGTCATCAGGGCGCGGACGACGGCGGGGACGAACTCGGCGCAGTCGACGCCCTCGGCGGTCATGGCCTCGTACAGACGCGCCGTGTTGAGGAGCAACTCGCGGTCGGCGAGGACCAGTCGGCCCCCGGTGCAGAGGGCGCGGACGAGGTCGCCGGTGAACACGTCGAAGGAGACGCCGGCCATCTGGAGGTGGACGCGGGGGGTGGGGTCGGGGACGTGGGCGGATCCGGGAGCGGGCTCGCCCGCCGCTTCGCCCAACCCGTACTCCTCGCGCCACGCGGCGCCGAGGGCCGCGAGGGCGCCGTGGGACACCCGTACGGCCTTGGGGCGGCCCGTCGACCCGGAGGTGTGGATGACGTACGCGGTGGTGTCCGGACCGACGGGCGCATCGTCGGTGGCGAGGTCTTCGAAGGCGGCCCCCGCCATGACGTCGGTGAGGAACTCCGCCCCCGGTACGTCGAGCCGCTCCGCGCCCGCCGGGTCGGTGAGGACCAGCCGCGCCCCCGCGTTGCCCGCCATGAAGGCGAGCCGTTCCGCCGGGTGGCCGGGGTCGAGGGGCAGGTAGGCGGCTCCCGCGCGCAGGACGGCCAGGAGCGCGACGATCAGCTCGGGGGACTTCGGCAGGCACACCGCGACGACCCCGCCGCCCGCTCCCCGGGCCCGCAGCCGCCCCGCCAGCACGGCGGAGGCCCGCTCCAGCTCCGCGTAGGTCAGGTGGCGGGCCTCCCCGCCGGGCCCCGCGGCCGGGACCGTGACCGCGACCGCCTCCGGGGTGCGGGCCGCCGCCCGTACGAACAACTCGTGCACCGGAGGCTCCGGCGCCAACTCCCGCCCCCGGGCAGCCGGTCCGTGCAGGATCTCGTGGCGTTCGTCCTCGCCGAGCATGTCGAGCCCCGCCACCGCCCGGTCGCGGGGGGCACGGGTCAGCGCCTCCAGGAGGTTGCGGTAGTGCCCGGCCAGCCGCCGCACGGTCCCGGGCAGGAACAGGTCGGTGTTGTACTTCAGGACGCAGTGGAACCGGTGCTCGGCCTCGTCCTCGTACGCCGACAGCGTCAGGTCGAACTGCCCCTCCTCCTCGGGGAGTTCGATGTAGTCGAGGTGATAGCCGTACTGCCGCGACGACACCTTGTGGGCCAGCAGGATGAACATCGCCTGGAAGACCGCCGAGCGGCTGGGGTCGTGCTGGAGGCCCAGCTTCTCGACCAGCAGGACGAACGGGTACTCCTGGTGGTCGATCCCGCCCAGCACCGTCCCGCGGACCTGGGCGAGGAGGTCGGCGACGGTCGGGTCGCCGCCCAGATGCGCGTACAGGGGAAGGGGGTTGACGAAGTAGCCGTACACGGACGACAGGTCCTCGTCCGTGCGCCCGGTCACCGGGCTGCCGACGACGACGTCGTCCTGGCCCGAATGGCGGTGCAGCAGCAGGTAGTAGGCGCACAGCAGCACCACGAAGACCGTCACGTCGTGCTCGCGGGCCAGGGCGTGCACCCGGGCGCTGAGGTCGTCGTCCAGGACGAAGAACTCCGAGGCCCCGTTGTGGGTCTGCACGGGCGGCCGGGGCGCGTCGGTGTGGAGGGCGAGCGGCGGCACCTCGGCGGGCAGCGCGCCGCGCCAGTACTCCAGCATCCGGTCGGCGTCGGGGGACGCCAGGAACTGGTTCTGCCGGTTGAGGAAGTCGACGTACCGGCCCTGGACAGGCGGCAGTTCGACGGCGTGGCCCGAGCGCATGCCTTCGTAGAGGGCGAGCAGCTCCTCGATGAAGGTGAAGGTGGAGATCGCGTCGGAGACGATGTGGTGGACCGCCTTCATCAGCACCCAGCGGTCCGGGCCCCGCCGGAACAGCCGGAAGCGCATCAGGCGGTCCCGCGCGAGGTCGTACGGCCTGCGGTACTCCTGGACGATCAGCTCGCGGATCCCCTCCCACTCCATGCCCTCGACGTCGAAGACCGCGATGTCCGGCTCGACGGTGTCCGAGACGGTCTGGAGCGGCCGGCCGTCCTCCCTCACGAAGTTCGCCCGCAGCATGGGGTGCCGGGCCACCAGGGCACGGACGGCGGAGGTCATCAGCTCGGGGTCGATGGCCGTACGGACCTCGACGGCGCCGCCGATGTTGTACGCGAAGCCGTCCGGGTGGAGCTGCTTCAGGAACCAGAGGGCTTTCTGATTCTGCGTCAGGGGATGCCGGGAGGGATCCTCGTGGACCTCCACGGCCGCCGCTCCCGGCTCCCGCGTGGCCCTGGAGGCCAGTCCGGCGGTGGCGGTGAGGAGTTGGGCGGTCAGGTCGCGCAGCGGGGCGCCGCTGAGCAGAGCGACGACCGGCAGGGCGACCCCGGTCGCGGCCTGGATCCGGGCGCGCAGCTCCATCGCGAGGAGCGAGTCGATGCCGTACGCGCCCAGCCCCGCGTCCAGGTCGAGTTGGCCCGCGCTCATCCGCAGCACGGACGACGCGCAGTCGAGGAAGCGGTCCGTGACGAGCCGGGCGCGTGGGCCGTCGCCGGCGGCGGTCCGGAAGCGGTGCAGGTAGTCGCTCTGTTCGTCCCGCGCCCCACCGCCCGCTGCGGACCCGCCGGGGGCCGCGGCCTCGGCCGCCTCGGCGGCCAGGTGCCTGACCAGCGGGGGCGGCGACGGGTACCAGGCGAGGAAGGTCTTCCAGTCGACGACGGTCGCGACGAGGAGCTGGGCGCGGTCCTGGCCGAGGACCCGCTCCAGGACGGCCATGCCCGCGGACGGGGAGAGCGAACTCATGCCGCGCACGGCCCGGTAGTGCTCGACCAGGCTCAACTCCTCGATCATGCCGGTCGCCCAGGGCCCCCAGTCCAGGCTGAGCGCGGGCAGCCCGCGCGCCCTGCGGTGGTGGGCCAGGGCGTCCAGGAAGGCGTTGCCCGCCGCGTAGTTGGCCTGGCCGGCGGTGGTGAGCAGGGACGCGACGGAGGCGAAGAGCACGAAGTGGTCGAGCGGCTCGTCGCGCAGGTGGTGGTGGAGCAGCCAGGCCCCCGCGGCCTTCGGGTCGAAGGCGGAGTCGAACGCGGCGCGGTCCAGGGCCTGGACCGGCGTGTCCCGTACGTGCCCCGCGAGGTGGAAGACGCCGCGCACCGGGGGCGCGTCCCGGTCCCGGTAGGCGGCGAGCCACCGCGTCAGGGCCGGCTCGTCGGCGACGTCGAGGGCGGCGTGCACGGGGTGGGCGCCGAGCGCCTCCAGCTCCTTGACGAAGCGGACCGCCGAGGCGGCCGGGGAGTCCGGAGAGAGGGTGCGCCAGGTGGCGCGGTCGGGGAGCGCCGTACGGCCGACGAGGACGAGGTGCCGGGCGCCCCGGCGGACGAGGTAGCGGCAGAGCAGCCGGCCCAGCGCGCCGAACGCGCCGGTGACGAGGTAGGCGCCGTCGGGGCGCAGCCGGGGCGGGAAGGGCCGGGTGAGGCCCTCGGGACGCGAGAGCCCACTGACGAGCCGCCGCCCGCCGCGCAGGGCGACTTCGTCGTGGGGGTGGTGGGGGGCGGGAGGGGCGAGGATCTCGTGGAGGAGGGCCTGGGCTTCGGCGGTGGTTCGGGATCGGGCGTCGACGCCGGCTCGTGCGCCGGTGTCGGCCTGCGCGCCGGTGTCGGCCCGCGCCCCGGCGCCGGCTCGCGCCTCGGCGTCGCCGCGCGCTGGTTCCTGCGGGCGCTGCGGGTGTTGCGGGCGGGAGCCTCGCGGGGGGTCCGCCGACGGGAGCGGCAGGTCGATCAACTTCCCCCGGTGCGTGGTCAGTTCCTGGTGGCGCAGGACCCGGCCGATGCCCCAGACGGACGCGCCCAGCGGCTCCACCGGCTCTCCGGGGACGGCCGCCTGGGCCCCCCGGGTGACCAGGTGCAGGGCGGCCGGCGCGGCCGACTGCTCGGGGGCGTCCTGGAGCGCCTGGGCCAGGGCGACCACGGAGTAGGCGCCCAGCGTGCTGTGGGCGTCGAGGTGGCCGCGCGCGGTGTCGTCCAGGGCGGGCAGATCCAGGTTCCACAGGTGGACGACGGTGTCGAGGGCGGCCGGACGGCCCTCGTCCGCGGCTTCGGCCGCCAGGTCGGCGAGCAGCCTGCGGAGATCGCCCGCGCTGCCCGGGACCACCCGGGAATCCCGTCCGTCCGGGTCGAAGGCGTACGCCTCACCGGGCCGTACGAGGTGGCAGCGCGCCCCACTCGTGACCGCGAGGCGGGCGAGGTGGTCGGCCACCCCACCGGGCCGGTCCGCGAACAGCAGCCAGGTGCCGGGGGCGACCGGCCTCCGGTTCGGAACAGGGGCGAGGCCCGCCCCCGTACCGGTACCCGATTCCGTACCCGTACCCGTACCCGATTCCGTATCCCAAACCGCACCCGTACCCGCGTCGTCCTCCGCCTCCCCGCCTTGTCGTCTTTGCCCGGCGTCCAACGGCGCCTCGGTCCAGATGAGTTCGGCGAGCCACCCGTCGATGGTGGAGACGCCCACCGCGGCCGACGCCTGTTCCACGTCGGCGGCGCGGAAGCCGCGTACATACCCGAGCGGTACGCCGTCCTCGGTGTAGAGGGCGATGTCACCGACGAGTTCGTCCTCCCCCCGCCGGGTGACGGTGGCGTGCGCCCACAGGGGCCGGTCGCCGACCGGAGCCGTACGCACCGCGTCGATGCCGAGCGGCAGAAGCATCCCGCGCTCAGGCTCCCCGCCCCCGGCCCCCTCGTCCCCGTCCCCGTTGACGTCCTCGTCCGGGAGCCCGGCCACCAGGAGCGTCTGGAAGCACGCGTCCAGCAGAACCGGGTGCACATGGTGTCCGCCGGCCCCGCCGAGGCACGCGGGCGGCCGGATCAGCGCCAGCGCCTCACCGCGCGTACGCCAGACCTCCGCGATGCCCTGGAACGCGGGCCCGTAGTCGTACCCGAGCGCGCCCAGCGTCTCGTAGCACGCGGCGGAGTCCAGACGGCGGTCGGCGCGCGCCCGGATCGCCGTCCCGTCGAGCGGAGCCGTACGGGAGGCCGGGACGCCGCCCCGTACGACCCCACAGGCGTGCACGGCCGGGGTGTCGCCCCCGGTGGCCACGGTGAAGGCGGAGGTCTGCGCGGACAGCGACAACTGGACCGCGCGGGGCGCGTCTTCGGGCAGGAACAGCGCCTTGCGCAGCTCGATGTCCCCCAACTCCGCCTCCGTACCGCCGGTCTGGGCGTGGAGAGCCTGGTACGCCATCTCGACGTACCCGGCCGCCGGGAACAACGCCCGTCCCTGGATGCGGTGATCGGCGAGGTACGGCGTGGTCTCGACGTCGAGCGCCACCTCCCACGCGGGCTCCGCGGTGGCGAGGCGCCGGCCCAGCAGCGGATGGTCGACCTGCCCCAGCCGGACCTGCGCGACGGACGCGGGCTCGGTCCAGTACCGGTCGCGCTTCCACGGGTAGCGGGGCGGCGGCACCCAACGGCCGCGCGGATGCAGCGCGTTCCAGTCGAGTGCGCAGCCGACGGTGTACAGCGCGGCCAGGGAGGTGGCGAAGCGCAGGGCCTCGCCCTCGGCGCGACGGATCGACGGCATCACGGTCACGCCCTGCTGCGGGCCCGGCCCGGCGTCCTCCCGCGCGGCGAAGCACTCCTTGATCGCGTGCCCGAGGACCGGATGGGGGCCGATCTCCAGGAACGTGCGGTGTCCGTCGTCGAGCAGCGCGTCGACGGCGTCGCGGAACCGTACGGTGTCCCGCACGTTGTCCCACCAGTACCCCGCGTCGAGTTCCGGCCCCTTGGCCCGTCCGGTCCGGCCGGTGAGGTGAAGGGGCACCCGGGCGGGACGGGGCTCGATCCCGGCCAGCTCCGTCAGCAACTCGGCCCTGATCTCGTCCATCGCGGCGCTGTGGTACGGGACTTGCACGTCGAGGAACTTGACGAACACCCCGTCGGTACGCAGCTTCTCCGCGTACACGGCGAGCGCTTCCCGGTCCCCGGCCAGCGTCAGCGCCCCGGGGCTGTTCACGGCGGCGACGGACAGGCGGTCGCCGAGGGGCGTCGTATGCCGTAACGCCTCGGCCTCGTCCTCGGGCAGGCCGACGGCCAGCATCGTGCCCGTACCGGCGAGCCGGTGCTGCAAGCGGCTGCGGTGCAGGACGACCCGTACCGCGTCCCGCAGGCTGTAGACCCCGGCTTCGTAGAAGGCGGCGACCTCGCCCGTACTGTGCCCGACGATCGCGGCGGGACGGACCCCTTGGGCGCGCCAGAGGGCGGCGAGGCCGACCTGAACGGCGAAGTTGGCGGGCTGGGCGAGCCAGGTCTGCGCCATCCGGGACTCGTCCTCGGCGGCGTTCAGCTCGGCGGTCAGCGACCAGCCGGCCTGTGCGGCGATCTCCCGGTCGACGGCCTCGACCGCCTCCCGGTAGACGGGCGAGGTCCCGTACAACTCCCGCCCCATGGCCCACCACTGGGGGCCCATGCCGGTGAACACCCAGACGGGCGAAGCCTGTTGCCCGTCGCGGCGCCTGCCGCGCAGGACGCGGGGGTGCTCCTCACCGCGGGCGTAGGCGGCCAGGGCGCGGTCCAGGTCGTCTCGCGTCTCGTAGACCACGGAGAGGCGGGCGTCGTGGTGCTGCCGGCGGCAGGCGAGGGAGTGGGCGAGGTCGGCGAGGGCGGGCGGGGCCCCGGGCGCGGGACTCGTGGCGTACGGCCCCTGAGCTGCGGTTTCCTCCAGCTCCGCGCGGACGGCTTCAGCCAGCCGGGGAAGTACGGCGGCGTCGTGGGCGCTCAGCGGCAACACCCGGAACGGGAGCCCATCGGCACGGGATCGCCGCTCGGGAACAGCCCCCGGGGACTCCTCCACCCCGACCCCGGAGGGCGCCTCCTCCAACAACACGTGCGCGTTGGTGCCCCCGAAGCCGAAGGAGTTGACGCCCGCGCGGGCCGGTCCGTCGTGGGCGGGCCAGGGGGTGACCCGATCCGGGATCTCGTAGGGCGCGGCGGCGAGGTCGATCGCCGGGTTGAGGCGTTCCAGGTTGATGTGCGGGGGAATCAGTCGGTGTTCGAGGCTGAGCGCGGTCTTGATGAGCCCCGCGATCCCGGCCGCGGACTCCGTATGCCCGATGTTCGTCTTGACGGAACCGACGTAGCACGCTGCGCCTGGTTGGCGCCCGACGGCGAGGGCGCGCGCCAGCGCGTTCGCCTCGATCGGGTCGCCGACCGGGGTGGAGGTGCCGTGGGCCTCCACGTACTGGAGACTGCCCGGCGTGATCCCGGCCCGCGCGCAGACCTGCTCGACGAGCGCGGACTGGGCCTCGGCGCTGGGGACGGTGATGCCGTTCGTACGGCCGTCCTGGTTGACCCCGGTCTCCGTGATGACGGCGTGGATGGGGTCGCCGTCGCGGAGCGCGTCCACGAGGAGCTTGAGGGCCACGATCCCGACGCCCTCGGCCCGGACGTAACCGTTGGCAGCCGCGTCGAAGGTCCGGGAACGGCCTTCGGGGGAGAGGAATCCGCCCTTGGTCTCGGCAATCGTGTACTGCGGGGCCAGGTGCAGCAGCGTGCCGCCCGCCAGCGCCAGCGAACTCTCCCGGCGGCGCAGGCTCTCGGCGGCGAGGTGCACCGCCACGAGGGACGAACTGCACGCGGAGTCGACGGACAGGCTCGGGCCCCGGAAGTCGAAGCAGTGCGAGAGACGGTTCGAGACCATCGTCATCATGGTCCCGGTCGCCGTGTGGGCTTCGAGGGTGCCGAATCCGAGGTCGGAGAACTGGAGGATCTTGTAGTCGAGGGTGAACGCCCCGACGAACACCCCCACGTCCTGCCCGGCCAGCTCGCCGGGTCTCTGCCCGCCGTCCTCCAGGGCCTCCCAGGCGACCTCCAGGAGCTTGCGCTGCTGCGGGTCCATGGCGTGCGCCTCGCGGGGGCTGATGCCGAAGAACGCCGGGTCGAACTCGTCGAATCCGTCGATGTACCCCCCGCGCCCGCCGACGAGCCGGCCCGGTTTCGCCTTGTCCTTGCTGCCGAGGCCGGCCGCGTCGTACCGGTTGGGGGGCGTCGGGGTGATGCAGTCCTTGCCCTCGACCAGGTTGCGCCAGAAGGTCTGGTGGTCGTTGGCTCCGCCGGGGAAGCGGCAGCCGATGCCGATGACGGCGATCTTCTCGGGGGACGTACCAGCGTGTGCAGACATGATCGTTCCTTGGGTCGCCAAACAGGCGCACGCGTAGCGAGCGGGGCGCCGTACGAATGTGAACGGACAAGAAACAGGGGAGCGTTGAAAGAAACCGCAGCGAGCGGGTCTCCTCACCGGTCCTCGCCAGACCAGCCCTCACCCGGCGGAGCGGCGCCAGGGGTGGACGAGTGTGGTGAGGATGCTGCCGGTGGCGGGGAAGGTACGCGGATCGGCCAGCCCGACCGCCGCCGGCTCACGGCCGGGGCGCCAGGTGAACGTACCGAAGAGGCGGTCCCACAGGGACAGGTCGGAGCCGTAGTGGCCGGCCTCGGCCAGGTCGGTGCTGTGGTGCAGCCGGTGCTGCTCGGGTCCGGCGAGGACGTGGTTCAAGGGCCCCAGCCGCACCCGGATGTTGGCGTGGACGAAGTACCCCTGCGCCACGACGAAGAGCCCGACCGCGAAGACCGCGCGCTCGGAGAACCCCACCAGGGCGAGGGCCAGTTGGACGAAGCCCTGCGAAATCACCACGTCGGCCACGTGGTTGACGCTGTTGTTGCCGACGTTCACCTTGTCCGGTACGTGGTGCACCCCGTGCAGCCGCCACAACCACGCGTAGGTGTGGCCGGCCCGGTGCACCCCGTAGCTCGCGAGGGAACCGAGCAGGAGCGCGAGCGGGATCTCCCCCCACAACGGCAGCACCGGATCCGGATCGGCGAGGGCGCCGACCCCCAGGAGCACCAGATTCTGCCCGAGCGCGCCCCCGACGGCGGTGAGGACGTAGTACACGGCGTAGTACCCCCACTCCCGCCGGTCCGGCCGCCACGAGGGGTTGTACGGGATCACGAACTCCAGCACCAGGAGAATCCCGAGCACCGCGAACTGGAAGAGGAAGGTGGCCATCCCCGGTTCCCATCCGAGCCACACGGTGGGCACGAACACGGCGACGGCGGCGAGCAGGAGCAGGGGTTGGGCGGTGACGGTCAGTACATCTCGCACTCTCTGCCGGGGCATGGCACTCCTCTGCGAGGTGACGGAGGGACACGTACGAGAGCGCTCTCGACCTGGGGAAAGCCGAAGAGGCGATTACAGTATGTAGTTTGATGAACACGCATAGCAATCCCCCCACCCCCGGCGCGCGACGCCCACCCCACCATTCCCGCACCCCCCGAGCCCCCGGGGCGCACCCCCAAAACCCGTCTCACCCACACATGTTCAACAGCACCCCACCCCGCACCGCGAACGCGCCGGGCGGAAGCGGAATCTCAGGGCCGGCCCTCTCGATCAAGTCCGGCCCAAGTGAGGCCGGTGCTGATCCGGGTGGCCCAGCCGCCGGCCCGCAGCGTTCCGCGTCCGACTGGTTCCAGCGCACGGCCGCGGACGCGGCCGTCGAGGAGGTTGGCTCCCGTGCCGCCGTGCGCTCCGGCCCTGCCTCGGTCGACTCAGCTGTCTACCTCGCTGACCTTGGCGGCCGACGCCTGGCCTTCGCCGCCCGCGAGCACGCGGAGCAAGTGATTGCCCAGTGGAGCGAGGACCGGCCAGGCCAGGCGGCACAGGTCGAGGAGATGGGGCGGGAACACTGGGAGGCCGAGGCGGGAGGTGGAGCCCAGCTCATCCGCCATGAGGTTCCCGACCGCCGAATGGTGCACCACGCTCATGCCGTGTTCCTGACGGGAGGTGAACGGCTCAACGTCGGGCGTCCTGCCCGATGGTCAACATGGGCCTGGGACTTCGAGCCCGATCTGTACACGGACCTGCCAGTCCGCTGGCACACTTCTCGTCGGCCAGGCCAGGAGATCGAGGCCCACGTGCGGGGCACGGACGAGAACGCGGTCTCGTCGGCCTACGGGGAGGCGTGCGCACAGGCTGTGGACCGGGCGCGTAATCCCGCCACGTACGGCGATGGGCAGAGTTAGGGGCCCGCAGCGCGGAAGAACGCGCTGCGAAGGAGAGCGATGGAGGCCCCACGGCATGAAGTACAAGAACGAAGCCGAGATCATGCGCGCGCTCGGGATCGACACCTGGAGGCATCTCTCCAAGGAGAAAGCGGTCAAGTTCGCGGCCATGATGCCTGACATGGACACCGAAGTGGCCATGAAGATCGTCGAACAGTTCCCCGAGTTCAGGAAGTTCGCCACGGATGCCTTCGGAGCCATCGAGAAGGCCCACGAGGCCACTCTCGCGGACGGCAGGCATAGCTTGGATCAGGTCTACCAGGCCCTCCGGGAGAAACGGGTGATCTTCGAGCGAGAACTCCACAGAGGCGACCTGACCTGGGAACAGAGGAAGCACCTCCTCGAACTCATCCAGGAAACGGCAAGACTTGCTTCTCAGAAGGACTCTGAGCACAAGCGCCACGTGGACGGTCTACTGAGGAAGGTCATGGTCGGTGTCGGTTCCGGGCTGGCTCTGGCTGTGGTCTTCGTCGGAGGCCGGATCCTGACCCAGGGCAAGGAAGAACCCGATGACTCTGGGGAGTCGTGAGACCTGGCGGCGCCGGTCCTTGACCTTGGTGACAGTCTTATCGACCGGGCCGCGCTGGGCTGTGACTCCCGCTCAGAACGGGGGCGTTGTCAGTGGCGTGCGTCAGACTCGGAGCACGGTACACACCCGTGCCGGCTGTCTGTCCACGCACCGCCCCCCGCCCGCAAGGAACGGTCATGGCACATCTGCACAATCAGTTCGACGACCTGCTCACTCTGATCAACGTAGATCCCGACGTCCTCGCGGCGACGCGCGAACGTCTGGTGCTGGCGCGCAGGTTGGCCGAGCGGCACCCCGAGGGCCGTACGTCGTACAGCTCGGGTTCGATCCCCGTTCGCACCCACATTCAGCCGCACGCGGGAGCCGTCAGCGATGGGAACGGCGGGATCATCCTGGACCGTGTCCAGCACCCGGAGCTTGGTCCTGACGGAGAAGGGGAGGCTCCACACACCATCACCGACGAACTTGTCGCGTTCATCGGCCCGAAGCTCCGCGACCCGGAGCGCACCCCGTTCTACCCCAAGGCGCGGGTGTGCACGTCCCGGCGGGGCCTCAAGATTCACTTCGGCGCCCCGGTCAACGGCACGGATGTCACGGTCGATCTCATCGTGGCGCTGCGCCGCCGTGATGGGCGCGGGCTGTGGATCCCCGACCTGGAGCAGGCCCCGGGCTCCGCAAAGTCATGGAGTGCGAGCGACCCTCAGGGCCACGTAGAGCTGCTGACGTCCGGCGCCGACGCCCTGCGGCGCACCCGGCGCCGCGCCATCCGCGTCCTCAAGGCGTGGAATGCTCAGGCCGCGAAGCCGGGCTTCTCCTCGCACCAACTCTCCGTCTGGGCTTACGAGTTCGTCGAGCCAAGGATGGGCCTCGTCAGCGCCGTCCACACGGTGCTGCTGAAGGCCGCCCTGCGCCTTCTGCGCGGCGAGTCGACCAAGGATCCGCGCTCCGTCTCGCCCGACCTCAAGCCGCTGATCCCCGACGCGGATGCCGAGCGACGGCTACGGGTCGCGGCCGACAGGCTCGCGAAGGCCATAGCCGACCCCGACGATGTAGACACGGTGGCGGAGGTCCTGGAGTACCTCTTCCCCAAGACGATGCGTGAACGTGAGCGCGCCTTCTCCGCCGCGTCCTCTCCCCTGAGCACCACTGCCAGCCTCGGTCTCGCGGGTGCGAGCCTGCTCATCCCGAAGACGCGCTCGTGGCGGGAGGACGCGGCCGTTGAGGGGTGACGGGCGTCCTGCGCGGCGTCCTTGGTTCGCACGTCCGATGGCCCGCGCCGAGCTGCTGACCGGGATGCGCTCAACGGGGCTCGACGCGCGCGAGGTGGACAAACCTGCCGACTTCGCGTCCGGTTTCACTGTTCAGGTCTACCCGCACGTTCGGATCCTGCCCTCACACAGTCTCCAGATCGCCTTCGCCGCCGGGGATCCGGCATTCCCTCGCGTCCACGCACGCGGACCCGACTGCCCCGCCCACCGCAACCCCGACGGTTCCCTTTGCCTCTGGTACCCGAAGGACGCGCCCTCGCGCCGCTGGTCGCCCGGTGACGGCGGGCGGGTCCTCGTCGCGATCATCGTCCGCCATCTGCGATGGGAATCTGCCTATCGCGCCACCAACATCTGGCCGGGCTTCGAAGCACCCCACGGCCACGGTTCGCCGGGCCTCGACGAACAGGACCACATCATTGGCTGACGCGATCAAAGTCTTCGGCCCCTACGCCGCTGTTTTCGCCGCACTCGTGACCGGCCTCGTCCTCGGCCTCCAGGCGCGGATTGGCCGTCGCGCCCAGCTGCAGGAGCGGAAGCAGGAATTGTTCGCGAGCGCGTACGAGGCGAGCATCCAGTACGCGGAGATGGCTTACGCCGTGCGGCGCCGCCGCGCGGACGCTGCCGTCGAGGAGCGGGTCCGCCTGTCGGAGCAGCTGCGAGAGATCCAGTCCAGACTGACCTGGCACGAGGCGTGGGTCCGCTTCGAGGCTCCGGAGGTGGGCGCCGCGTATGACGAACTCGTCGCCCGTACGCGGACGGTGGCCGGGCAGAGCATGAAGGATGCGTGGCTCTCGCCCCCAGGGGCGGACGACACGGCGATGGTGATCCCGACGTCGGTGATCGACCTGCGGGCGCTGGCGGATGTCCGCGAGCGCTACATGGCCGCGGTGGAAGCGCACCTTCGCCCCCGGGGCCGTGCCCGCCGCCTTTTCCCGCGCCCGCGCCGCGCCATGCCACCCCCACCCGTGCCTGCTCCCCCGGCCGGTGGGACGACCCCCGGCGGCCCCGTCGGCGGCTCGCCGTGAGGCGAAATACACGCACACCCCCGCCTCCGGCCGGCACTGGCCCTGGACCCACGTGATCATCGACGCCCTCGAACGGCTCGCTCTCCTACCGAACTCCGGGTGACCAGAAGGTCTCCCCGTTCCCACGCGAGCCCTCCACCCGGAGCAGCGAAACCCCGCGCCACCCCGAGACGACATTTGGGCCCCCGACCTGCCCCTCTACCCACCACACGAAACGGCCGACCGACTCCGCGGCGGACCGTCAAGCAAGATCGAGGTAGGGACCTCGCCCCTGCGAAGGCATCCGAATGCGGGGCCTCGACCAGATCGGTCGGGGCCCGCTCGTCCTTTTTCCTAGCCGGGGATCCCGAGCTCCTTCAAATACGTGAGGCGGGCGCTTATGGCAGCCGAGAAGTGCCGCCAGTCAAGGCTGTTCACCAGTTCGACGGGCTTGGGGTCCTCGGCTGAGGACGTGACATAGCAAGCGGCGTCGTACAGCTGCTCGGCCACAAGGCGCTCGCAGAAGATCCCGAACCGGTCCTGATACGAGGTGCCGTGCCAGATTGAATCGGCAGGCAGCGCGCCCTCCGCGATGCTGACCGGCCTCCGAGAGCCGCTGCCGTCCTCCATGATGAAGAAGTAGCCGAGCCAGGGCTTCTCCTTCGGATACAGCTCGGCCAAGGCGGCCCGTCGCAGATCCACCGCGCTGCCGAGCGCTTCCTCAACCCGGTTGTTGTAGTTGTTTCCGAACGACGGCCCTCCGAGGGCCTTCAGTTCGAAAGCCGCAACCAGCACTCCCTCGTGGACCACCACGAGGTCCCACTGCTTCTGGGGGCGGTAGTAACCGGGGAGTTCCAGACCTTGTTTCTTGGTGACCCGGATGCTCTCGGGCGGGTAGCCGGCTTCGAGGAAGAACTTCGACAGGAGGATCGCGATCGCGTCGAAGTGCTTACCACCGCGCACGGATCCGGCGGTGCCGGCGCCGACCGCGGCCTTGATCGCGGACTGCTCCCGCTGCAGCTGCTTGGCGCCCCAATAGGTCGCTATCGCGTCCTCGAAGTCCTGGCGGGTGACCGTCAAGATCCGCTCTCCTAGTCAGGAAGCTCGGCAAGTCCGTAGACGCGCAGGGCGGCCTCCGTGGCGGCCCTCACGTCTCGCTTGTCGAAAGCTGCCGCCAGGGCTTCTCGGTCGCGCTCGCTGATCGCTTCCGGGTCTGGGACCCGGATCTTGCGGAGGTACTGGGCCTGGAAGCGGAGGGTCCCCCCTCGCATCTTGACCGCGTACGCCTCCACGAATGCTTCCGCGACCTTGGAGAGTAGGAGACCACCCAGCACGCGCATGTCCCAGACGTCCGAGACGATGAAGTACAGGTTGTGGTGAGGGTACAGTCCGCCCTCGTCGAGTACCGGATGGATCGTCAGCTTCATGTCCGGGAGCAGCAGCTTGGGCCGCCGAGTCAGCGCGTGATCGACCTTGTCGATGGTCTTGTACCAGCGGTGTGGCTGCTTGACCGCCACGTAGCGCTTGCGCAACGCGGCTCCGTGTTCGTCGAGATACCTGGCAAGCCGGGGATACGCGGCGAGGTCGACCAGATCGCCGTTGGCCGTCCAGGGGTTGACCAGGTAGGTGCCGTTCCAGTTGAGCGTGCCGCTCGTGGTGTCGCGAACCATGGCCATCGGCAGGAGGCGGTCGTCTTCGATCAACGTGCCGTCGTCGGTGAGGAAGACCTTGTCCGCTCCGGTGGCGATGCCGATGCCGACTCGGGTACCGGACTTCTTGCTCTCAAGCAGGTGGAAGCGCTCTGTCAGTTCCTCGAGGACTGCCAGTCGTGCAGGTGAAGCACTCGGCCAGGAGTCCTCGTCCGGGAACCAGTGCGGCATGCGAGCGGCCTGGAACGCTGGTGTCGTGACCGACTCTGTCTGGTCAGTCGCGTACCAGCGTGCGAAGGCGGTGGCCTCAGGAGCACCGAAGGCTCGTGTGGTGTCCGCTGCCACAGCGGTCCCCTGAGGCCGCTTGCTGATCAGCGTGATGGCGGGGTACGCGGAGACCTGGTCGTGGAAGGCGTCCACATCGTGCATGACCAGAGCCAGATCCATGCTGAAGTTCTTGGTCACCAGCTGGCGCAACTGCCGGCCGTACTGATTGCGCATCCAACGGTCCGCGCAGATGAAGCCCAGCTGTCCGGCTGCCCCGAGGCTTCGAAGGGCGACTTCGAAGAAGCCGACGTAGATGTCTGCGCGGCCGCCCATGGTGGGGCACGCGTGACGATAGACAGCCATCCTGTCCGCCGGGACGTCCTCCAAGCGGATGTAGGGCGGGTTGCCGACCACATAGTCCGCGTGCTGGGTCCCTTCGGGCTGGAGTAGGTAGTCACCCTGCTCGACCCAGGCCGCCGCCACCTGCTGGGCATCTGTGGGGTTCCAGCCGTCGTCGACCAAGTGCTGCTCGACGACTTCGCGGCTCCTGCGGACGTTGCGCTCCAGCAGATCGAGCGCACGCACGGCATGGCTTGCGTCACTGATGGGACGGTTTTGCTCGCGGCAGGATGCGCTGATCCGCGAAGCCACGGCTCCTAGAAAGGCTCCTGATCCGCAGGCCGGCTCCACGAGCTTCAGGTCGCAGAGGGCTTTGTCAGAGGTGTAGCCCACGAGGTCGAGGATCAGATCGACGACCCAACGCTGTGTGAACACCTCGCCGTGCTCCACGGCCTCCTCGGGGACTGAGGGGAGGGTGTGGAGCGCGGTGTCGAAGAACAGGGGAGTGGCCACGTCTTGACACTACTAGGGAGGATTTCGGCCACGAGAGTTATCCACAGGCGTCACTCGCGCTCAACGGAGTGATCTGTTCCATCTGCGGAGCATCGGTCCCGTGGGATCGACATCCACTCGTCCCCATGACCAACGAGAGCGCGCTCTGGCTTGTCGGCCTTGAGGGGTGCGCGGCGGAGGAGCGGACCAGCAACCGAGCCGACGCGTCACCTCGGAGCAACTGAGACCAAAACTGAGACCACCAACGTCGAAGGCCCCCGCTGCGAGCAGCGGGGGCCTTCGACGTATTGCCCGGTGAGAGCAATGGCGGAGGATACGAGATTCGAACTCGTGAGGGGTTGCCCCCAACACGCTTTCCAAGCGTGCGCCCTAGGCCACTAGGCGAATCCTCCGCGACGAACCATACAAGATCCTGGGCCGTGCTCGCGAACTCGTATCCGGGGGTGGGGATCGGGTACTGTGAGCGGAGCCCCTCACGTGGCGCTATCTGACTGAACTCCCCCAGGGCCGGAAGGCAGCAAGGGTAGGTTGGCTCTGGCGGGTGCGTGGGGGGCGTTCGCGTGTGCGGGGTCGTTGCGGGGCCGTGTGGGGAGCGCTGGGCGGGTGCGTTGTCCTAGGGGGCCGATATCGTCGTAGGTGTGTCGTCCCTTGCGTTGTATCGCCGCTATCGCCCCGAGTCCTTCGCCGAGGTCATCGGGCAGGAGCATGTCACTGACCCGTTGCAGCAGGCCCTGCGCAACAACCGGGTCAATCACGCGTACCTGTTCAGCGGCCCGCGCGGCTGTGGGAAGACGACCAGCGCGCGGATCCTCGCCCGCTGCCTGAACTGCGAGCAGGGGCCCACGCCGACACCGTGCGGTACGTGCCAGTCCTGCCGCGACCTGGCCAGGAACGGGCCGGGGTCGATCGACGTCATCGAGATCGACGCCGCGTCGCACGGAGGCGTGGACGACGCCCGTGACCTGCGCGAAAAGGCGTTCTTCGGGCCGGCCAGCAGTCGATACAAGATCTACATCATCGACGAGGCCCACATGGTCAGCCCGGCGGGTTTCAACGCCCTGTTGAAGGTCGTCGAGGAGCCCCCGGAGCATCTCAAGTTCATCTTCGCGACGACCGAGCCCGAGAAGGTCATCGGGACGATCCGTTCGCGTACGCACCACTACCCGTTCCGCCTGGTGCCGCCCGGGACGCTGCGCAACTACCTGGGCGAGGTGTGCGCCAAGGAGCAGATCCCGGTCGCCGAGGGTGTGCTGCCGCTCGTCGTGCGCGCCGGCGGCGGTTCCGTACGTGACTCGATGTCCGTCATGGATCAGCTGCTCGCGGGCGCGGCCGAGGACGGTGTGACGTACGCCATGGCGACCGGCCTGCTCGGTTATACGGACGGGTCGCTGCTCGACGCGGTCGTGGACGCGTTCGCCTCCGGGGACGGGGCGGCCGCCTTCGAGGTGGTGGAGCAGGTCATCGAGGGCGGCAACGATCCGCGCCGCTTCGTCGCCGACCTGCTGGAGCGGCTGCGCGACCTGGTGATCCTCGCCGCGGTGCCGGACGCCGCCGAGAAGGGGCTGATCGAGGCGCCCGCCGACGTGGTCGAGCGGATGCAGGCCCAGGCGTCGGTCCTCGGGGCGTCCGAGCTGAGCCGGGCCGCCGATCTGGTCAACACCGGGTTGACGGAGATGCGTGGCGCGACCTCGCCACGGTTGCAGTTGGAGCTGATCTGCGCGCGTGTGCTGCTGCCCGCCGCGTTCGACGACGAGCGGTCGGTGCAGGCGCGCCTCGACCGGTTGGAGCGGGGCGCGGCGAACGCCGTGTTCTCGACCGGGCCGGGAGTTTCTGGTTCGGGGGGGGCCGGCTCGGGAGGGTCCAGGGTCGGTGGGGCCGGCTCGGGAGGGTCCGGGGGCGGTGGGGCCGGCTCGGGAGGGTCCGGGGGCGGTGGGGCCGGCTCGGGTGTCGGGTCCGGGGGGCTTTCTGTCGGGTACGTTCCCGGGCCCGAAGGGCATGCGCCTGTCGCGCCCCAGGCGCCGGCCGCTCCTCCCGTACCCCCCGCTGCCGCTCCCGCCGCCGAGCCTCAGAGGCCGGGTGCCTGGCCAGGTGCCGCCGCGCCGCCGCCCGTGGCGCCCGCCGCGTCCGAGGCCGCGCGCCGGCCCGGGGGCTGGCCGACGGCCTCCACCCCCGGGCAGGGGCCGGCGTCCGCGCCCGTAGCGGGTCCGCCCGCCGCCTCGTCTGGCCCGGGCGGCCAGCCGTCGGGGCCCGCGGCCGCCGCGCCCGGACCCGCGCCCGCCATGGGGCAGGGCGCCGGGCAGGTGCGGAACATGTGGCCGGACATCCTGGAGGCCGTGAAGAACCGCCGCCGCTTCACCTGGATCCTGCTCAGCCAGAACGCGCAGGTGGCGGGCTTCGACGGTACGACGCTCCAGATCGGCTTCATCAACGCCGGTGCCCGCGACAACTTCACCAGCAGCGGCAGCGAGGACGTCCTCAAGCAGGCGCTCTCCGAGCAGTTCAACGTCCAGTGGAAGATCGAGGCCATCGTCGACCCGTCGGGTGGCACGGCCGGGCCGCCCCTCTCGGGCGGTGGCGGTGGCGGCGGTGGATACGGAGGCGGCGGCAACGGCGGTCCGAACCCCGGCGGTACGAACCTCGGCGGCGCCGGCGGGTACGGCGGGGGGGCCGCGAACGGCGGCGGGTACGGCACCGGCGGCGGCGCGGTCATGGGCGCCGGGTCGGCCGCGGGGGGCGCCGCGGGTGCCGGCGCGAGTGGCTTCTCCGGTGGCGGGGGCTCCGGGGGCGGTACGGGGGGTACGGGGGGCGGCGGTTACGGCTCCCGCCCCACCGGCTCCGCCCAGGCCTCCGCGCCCGGTTCCCCCGCCCCCGGTCCGTCGGGGGCTTCGGCGTCCCAGGGCGGGTACGGGGCGCAGGGATCCGCACAGGGTCACGGACAGGGACCTGCGCAGGGGCAGGCGGGGCACGGCCCCGGGTCGTCCGCGTCCGGCGGGCCCGGCGGCGGCCAGGGTTTCTCCGCCCCCAACCCCGTTGCCCCCGAGGACGACACCCCCGAGGAGGACGACCCCGACCTGGTCGACTCGGCGCTCTCCGGCCACGACCTGATCGTGCGCGAACTGGGCGCGACCATCGTCGAGGAGTACTCGAACGAGTAGGCGGGGGTTACGGCCTGGGGCCTGGTGGCTGGGGACGGGCGCGGGCGCGGCCGACAGAGAATGATCCGCAGCCGGGCACCCCATCCCCACCCGGAACCCGGACGACGAACTGACCACCCGGCTCCCACCACCAACCCGGACCGCGTCCACCGCAATCCTGGCCCGGCCCCGGACTCGGTCCCGTACCGCGTCCGCTCGGGTCGCGGACCGTGCGTTCCCCTCCACCTCCCTATCGCGTCCGCTCCGGACGCGGTCCTGGACCCGGACCGCGTCCCCCCCCCGCCACCCGCGTCCGCGTCGGCCCCTGACCCGTACCGCGTTCCCCTCCGCCCCCGCCTCGTCGCCTTCGCCCCGTACCGCTTCCGCCCAGACCTGGACCGGTCCCGTACGGCACCCGCGCCGGTCCCGTACCGCGCCCTTCTTGACCCGGACCGTGTCCACCTCCACCGGTCCCTGAGCCGGCCCCGGACCCTTAACGCGTCCCTCGCCGTGCCGGTCTTGTACCGCGCCCGCGTCCGTGCCCGGCCCCGGCCCGGCCCCCTACCCGCCGGCCCGTATCCGCCAGCCCGGTCCTGGACGTGCCGGGCCCAGGACCCGCCCGCTCGGCCCCGTACCGCGCCCGCTCTGGCCCCGGACCCGCCCGCCTAGCCCCGTGCCGCGCCCGCCTCGCCCCTGATCCGTACCGCGCCCGCTCCGAACCCGGACCGCGGGTTCCCCTCCACCCCCGTACCCGCGTCCGCTGTGGACCCCGTCCCGGTCCCGGACCGCACGTCCCTCCGCCGTCCCCGTACCGCGTCCGCTTCTGACCCGTACCGCGTCCCCCACCGTCCCCGTACCCCCATCCCCGCCGCCCCGTTACCCCCGCCGGGTCAGTGGACCCGCCCCCCGCCCGGGGACCACCCCTCATCCCCGCTCGCGGCCCCCGCCCCCGCCGGATCCGCCGCCCTCGCCCCCTCGCCCCCGCCGGGTCCCCGTACCCCCGCCGGATCCGCAGACCCGCGCCCGCCTGCACCCCCGCCCGCTGTCCCGCCCCCGCCGGGTCCCCGCGCCCGCACCCGCGCCCGAGCCCCCGCCGGGTCCCCGGGCCGGCACTCGCGCCCCCACCCCCGCCAGCGGCCCCCCGCCCCCGCCGGGTCCCCACCCCCACCCACCCCCCCGCCCACAGACCCACCCCCCGCCCCCGCCCCGCTAGGCTGCCCCCGTGAAGGTCCTTGTCATCGGCGGCGGTGCCCGCGAACACGCCCTGTGCCGCTCTCTCTCCCTCGACCCCCAGGTCACCTCGCTCCACTGCGCGCCCGGCAACGCCGGCATCGCCGATGTGGCCGAGCTGCACCCGGTCGACGCCATGGACGGCGCGGCCGTGGCGCGCCTCGCCACCGAACTGGAAGCCGGGCTCGTGGTCGTCGGACCCGAGGCGCCCCTGGTCGCCGGGGTGGCCGACGCCGTGCGGGACGCGGGCATCCCCTGCTTCGGCCCGTCCAAGGAGGCGGCCGAGCTGGAGGGTTCGAAGGCGTTCGCGAAGGACGTGATGGCCGCCGCGAACGTCCCGACCTCCCGCAGCTACGTCTGCACCACCGCCGAGCAGATCGACGAGGCGCTCGACGCGTTCGGGGCCCCGTACGTCGTCAAGGACGACGGTCTCGCCGCCGGCAAGGGCGTCGTCGTGACCGACGACCTCGCCGTGGCCCGCGCGCACGCGCTCGCCTGCGAACGCGTCGTCATCGAGGAGTTCCTCGACGGCCCCGAGGTCTCCCTCTTCGCCGTCACCGACGGCGTCACCGTCCTCCCGCTCCAGCCCGCGCAGGACTTCAAGCGCGCCCTGGACGGCGACAAGGGCCCCAACACCGGTGGCATGGGCGCGTATTCACCGCTCCCGTGGGCCGACCCCAAGCTGGTCGACGAAGTGCTCCAGACGGTCCTCCAGCCGACCGTGGACGAACTGCGCCGCCGCGGCACGCCGTTCTCCGGGCTGCTGTACGCGGGTCTCGCGATCACCGGTCGCGGGGTACGGGTCATCGAGTTCAACGCCCGCTTCGGCGACCCCGAGACGCAGGTGGTCCTGGCCCGGCTCAGGACCCCGCTGGCAGCGGTCCTGCTCGGGGCGGCCGAGGGCACGCTCGCCGACCTGCCGTCGCTGACCTGGCGCGACGACGCGGCCGTGACCGTCGTGGTCGCGTCGCACAACTACCCGGACACACCCCGCACCGGCGACCCCATCGGCGGCCTCGACGAGATCGCGGCGCAGGACGCCCCCGAGGCGTACGTCCTGCACGCCGGCACCCGGCTGGACGACGCCGGCACGGTGGTGACGGCCGGTGGCCGCGTGCTGTCGGTGACGGCGACGGGCAAGGACCTGACACAGGCGCGGGAACGGGCGTACGAGGCCCTGGGCCGCATCCGCCTCGACGGCGCGCAGCACCGCACGGACATCGCGCGGGCGGCGGCCGAGGCGTAGCGCTGGGCTTCATACAGACGGTAAGTGGTACGTACGGTAAGCGCGGTACGTACGGGGCGGGCGGTCCGGTGGGTTCACGGGCCGCCCGTCGGCGTTCCCCCCTCCTCCCTCCACTTCCCGCGCTCCCCTCGAAGCGGGGGCGCCCGGCCATGTCAGCAGCTCTGACCAAAGCCATTCCATCGGGTGACGAGTAGGCCATCCGGATGACGGTCGGCGAAGGGCCAACTAGGGTGCGGCGCATGCGGTCCGGCACTTGGCCCACCGGCATTGCGATGTCAGTGGCGGGTGCCACAGTGGGGGAGTGAGCGATACCACCGCGGGGCAGAGGGGGTGAGGTCCGGCCATGTCAGGTTCGGTTGTCGGTGAGGAGATCGGTGTGCGGGGAGCCCGTTCCCGGGCCCTCGCCGTGCTGCGCGTCCGCGGCAGAGCGCTGGGGGTCGCGGTGCTGCCGGCGGCCGTCGCCGTCGTGCTGCTCGCCGGTGGCGCGTCGGGGCATCTGGTCGGCGGGGGATGGGACACGGCTCGCTGGGCCGTGACGGCCGTCGCGGTCGTCGTGCTGGTGCTCGCGGGAGCCGTCGGCGTCGTGATCGCCCACGCCAGGCCCGCCCTCAGCCCCACCGTCGCGGTCACGGAGCGTGCCGCGCCCGATCTCTACCGGCTGGTCAGGGACCTCGCCGACCGCCTCGACGTCCCCATGCCGTCCGCCATAGCGCTCACCCCGGACTGCGACAGCTGGCTGGAGGACCGTACGCATCCGGCCCACGCCCGCCTCCTCACCGGCGGCGCCCGGCGGCGCCGGGTCCCGGCCGCGCCCGTCCTGGTCATCGGATCGCCGTTCCTGTGGTGGATGCGCGTCGCCGAGCTGCGGGCGGTGCTGGCGCCGGTGGTCGCGGGTACGGGGCCGTCGGCGCATCCGGACATAGCCGCCGCGCGCCGGTTCGTCCGGGGGCTGGACGCGGCGGTGGCCGTGGCGGCCCGTCCCGGTCAGGGTGCGGTACGGCGCGTGGCGCTCGTCCCTGTCGGCCTGGTGGCCCGGCTGCTGCTGCGCGCGTGCGGCGAGCACGCCGCGTTGATGGAGCGGGGGGTCGCGTCGGCGGCGTCCGAGCGGGCGCAGGGGGTCGACTACGGGCTGCGGATCCAGGCCCAGGAACAGGTCGGCCTCGCCTACGCGGGCTGGGACCGGCTGCTGACCCGGGTCGCGTTGCCCGCGTGGCGCATGGGGCGGTGGCCGTCGCGGCTGGACGCGGGGGTGGTCTCGGCCCTCACGGAGCTGTCCCGGCGCGACCGGCTGGCCGAGGGCTTCACGTCCCGGCTGGGCGAGCGCCCGGCCTGTGACCTGCTCGAAGAGCCCGGTCTGGTGGACGAGGCCACGTCACTGCTGGCCGCCCGTCTCTTCCACGGCGGGCCGGCCGAGGCGGGCCCCGACTGGTCGCCGGTGGACTGGCAGCAGTATCCGGAGGAGGTCGTGGACCGTAAGTGGCGCGCGGAGGCGGCGCGGCTGCACCGGGTGCTGGACGCGATGGGCGTACGGCGGCCGGCGGGTCGCCCGGGGCCCACGCTGGAGCGGGTGATGGATCACCTGTCGGAGGCGCGGGAGCCGTCGGACGCGCCGGGCTCGGGAGCGAGTGCGGGCCAGGGTGCGGGTGCGGAGGGTGTGAGTGGTTCGCGTACGGGGCTCACGCCCGGCGCCGGGGGTTCGCAGACGCGCCCGGGGTCGGACAGCCTGCCCGCGGGCGCCCCTTCGGCGGACGCCGACAGCGGTGACGTCGACCTGAACGACCTCGACGACCTCGACCCCGAGCCCCGTCGTTCCGCCCGGGGGGACGCCCTCGCCGCCGGGATCAGCGCGGAGGTGGCCCGGGAGGAGGCCGCGACGCCGCCGGTGCCCGCCGAGGCGGTGGGGGAGGTGCTGGTGCCGTGGGGGACGGACCCGTTGCCGCTGTTCCCGCTCCAGCCGCCCCGTACCGGACGGGAACTGCTCGCCGACCACGTCACGGCGATGGTCTGCTGTTCCGCCGTCGACACGGCGGGCGCCGCTCCCGGTCTGGACTGGCTCGACGGCCCGACCCTCCTGATCGACGGCGAACGCCGGGTGGATCTGGCGGGCCCGGTGCTCAGCCTGGTCGAGGACGGCGACGCGGAGCCGCTCCGTACGTGGCTGACGGCGGTAGGGGTACGGGCGGAGAAGCCGGTCCGCCTGGTCTAGGCGCAGGTTTTCGCGCGGCAGAGGTCGCCCGCCGTCCGCCGCAGCCCTGGAGACGCCTCGTGCGGGCCGACACCGCCGCCGGGTCGGTGCCGGCCCGCGCCGCTCGCTACCGGTCTTCGAAGCGGACGGAGCGGACGAGGAGGCGATCACTGGCGGGGCGGCCGTGCGGACGCAGGGTCCACTCGTTGCCTTCGCAGTCGGTGCCCTCGTAGACGGTCGCGCGGGCGTCGGTCTGGTTGTGCGGCGCGTAGCCCGGGGGGAGGTCGTCGGAGTCGACGCCGTAGAGGTTGATGCAGCGGCCGCTGCGCGGGTCGGGCAGGGTGACGCCGAGTTCCTGGCCGGAGTCGTCGCGGAACTTGTAGTGGAACTGCCCGGTGGCGGCGAGCGCGGAGGTGGACATCGACAGGGTCAGGGCGAGGGCGCCGAGGGTGACGGCAAGGCTGCTGCGGAGCTTCATGGCCGGGAGGGTCCCTTCCGAAGGTGATCACGGGCCCGAAGGCGATCACGGGCGCTGTCGTGCCGACCCTAGGAGCACCCCGTCCAGGCGAATCGGTTCACCATGTGCCTCGGCCGCGGCGTGTCCGGGCAGCACCACCCGTTCGCGTACGAGCACCGCAGCAGCCAACCACCGACCGCGGGGCGCTGGCCGGACTCCGGCCGGGATCCGCCCGACGCCCGCGCCCCGACGCCCGCGCCCCCAACCCCCGCCCAACGCCCCCACCCCCGGCGCGCACCCGCCCCCAACCCCCGCCCACCCCAACCCCCGCCCAAGGCCACACTCCCCGGCGCACCCGCCCCCGACAACCACCCCCGCGCGCTCCCAGCGCCCCCGTACCCGACCCCCCGCCCCCTCCCGCTCCCACACGCCCCCCGCCCCCGCCACCCCGCGCCTCCACCGCGCCGCCACCCCGACATGCGCCGCCCCCGTGCCCCGGGCAGCCCGCACGACGGCCGCCGCCCCGTGCCCCCCGGCAGCCCGCACCACAGGCGCTGCCCCGCCCCCCGGCAGCCCGTGCCTCCCCCAGCAGCCCGCACCACGTGCGCCGCCCCCGCGCCCCCAGCAGCCCGCACGACGCCCGCCGCCCCCGTGCCCCGCCAGCACCCCACCCCCCGCATCCGCCGCACCCAACTCGTTCCGCCAACTCCCCCCGCCCCCACCCACATCCGGACTAACATCCTCCACTCTCGCCAATTCACGACGAACGGTGACGGAGTGAGTGCGTTATGTGATGTGCTGGGGACCGGCGCTGACAGTCGACCGCAGAACCGGCCGGGCACCGGCCGCCTTCATCTGAGCCCTGGCGGTCGAAACAGCGGTCCCATCACCAGTTGTCTCGGGGGCTCGGAGGCTCGAAAGAGGGGCGCACCATGGTGGCGGAGCAGATCCGGCGATGGGAATCGGGTGCTCTCGCCCATGCGGTCAGCGACCCCTTCGGGCAGGGCCCGTTGCCCTGGCTGCGCGGCAGTGAGAACTACTTCGACGACACCGGCCAGGTCGTCCCCTGGTACGCCGCCCCCACCCTCGGCCGCGACCCCAGCACCGGCCCCCGTACCGCCGACGACGTCCGCCGCCAGATCAAGGGCTTCGCCTCCACCGGCGCCGCCGCCCCCGGCGAGTCCATCGACTTCCACGTCACGGTCGACCCGCCCCAGCAGTTCTCCGTCGACATCTACCGGATCGGGCACTACAGCGGCGACGGCGCCTCCAAGATAACCACCAGCCCCCGCATCTCGGGGATCGTCCAGCCCCCACCCCTGGCCGCCGACCGCACGGTCTCCTGCCACCACTGGTGGCTCTCCTGGCGGCTCCAGATCCCCTCGTACTGGTCGCTCGGCGCCTACGTCGCCGTCCTCACCACCCTCGACGGCTACCGCTCGCACATCCCCTTCACCATCCGCGACAACCGCCCCGCCGACCTCCTCCTGCTCCTCCCGGACATCACGTGGCAGGCCTACAACCTGTACCCCGAGGACGGCCGTACGGGCGCCAGCCTCTACCACGCCTGGGACGACCAGGGCCGCCTGCTCGGCGAGGAGGACGCCGCCACGACCGTCTCCTTCGACCGCCCGTACGCCGGCGCGGGCCTGCCCCTGCACGTCGGGCACGCGTACGACTTCATCCGCTGGGCGGAGCGGTACGGGTACGACCTCGCGTACGCCGACGCCCGGGACCTGCACGCCGGCCGCGTCGACCCCACGCGCTACCGGGGCCTGGTCTTCCCCGGGCACGACGAGTACTGGTCCGTGCCCATGCGCCGTACGGTCGAGCAGGCGCGCGAGCACGGCACCTCGCTCGTCTTCCTCTCCGCCAACACCATGTACTGGCAGGTGGAGTTGAGCCCCTCCGCGTCCGGCGTCCCCGACCGCCTCCTCACCTGCCTCAAGCGGCGTGGCCCCGGCCGCTCCGCCCTCTGGCGCGACGTGGACCGGCCGGAGCAGAAACTGCTCGGCATCCAGTACGCGGGCCGCGTCCCGGAGCCCCACCCCCTGGTCGTACGGAACGCCGGGCACTGGCTCTGGGAGGCCACCGGCGCCGCCGAGGGCGACGAGATCGAGGGGCTGGTGGCGGGGGAGGCCGACCGGTACTACCCGCGCACGGCCCTCCCCGAGCACGAGGACCGCATCCTGCTCGCGCACTCCCCGTACCGCGACAGCGAGAACGCCCGCCGCCACCAGGAGACCTCGCTCTACCGCGCCCCCTCCGGCGCCCTCGTCTTCGCCTCGGGCACCTTCGCCTGGTCGCCGAAGCTGGACCGCCCCGGCCACGTCGACCCCCGCGTCCAGCGCGCCACCGCCAACCTCCTGGACCGCATCTGCAAACGGGACTGAGCACGCCTCCCGCCCACCCATAACGCCCGCGCAAGGCCCCCGCAGGGTGTGCGCACGGGGTGCGCGGGGCTGCCGCGGGCCCCCGTGGGTGCCACGACTTCCGGCATACGGGAGAATCGAGGCGATCTTGAGCGCCGAGCGGATCCAGCCGATCCCGACGGATCCCGACCCGGCGTCACGCTCCATGCCTCACGCTCCATGCCCCACGTCCCACGTCCCATGCCCCACGCACCACCCCTCGGAGGAACCGTGTCCGGATTCGTCGAAAAGCCCGAGCCCCTGGCGGTCCCGGGTCTCGTGCATCTGCACACCGGCAAAGTGCGCGACCTGTACCGGAACGAGGCCGGCGACCTCGTGATGGTCGCCAGCGACCGCATCTCCGCGTACGACTGGGTCCTGCCCACCGAGATCCCCGACAAGGGCCGGGTCCTCACGCAGCTCTCGCTCTGGTGGTTCGACAAGCTCGCGGACCTCGTACCGAACCACGTGATCTCCACCGACCTCCCCGCGGGCGCCCCCGACGAGTGGGCCGGCCGCACCCTCGTCTGCCGGTCCCTGCGCATGGTCCCGGTGGAGGCGGTCGCGCGCGGCTACCTGACCGGTTCCGGGCTCGTCGAGTACAACCAGCACCGCACGGTCTGCGGGCTCGCCCTCCCCGACGGACTCGAGGACGGCTCCGAGCTGCCCGCGCCGATCTTCACCCCCGCCACGAAGGCCGCCGTCGGCGAGCACGACGAGAACGTGTCGTACGAGGAAGTCGCCCGCCAGGTCGGCGCGGAGACCGCCGCGCTGCTGCGCAGGACCACGCTCGACGTGTACGGCAGGGCCCGCGACATCGCCCGCGAGCGCGGGATCATCCTCGCCGACACCAAGTTCGAGTTCGGCTTCGACGGCGACGAACTGATCATCGCGGACGAGGTGTTGACCCCGGACTCCTCCCGCTTCTGGCCGGCCGAGACCTGGGAGCCGGGCCACGCCCAGCCGTCGTACGACAAGCAGTACGTCCGCGACTGGCTGACCTCGGCCGCCTCGGGCTGGGACCGCGCGAGCGAGCAGCCGCCCCCGCCGCTTCCCCAGGAGATCGTCGACGCGACGCGCGCGAAGTACCTGGAGGCGTACGAACGCCTCACCGGCCTCAGCTGGTCGTAACGGGCGGGAGCCACGGGGGCCCAGGACGGGCACGAAGAAACCCCCGGTCGGATGACCGGGGGTTTCCCCTTCTTGAGCGGACGACCAGGTTCGAACTGGCGACCTCAACCTTGGCAAGGTTGCGCTCTACCAACTGAGCTACGTCCGCAAGCGCCTCGGCGCGAGAACTACTATACCCAACCTCGGCGCCGTGCGAGACGCACTGCCGTATGCCGGTTCTCGGCGCCCAGTTTGGAGGCCGCCGAGGACAAGTAGTTCCGTACCGTTCCCTGGGACAGCGAGGCGCGCTGCGCGATCTCCGCGATCGGTGCCCCGTCGGCCGCCAGCTCCAGCACCTCCGCCTCCCGCGCGGTCAGCGGCGAGTCCCCGGCGGAGATCGCGTCGGCCGCCAAGTCGGGGTCCACGTAGCGGTTTCCGGCGTGCACGGTACGGATGATCTCGGCGAGCCCGCGGGCGCTGACCGTCTTGGGGACGAAGGCCCGCACCCCCGCCGCGAGCGCCCGTTTCAGGTGGCCGGGGCGGCCGTGGCTGGTCACGATCATCGTCCGGCAACCGGGCAGTTCGGTACGGAGAGATGTGGCGACCTTCACACCGTCGGCGCCCGGCATCTGGAGATCCAGCACAGCCACGTCCGGGCGGTGCGCCTTCGCCATGGCCAGGGCCTCGGGGCCCGAGGCGGCCTCGGCGACGACGACCAGGTCGTCCTCCAGGGCGAGCAGCGCGGCGAACGCGCCCCGGATCAGATGCTCGTCGTCGGCGAGCAGCACCCGCACGCGCCGGTCCTCGTCCCCGCTCACGCCGCCACCTCCCCACGACCCACCACAACTCCCGTCCCGACAGCGGATTCGTCACCCGCCCCGGCTTCCGGCCCGGCGCCCCGCCCCGAGTCCGGTCCACCCGCCGGCAGCGGTACCCGCGCGGTCAGGCGGAAGAGGTCGCCGTCCACCCGGCCCGCGTCCAGCGTCCCGTTGACCACCGCCAGCCGTTCCCGCAGGCCGTCCAGGCCGGAGCCCTTCCGCACCTCACGCTGCCGGCCGACCACCGGGCCGCCCGCTCCCGGCGCCGCATCGCCCGCCGCGTCCACCGGGACAGCCACGGCAGCCGCCTCGCCCGCCCCGTCGTTCTCCACCACCAGCACCACTTCCCGCTCCTCCCCGTACCCGGAACCGGACCCGTACCTGGGGCCGGACCCGGACCCGTACTCCGGCCCGTACTCCGAACCGGACCCCACCGCCTCCGTCAGCCGTACGGTGCACCGCCGCGCGTCCCCGTGCCGCAGGACGTTCGTCGTCGCCTCCCGCACCACCCACGCCAGCGCCGACTGCACCCCCGCCGACAGCCCGCCCCCGTCGCCCCCCTCGATCCGGCAGTCGATGCCCGCCGCCTCCAACACCCCGCGCGCCCCTTCCAGTTCGGTGTGCAGGTCCGCCTCGCGGTACCCGCGCACCACGTCCCGTACCTCGCGCTGCGACTCCCGCGCGATCCGCTGCACCTCGGTCATCTGCGCCACCGCCTCCGGCCGCCCGCGCTCGGCGAGCTGGACCGCCAGCTCGCTCTTCAGCGCGATCACCGCGAGGTTGCGGCCCATCACGTCGTGCAGGTCGCGGCCGAAGCGCAACCGCTCCTCCGCGACCGCGAGGCGCGCCTGGAGCTCGCGGGCCGCGTCGAGCTCCCGGACGGTGCTGAGCAGCCAAGCAGAGAGCACGTACGTGAAGACGATGCCCGCGCTCGCGCACGCGACGGCCAGGACCATGCCGAAGGCCTGGGGCCCGGGCAGGCGCATCGCCACCGTGAGAACCCCGGTGGTCGCGGTCGTGCCCAGCACCGCGTACGCCATGTGCCGGGTCGTGCGCAGCACCAGCGACATCGCGCCGAGGCCGTAGCTGGCGAACGCGACCAGCACCACGGCGGCCGAATCGTCGTTGCTGAGGACACCGCTGCTAGCCAGCGCGATCACCACGGCCGCGCACATCGCCGTCAGCGCGGCCGTCGCCAGACCCAGCCTTACGGGCCGCTCGCGCCGGCCCAGCCGCCAGTCCAGCGCCCTGGCCTGGAGGAGGGTGCTCATGCCGGCGTGCAGGCAGGCCAGCAGGAGCAGCCAGCCCCCGAGCGGATCCATGATCCAGACCAGGCTGACCTCGATCAGCGCGAAGCTGTGGAAGGTCCACCGGGTGTAGCTCTCGACCTTGCCCGGCTTGCTCTTCCGGTGCCATCGGTCCGTCAGTCCGGACATCGCATCCTTTCCGTCCCGCCCTCGGTTGGTCCCGCGCCCGCTCGATCCCGAGCCCGCCCAGTCCCGCCCCCGTGCCCGCCCATCCTCGTGCGCACGCCTCACCCCCGTGCCCGCCCACCCTCGTGCGCCCGCCCCACCCCCACACCTACCTCGGCGCCGGGCCTCCCACCCCTACCTCGGCGCCGCGGGCCGGCCGGGCCCCACCTCAGCGCCGCGGCTCCCACCGGAACCACTTCCGCACGGCGTACAGCGCCAGCACCGTCCAGGCCACCGCGCCGATCCCCGCCCCGAGCAGCCCCGCCCCGTCGACCCCGCCGATCAGGCCCGCGCGTACCAGCGTCATCACCCCGGTCATCGGCAGCAGCTCGCACACGGACGCCACCCGGTCGGGCAGGGAGTCCAGCGGGACGAACAGGCCGGAGCCGACCAGCGAGACCAGGAACAGCGGCATCGTCGTGATCTGCGCGCTCTCCACGGTACGGGTGATGACGGAGGTCGTCGCCGCCAGCGCCGTGAGCAGCACGATCGCCACCAGCAGGCCCGCGACGAGCAGGTCGGGCCGGTGGATCCCGCCCACGTCGAGGAACACGCCGGCCGCCGCCACCAGGACCACGGACTGCGCCAGCGCCAGCGCGGCGGCGGGCAGCGCGGTCCCGGCGAGGATCTCGTGGTCGGCGGTCTCGCCCGTGCGGAGCCGCTTGAGCACCAGCTCCTCGCGCCGGGAGGTGTACGCGGCGACGAGGTTCGAGTAGACGACCATCAGCAGGACCGTGCCGACGCCACCGGCGAGGGCCGCCTCCGCGGCGGTCACCCCGGCGTCGCCCAGGTCGGCCCCATCGAGCGTGATCTTGATCGAGCCCATCATCGCGAGGGGCACGAACAGCGCGGTGAACAGCGCCGTCCTGTTCCGTGCGAGCAGCGTCAGCTCGGCCCGCCCGAGAGCGCCCAGCCGCCCGGCGGCCGTGGTCAGCGCACCCGTACCGTCGCCGTCACCCCGCACGGCACCCACCCCACCCCTCGTGTCCGTGTCCGCGTTCGCGTTCGCCTTCGTGTTCATGCCCTTGCTCGTGTTCGTGTTCGTGTTCATCGTGTGTCCGCCGTTTCCGCGCCGCGCGCCGCGATGTCGAGGAAAGCGTCTTCGAGCGAGGCGGACCGGGCGTCCAGCTCCGCCAGCTGTACGTCCGACTCCCGCGCCCACCGCAGGAGTTCGTGCAGGTCCTCCTGGAGCCGCCGGGTCCGGATCTCGACCCGCCGCCCCTCCGCGCCGGCCCGCAGCGACAGCGGCAGCCGTTCGGGCAGCACCCCGTGGGGCAGGACGAACCGGATCGTGGCCGGCCGGGCCTCGGTCACCTCGGCCGGTGTGCCCGAGGTCACGATGCGCCCCTGGTGCATGATCGCCAGCCGGTCGGCCAGCGCCTCGGCCTCCTCCAGGTAGTGCGTGGTCAGCAGTACGGAGGTGCCCTCGTCCCGCAGGGCCCGTACCAACTCCCACGTGTCGCGCCGCCCTTCGGCGTCCAGACCGGTGGTCGGCTCGTCGAGGAAGAGCACCTCGGGCCGGCCCAGCAGCGCCAGCGCCAGGTCCAGGCGCCGCCGCTCGCCGCCCGAGAGCTGCTTGACCCGGACCCGCGCCCGCCCGGTGAGCCCGACCAGGCCCAGCGCCTCGTCCGTCGGCCGCGCGCCGCTCGTGCAGCCGGCGCACATCCGTACCGTCTCCGCGACGGTCAGGTCGGAGGGGAAGCCGCCCTCCTGGAGCATCACCCCGATCCGGGGGCGGACGGCGGCGCGCTCGGTGTACGGGTTGTGGCCGAGGACCCGTACGCCTCCGCCGTCCGGGCGGGCGAGGCCCTCCAGCACCTCCACGGTGGAGGTCTTGCCGGCGCCGTTCGTGCCGAGCAGGGCGAACAGCTCGCCCCGTCCGACGGAGAAGGAGACGCCGTCCACGGCGGTGAAGCCGCCGCTGTAGGTGCGGCGCAGCTCGTCGGTCTCGATGACGGGGTCGTCGGGATGCGAAGTCGGTGTCATGTCTTCCAGGCTTCCGCCGGACCGGACGACCCGGCAGTGCGCCCTGTCACCGCCGCCGATGACATTTGTCATCGGGCGCACACGCTCACACGCTCATGCGCTCACCCGCATACGAAGAAACCCCCGGTCGGATGACCGGGGGTTTCCCCTTCTTGAGCGGACGACCAGGTTCGAACTGGCGACCTCAACCTTGGCAAGGTTGCGCTCTACCAACTGAGCTACGTCCGCATCGCATCGAGATCGAGCAATCGATGCCTGCCTCGCATCACTCTACCTGATCCACCGGAGTGGACCGAAGATCGAGCGATGCAGAGCGGGTGACAGGAATTGCACACTGCGCCTCCCCCTTGGAAAGGGGGCGTTCTACTACTGAACTACACCCGCACGCTGCTTGGGGTTCGGCCCTTCGGCCTTGCCCTTCGGCGTGCTCCAGACTCTAGCCGATCAGCGAGGGTGGTTCCAACTCGGTTCGCCGCCGCGCCTCTCGGCCGTCTCCCGGCCGCCGCCCGGCCGTCTCCGGCCCGCCGCCCGGTCGTTGTGCGGGCGGCGGGCCGGCCGCCGTCCGGCGCCGCCCGCCGGTGCCGGCGACCGTCCCCGGCGCGGCACCCGGGCGGCGCCCCGGGCTCAACTCGCTTCCCTGAAAGCCTCGTAGACGCGCTTCGGGATCCGGCCCCGCGCCGGCACGTCCATCTTGTGGGAGAGCGCCCACGCCCGGACGGCCGCCGGATCGGGGGCCAGGGCGGTGTGCCGGTAGGTGGTGCGGTTCTTGCCGTTCCTCGCGGCGTTCGTCTGCCTGCGGCCCGCGGCCAGGTAGGGGGCCAGGGCCTTGCGCAGTTTCTTCGCGTTGGCGGGATTGAGGTCGATCACGTACGACTTCCCGTCCAGACCGAACGCGATCGTTTCCGCCGCTTCTCCACCGTCGAGATCGTCGGAGAGTGTGACCACTACGCGCTGCGCCACGGATATCGGTCCTTTCTTGCGGTACCGCCTTGCCCCACGCCGTGCGGAAACACGGCTGACGTGCGGCGATACCGGCCTTCCGGCTGTTAAGGGACAATGCGGCTTTCCGTTGTATTCCTTTGTACAGCGGTCGGCCCGGCATTGTGAAGCCCAGCCAATTGCATCCGCGTGTCTCACGGCAATGGGCGAGCCGACTTTTTCCCGGGATTTTTCCCTGGCGGCCCCCCGGCGGAAATCATGGTGTGATCCGCGGCGTGATCTGCCGCGGGGCTTCTGGGGCAGCGTATCCCTGTTCATATCTACTCGCGTAGATTTTCCGGCCGGGTACGCTGAGGGGACCTCGGGGGGTCGAGGGGGATTCCCCTGGAGAACACAGCCGCACCACACCACCGGGAGTGCCAGTGGCACGCGTCGTAGTCGACGTCATGCTCAAGCCGGAGATCCTCGACCCGCAGGGCCAGGCGGTGCAGCGCGCGCTGCCCCGGCTGGGCTTCGAGGGGATCGCCGACGTCCGCCAGGGAAAGCGTTTCGAGTTGGAGGTGGACGGGCCGGTCGACGAGGCCGCTCTCGCCCGTATCCACGAGATCGCCGAGACCTTCCTCGCGAACACCGTCATCGAGGACTTCGTCGTGAAGGTCGAGGAGCCGAAGTGACCGCTCGTATCGGAGTCGTCACCTTCCCCGGCACGCTCGACGACCGCGACAGCCTGCGGGCCGTCCGGATCGCCGGCGCGGAGCCCGTCTCCCTGTGGCACCGCGACAAGGACCTCCACCAGGTCGACGCGGTCGTCCTGGCCGGCGGTTTCAGTTACGGGGACTATCTGCGGGCCGGGGCCATCTCCCGGTTCTCGCCCGTCATGGCCACGGTGATCGAGCAGGCGAAGGCCGGTATGCCGGTCCTCGGAATCTGCAACGGCTTCCAGATCCTCACCGAGTCGCATCTGCTGCCGGGCGCCATGCTGCGCAACAACCACCTGCACTTCATCTGCCGCGATCAGAAACTGCGGGTGGAGAGCGCGGACACCGCCTGGACCTCCGACTATTCCGCGGGCCAGGAAATCTCCGTCCCCCTCAAGAACATCGACGGCCGGTACGTCGCCGACGAGCGCACGCTCGACGAGCTGGAGGCCGAGGGCCGGGTCGCGTTCCGCTACCTGGACGGCAACCCGAACGGTTCGCTGCGCGACATCGCCGGCATCTCGAACGCGGCGGGCAACGTCGTCGGCCTGATGCCGCACCCCGAGCACGCCGTGGAGCCGCTGATCGGTACGGGCCGTACCGACGGCCTGGGATTCTTCACCTCGATCCTGAAGAAGCTGGTAAGCGCCTGATGACCCTGGACACCGTCAAGCACGCGAGCGCGACGCCCGACGTCGAACTGCCCTGGAAGGAGCTCGGCCTCAAGGAGGACGAGTACGCCAAGGTCCGCGAGATCCTCGGCCGCCGGCCGACCGGCGCCGAGCTGGCCATGTACTCCGTCATGTGGTCGGAGCACTGCTCGTACAAGAGCAGCAAGGTCCACCTCAAGCAGTTCGGCGACAAGGTCCCCGCCAACGACGCCATGCTCGTCGGCATCGGCGAGAACGCGGGCGTCGTGGACGTCGGCCAGGGGTACGCGGTCACCTTCAAGGTCGAGTCCCACAACCACCCGTCGTACGTCGAGCCCTACCAGGGCGCGGCCACCGGCGTCGGCGGCATCGTGCGCGACATCATCGCGATGGGCGCCCGCCCGGTCGCGGTCGTGGACCCGCTGCGGATGGGCGCGGCCGACCACCCCGACACCCGGCGGGTCCTGCCCGGCGTGGTGGCGGGCATCGGCGGGTACGGCAACTCGCTCGGCCTGCCGAACATCGGCGGCGAGCTCGTCTTCGACGCCTGCTACCAGGGCAACCCGCTGGTCAACGCCGGCGCCATCGGCGTCATGCGGCACGAGGACATCCACCTCGCCAAGGCCTCGGGCCCCGGCAACAAGGTGATCCTGTACGGCGCCCGCACCGGCGGCGACGGCATCGGCGGCGCCTCGATCCTGGCCTCCGAGACGTTCGACGACACCAAGCCGTCGAAGCGTCCCGCCGTCCAGGTCGGCGACCCGTTCCAGGAGAAGCTCCTCATCGAGTGCACGCTGGAGGCCTTCGCCGAGAAGCTCGTCGTCGGCATCCAGGACCTCGGCGCGGCCGGCCTGTCCTGCGCGACGAGCGAGCTGGCGTCGAACGGCTCCGGCGGCATGCGCGTCGAGCTGGACGACGTACCGCTGCGCGACTCCACGCTCTCGCCCGAGGAGATCCTCATGAGCGAGTCGCAGGAACGCATGTGCGCGGTCGTCGAGCCCGACAAGGTCGAGCGGTTCCTCGCGATCTGCGAGAAGTGGGACGTCATCGCCACCGTCGTCGGCGAGGTCACCGACGGCGACCGGCTGGAGATCTTCTGGCACGGCGAGAAGATCGTGGACGTCGACCCGCGCACGGTCGCGCACGACGGCCCCGTCTACAACCGCCCGTTCGCCCGCCCGTCCTGGCAGGACGCCCTCCAGGCCGACGACGCGAACAAGCTGCCGCGGCCCACCACCCCGGAGCAGCTGCGCGAACAGGTCCTGGCGCTGCTGTCGTCGCCGAACCAGGCGTCCAAGGCGTGGGTCACCGACCAGTACGACCGCTTCGTGCAGGGCAACACCGTGCTCGCGCAGCCCGAGGACGCGGGCATGATCCGCGTCAACGAGGAGACCGGCCTCGGCGTCGCCATCGCCACGGACGGCAACGGCCGCTTCACCAAGCTCGACCCGTACACCGGCGCGCAGCTCGCGCTGGCGGAGTCGTACCGCAATGTCGCCGCCTCCGGCGCGAAGCCCCTCGCGATCTCGGACTGCCTGAACTTCGGCTCCCCCGAGGACCCGGACGTCATGTGGCAGTTCGCCGAGGCGATCCGCGGGCTCGCGGACGGCTGCCTCCAGCTCGGTACGCCGGTCACCGGCGGCAACGTCTCGCTCTACAACCAGACGGGCGACGCGGCGATCCACCCGACGCCGGTCGTCGCCGTCCTCGGCGTGATCGACGACGTGGCCCGCCGTACGCCGATCGCCTTCAAGGAAGAGGGCCAGCTCCTCTACCTGCTGGGCGACACCCACGAGGAGTTCGGCGGGTCGGCCTGGTCGCAGGTCGTCCACGACCACCTCGGCGGGCTGCCGCCGAAGGTCGACCTGGAGCGCGAGCGGCTCCTCGGCGAGATCCTGATCTCGGCGTCCCGCGACGGCATGATCGACGCGGCGCACGACCTGAGCGACGGCGGTCTGGTCCAGGCGGTCACCGAGTCCTGCCTGCGCGGCGGGAACGGCGCCCGGCTGGTCGTGCCCGACGGCCTCGACGCCTTCACCTTCCTGTTCAGCGAGTCGGCCGGCCGCGCGGTCGTGTCCGTCCCGCGCAGCGAGGAACTCCGCTTCACCGACATGTGCGGGGCGCGCGGCCTGCCCGCGACCCGCGTCGGTGTGGTGGACGGCGAGGAGATCGAGGTCCAGGGCGAGTTCGGCATCCCGCTGAGCGAGGTCGCGGAGGCCCACCGGGGCACCATCCCCGCGCTCTTCGGCTGATTCGAGCCATGGTTGGCTGGACGCGCACGTGTCCGGACGTGCGTACGCGTCCCGCTGTGCGCACAGGACACGCATGACCGAGGGATGGACCGCATGGCGTTCGAGTACAAGGTCGTGACGTTCCGGGAATCGCTCATCGGCGACGCCCTGGACAGCGACAAGCTGGAGAAGACGCTCAACAAGCACGCCGAGGACGGGTGGGCCCTCAAGGCCATCACCGCGGCGGACGTCAAGGGCCGCATCGGCCCCGGCGCCGTCGAGGGCCTGCTGCTCACCCTGGAGCGTCCGCGCCAGGCGTGAGGTCCGACGGTGTACGGCCCCGAGCCCCCGACCGGTTCTCCGGTCGGGGGCTCGGGGCGTTCCGGCACTCCGTTAGCCTCGCGGTCATGCCCCCGGCCAAGAAGCGATCGCGCAAGTACGACCCCGACAAGACCCGAGCCGCCGTGTCGGCGCAGTTCGCGGCGGTACGGGAAGCCGTCGCCGGCCTCACCGACACCCAACTCGCCGGGCCCGCCACCGGACTCGACGGCTGGACGGTACGGGACCTGGCCGCGCACCTGGCGATGGTCGTCGAGTCGGTCGCCGTCGCCGCCGAGGGACCCGAGGTCGCGCCGGGCGGCCCGGTGGTGGGGCTGGGCGAGTGGCCGTTCGCGACGGCCGCGTACGCGGACGACATCAGCGAGGACGTCCGGACCCTCGCCGCGTCCGCGCCGGTCGCCGAGACGCTCGCGCGGGCCGCGGACCGTTTCGGGGCGGCGCTCCCCGGCGTCCCGGACGACAAGCTGGTGCCGGTACGGGTCGGGACGATGCGGCTGGCGGACTTCCTGGTCACGCGGACGGTCGAGCTGGTCGTCCACACCGACGACCTGAACCGCGCGACCGGCCTGGCCGTCCCGTACGACCGTCAGGCCCTCGCCGCCTGCACGCGGCTGCTCGCGGACGGCCTCGCGGCGAAGGCGCCCGGCGCGTCGACCGAGGTACGGATCCCCCCGTACGCGGTCGTCCAGTGCGTGGAAGGCCCCCGCCACACGCGCGGCACCCCACCCAACGTGGTGGAGACGGACCCCCTCACCTGGATCCGCCTGGCCACGGGCCGCACGACGTGGGCGTCAGCCCTGGACTCGGCGACCGTGACCGCAAGCGGCGAACGCGCGGACCTGTCCGGTCTGCTTCCGTTGATGAGCTGACCGGCTGATCCGGCAGGGCTTTAGAGCAGTTCCGTCTCGGCCGCGAGGGCGACCAGGGCGGTCCACGCGCCGGGGGTCAGCATGAGAACCGGGCCCGTCGGCATCTTGCTGTCCCGTACGGGGACCAGTCCGGTCGCAGTGAGGGCGGCGGGGGCGAACTCGACGCAGTTGCCGCCGTCGGTGTTGCTGTAGCTCGACTTGATCCACTCCACGCGGGACGTTTCCTGCGAAATGCTCATGTGGGAAGTGCCTCCATGGCGGATGCGATGAGGGCGCCGGTCTCACGGGGAGACAGCGCGTTGGCCCTCATCACATCGTAGGCCCGGCGGTGTCGGGCCACATTGGCCGCGTCTTCCAGCAACTGGCCCGTGGTGATGCTCTCTTCGTAAGCGACGCTTGTTCCGTTGTCCAGCGTCAGAAGCGTCAGCGAGCCGCCCAGCAGCGCATGAGCCCCATGCTTGAACGGCAGAACCTGGATGATTCCGACCGGACTGTCCACGAGGGGCAACAGCGCTTCCAACTGGGCCCGCATCACCTCCGGCGCACCGATGGTCCGCCGCAGGACTCCCTCGTCCAGGATCACCGAGAGGTAGGGCCGGGCGGGCCCTTGCAGCAGGCTTCGCCGACCCATGCGCGCCGCGACCTTCTCGTCGATCTCGGCGGCGGTGGATTCGGGGTTGCCCTGCCTGAGGAGTTCGCGCGCGTACGCCTCGGTCTGGGCGAGGCCCGGGACGGTGTGCCCGGAGTACTCCTCGATCGTCACGGCCCGCGCCTCCAGCTCCATGCGCCGCCGGTACTTGTCGGGATGGACCTCGTTGCGAGCCAGCGCGTACAGCTTCGCGAACAGCCCGTCCGTCCCGAACGCCGCGTCCAGCTTGTCCGCCAGGTCCGGCGCGATCATCGCTTGCGCCGTCTCGTACCGGTGCAGCGCACTCCGCGAGTACCGGATGACGGCGGCCAGGTCCTCCAGAGACATCCCAGCCTGTTCCCGCAACCTGCGCATCTCCGCTCCGAACAGGTGCCGGACCGACCGGTCGGGGGTCAGTTCGCGAGGGCGTGGGGTCATGGGGGCGACCTCGATTCTCTGTGGGGGCCCTTCCAGACGTCCGAGACGTCGGCCACTCGGGATCGTATGCAGGAGCGCCGCCCCCTTTCATACGGATGGTGATTCTCCGGTCACGGAGAGGATTCCCGCCCGCCGGGCTCCCGCACGCCTGGGCGCCCGCCCGCATGGAACCGTCCGCCCGTGTGATCCGTCCCACCCGCATGCAGAAGCAGCAGAGCATCACGGTTACCGCGGTCACCGCACTCGCGCTGTTCGGCCTTGCGGCGTGCGGTAGCGAGACCACCTCGACGACGGGGGCGGGGGGTGATGACGCGTCCGTGCGGGAGTCGGCGCTCGCCGGTGTCCGGTGGCACCTGGAGAGCGTGACGGTCGACGGGAGAAGGACCGCCGGGGTGGCGGGGACCTCGCTGGAGTTCGGCGACTCGACGCGGGCGACGCTGGCCACCGGGTGTGACGAGTACGCGGTGGACGTGTCCGTCGCCGGTGACACCGTGACCGTCGGTGGGAAGCGGGCGACGGCGACCGCCTCGTGCACGATGAACCTCGACGCCCTGGACAAGGCGCTGGACGAGGCCTTCACCGGGAAGCTGACAGCGAAGGTGGCCGGCGACCGCCTCACCCTGACCTCCTCCGACGGCGACGTCCTGGCCCTGACCAGCGGATCTCCCGCGCCCCTCACCGGTACGAAGTGGACCGTGAACGCGCTGGCCTCCGACGGGAGCGCGGCGCGGCTGCCCGCCGGGACGGACGGCTCGGCGACCTTCACGCTGGGCGCGGACGGTTCCGTACGGGGCAATCTGGGCTGCAACGGGTTCAGCGCCCGGGCGAAGGTCGCCGGGGACACGATCACGTTCAGCAGGGTGATCTCGACGAAGATGGCTTGTTCCGGCCCCCGGTCGGCGGTCGAGAGGCACCTGGCCAAGGTCCTGCGCGGCACGGTCACGTATGACCTCAACCACGGTGGCCTGTGGCTCACGGGGGAGGACGGCGGACTCGCCGCGCTGCCCGCCCCGAAGGGGTGACGACCGGGTCCCACAGCCTCCGCACCGGCCCGGCACAGGCCCCGCACCGGCCAGGACCGGCCCGTACCCCCGATCCGCGCGCTCCCGGCGAGCCCAGATTCCGCGTACAGGACGAAGCGGCGCGGTTACGGAACGTACGGGCCGGGAGGTCGGAATCCGGCCAGGTCCGATCCCCAATTCGGACCAGTGGTCGATCTCGCCTACACTCGGTGGCGTGCCTCGTGGTGATGGACGACTCAACCACGACCTGCTCCCCGGTGAGAAAGGCCCCCAGGACGCGTGTGGCGTCTTCGGAGTCTGGGCCCCGGGCGAAGAGGTCGCCAAGCTCACCTATTTCGGACTGTATGCCCTGCAGCACCGTGGACAGGAGTCCGCGGGCATCGCAGTGAGCAACGGGTCCCAGATCCTGGTCTTCAAGGACATGGGCCTGGTCTCACAGGTCTTCGACGAAACGTCCCTCGGCTCCCTCCTGGGCCATATCGCGGTGGGCCATGCCCGCTACTCCACCACCGGAGCCTCGGTGTGGGAGAACGCGCAGCCGACCTTCCGGGCCACGGCCCACGGCTCGATCGCGCTCGGTCACAACGGGAACCTGGTCAACACCGCCCAGCTCGCGGAGATGGTCGCCGACCTCCCCAAGGAGAACGGCCGGCCCACGCGCGTGGCCGCCACCAACGACACCGACCTGGTCACGGCGCTCCTCGCCGGCCAGACGGACGACGACGGCAAGCCCCTCACGGTCGAGGAAGCCGCCGCCAAGATCCTGCCCGACGTCCAGGGAGCCTTCTCGCTCGTCTTCATGGACGAGCACACCCTCTACGCCGCCCGTGACCCGCAGGGCATCCGCCCGCTCGTCCTCGGCCGGCTGGAGCGCGGCTGGGTCGTCGCCTCCGAGGGCGCGGCCCTCGACATCTGCGGCGCCTCCTTCGTCCGCGAGATCGAGCCCGGCGAGCTCATCGCCATCGACGAGAACGGTCTGCGCACCCAGCGATTCGCGGAAGCGAAGCCCAAGGGCTGTGTCTTCGAGTACGTCTACCTGGCGCGTCCCGACACGGACATCGCCGGTCGGAACGTGTATCTGTCCCGGGTGGAAATGGGCCGGAAACTCGCGAAAGAAGCACCCGTCGAGGCCGATCTGGTCATAGCGACCCCGGAGTCCGGCACCCCCGCCGCCATCGGCTACGCCGAGGCGAGCGGTATCCCGTACGGCTCGGGCCTGGTCAAGAACGCGTACGTCGGCCGGACCTTCATCCAGCCGTCCCAGACCATCCGCCAGCTGGGCATCCGGCTGAAGCTCAACCCGCTCAAGGAAGTCATCCGGGGCAAGCGCCTGGTGGTCGTGGACGACTCGATCGTCCGCGGCAACACACAGCGCGCGCTCGTCAAGATGCTCCGCGAGGCGGGCGCCGCCGAGGTCCACATCCGGATCTCGTCCCCGCCGGTCAAGTGGCCCTGCTTCTTCGGCATCGACTTCGCGACCCGCGCCGAGCTGATCGCCAACGGCATGACGATCGACGAGATCGGTGTCTCGCTGGGCGCCGACTCCCTCTCGTACATCTCCCTCGACGGGATGATCGAGGCGACCACCATCGCCAAGCCGAACCTCTGCCGTGCCTGCTTCGACGGCGAGTACCCGATGGATCTCCCCGACCCCGAGCTGCTCGGCAAGCAGCTGCTGGAGACCGAGCTCGCGGCAGGACCGGCCAACGCGGCCGCCGAGGCGCTCCGCCGCCCGTAGTTCCGCATCCCCAGGACGACCGGTTCCGCATCCGTTTGCCGACCGCATGACGACAGGAAAGTACTCAGCCATGTCCGATACGACCACTGGTGCCAGCTACGCGGCCGCGGGCGTCGACATCGAAGCCGGTGACCGCGCGGTCGAGCTGATGAAGGAGTGGGTGAAGAAGACGAAGCGCCCCGAGGTCCTCGGCGGCCTCGGCGGTTTCGCCGGCCTCTTCGACGCCTCCGCCCTCAAGCGCTACGAGCGGCCGCTCCTCGCCTCCGCCACCGACGGTGTCGGTACGAAGGTCGACCTGGCCCGCAAGATGGGCGTGTACGACACCATCGGCCACGACCTCGTCGGAATGGTCGTCGACGACCTGGTCGTCTGCGGCGCCGAGCCGCTCTTCATGACCGACTACATCTGCGTCGGCAAGGTCCACCCCGAGCGGGTCGCCGCCATCGTCAAGGGCATCGCGGAAGGCTGCGTCCTCGCGGGCTGCGCCCTGGTCGGCGGCGAGACCGCCGAACACCCCGGGCTGCTCGGCGAGGACGACTTCGACGTCGCCGGCGCGGGGACCGGCGTGGTCGAGGCGGACCAGCTGCTCGGCCCGGATCGTATCCGTACGGGTGACGCGGTGATCGCCATGGCGTCCTCCGGTCTTCACTCCAACGGGTACTCGCTGGTCCGGCACGTGGTCTTCGACCGGGCCGGCTGGTCGCTGGACCGCGAGGTCCCCGAGTTCGGCCGCACCCTCGGCGAGGAACTGCTGGAGCCCACGAAGATCTACTCGCTCGACTGCCTGGCGCTCACCAGGACCACCGAGGTGCACGCGTTCAGCCACGTCACCGGCGGCGGCCTCGCGGCGAACCTCGCCCGGGTCGTCCCGGACGCGCTGCACGCCCGGGTGGACCGCTCGACCTGGACGCCCGGCGCGGTCTTCGACCTCGTCGGCCGCGCGGGGAACGTGGAGCGGCTCGAACTGGAGAAGACGCTGAACATGGGCGTCGGCATGATCGCGGTCGTCCCGGCGGACTCCGCCGACGCGGCCCTGACCACCCTCGCCGACCGGGGCGTCCACGCCTGGGTCGCGGGCGAGATCACCGAGCGCGGCGGCCACGCGACGGGCGCGGCGCTGTCCGGCGACTACGCGGGCTGATTGCGGGAGCCGCCCACGCTGACCGGGTCCTGGGCAGCACAGAACCCGGTCCGGGACCGAAGTCCTGGACCGGGTCGGTGAGACCGCCGGAGAGATCCGGAGCTATGCGGACGTCAGATCGTACGGACTCGATCGACGTCGGACGGTACGGACGTCAAGCGCCGCGGCGCTGCGCCGAGGGTCCGGACTCGTCGTCCTCGTCCTCGTCGTCGTTGTACCGATCCGCATACTGTGCGTACGGGTCATCTTCCTCTTCGTCATCCTCGAACGGCTCCGCGTTCGGCGGTTGACTCGTAGGTGATGCGCCCAGCTCATTGGCCAGACGCGACAGATCTGTCCCGCCGCTGTTGTACTTCAGCTGGCGGGCGACCTTCGTCTGCTTGGCCTTGGCCCGGCCGCGCCCCATGGCTCGACCCCCTCGGTGACGGGGCTCGACGGCCCCAGAGTCTTGACACGCGTTCATAATTCAGAACGAGCTCTCCGCGGAGAGACCCGTCCGTAGGCTTCAACGGTACCTGCTTCCGCGGCCATACGGTACGCCGCCCGCAGGACGCGCCTCGGCTCCGGACCTGCGAAGCGCGCCGTCCTCGCTGGTCAGCTGCGATTTTAACCTCTTATTGAGGGGCGACCCGCCGACCGGGGGTGAGTCTCGTCTCCCCGTGCGGGTACGGCCGCCCCTCCACGCTCACCGGGGGCGGGCCTCGGCCATCCGGTGCTCGGCGATCCTGTCGGCCGCCGCGGCCGGCGGAATCCCGTCCTCCTTCGCACGTGCGAAGATGGAAAGAGTGGTGTCGAAGATCTTCGCGGCCTTCGCGCGGCACCGCTCGAAGTCGAACCCGTTCAGCTCGTCGGCGACCTGGATGACCCCGCCGGCGTTGACCACGTAGTCGGGCGCGTAGAGGATCCCGCGGTCGGCGAGGTCCTTCTCGACGCCCGGGTGGGCGAGCTGGTTGTTGGCCGCCCCGCACACCACCGTCGCGGTGAGGGCGGGCACGGTGACGTCGTCCAGCACGCCGCCGAGCGCGCAGGGCGCGTAGATGTCCAGGCCCTCGGTACGGATCAGGGTGTCGGTGTCGGCGACGACGGTGACCTCGGGATACAGGTCCGTGAGGCGCCGTACGGACTCGTCCCGCACGTCCGTGACGACCACGCGCGCCCCGTCCTGGAGCAGGTGCCCGACCAGGTGGTGCCCGACCTTGCCGACGCCCGCGACGCCCACGGTCCTGCCCCGCAGCGACGGGTCGCCCCACTGGTGCTCGGCGCTGGCGCGCATGCCCTGGAAGACCCCGAAGGCCGTCAGCACGGACGAGTCGCCGGCGCCGCCGTTCTCGGGGGAGCGGCCGGTGGTCCAGCGGCACTCGCGGGCCACCACGTCCATGTCCGCCACGTACGTGCCGACGTCGCAGGCCGTGACGTACCGGCCGCCGAGCGAGGCGACGAACCGCCCGTGCGCGAGGAGCAGCTCCTCCGACTTGATCTGCTCCGGGTCGCCGATGATCACGGCCTTGCCGCCGCCGTGGTCGAGCCCGGCCAGGGCGTTCTTGTACGACATGCCCCGGGAGAGGTTCAGCGCGTCGGCGACGGCCGCCTCCTCGGAGGCGTACGGGTAGAAGCGGGTGCCGCCCAGGCCGGGGCCCAGGGCGGTCGAGTGGAGGGCGATGACGGCCTTGAGGCCGCTGCGGCGGTCCTGGCAGAGCACGACCTGCTCGTGGCCACCCTGCTCCGATCGGAACAGGGTGTGCAGGACGCCGTCGGTCACATCGGTCACGGTGGTGACTCCCAAGGTACGAAGCGGCGGAAAGCCCCTCCGGCGGGTGGGGAGGGACCAGTTGGGCACGAGAGTAGATCCCCCGGGCGGTGCGCTCGGGCCGCAGTGCCGAGGATCACCCTCCCGGGGAGTGCGGGCATGAAACGATCCCGTCATGCCGGCGGTGTCTTCTGTACTTGTCCCTTACGCGTCCTACCTGCGGGTGTACGAGCCGCTGGCCGCCTTTCCCGAGCCCGAACGGAGCCACTGGGCGCGTTATGCCCAGCGGGACCGTACGCCGACCGCACAGGACGAACTACGGCGTTCCCTGGCCGACTTGCTGCCCACGCCGCCCGTCCCCGTACCGGTCCACGAGAGCGGTGACGCCTTCGTGACGGAGGTTGACGGCGTGGTGTGCGTCTGCCCGTGGCGGACCCGGCTGCGCGGCTGGCTGGCGCTGGAGGAGCTGGGCGACGTCCTGCCGCTGCCGCTGCTGGACGCGGTGCTGCCGCCGGTGGTGCGCGGGCAGGCGGCGGCGGACTACGAGCGCTGGCGGGACCTGAACCCGGACGCGCGGCCGTGGATCAGGACGGCGGTCTGGCAGGTGCCGGTGCGCTGGTTCACGCTCTTCTCGGACGCCGAGCGGCTGTACGAGGCGGCGGGCGACGGCGCGGCCGTGATGCGCTACCGGACCGAGATGGTGCAGGCGCGGCGGCGGCTGGCCCGCGCGCTGAGGACGCTGCGGGAGACGGTCGACGACGGGCCGCTGATCGACGGCCTCGTGGACATCGGGCGGTGGCTGGAGGAGTTCCACCCGCGCTCGCTGGTCGAGCTGGACTACGGCGGCCTCGTGCACGTCCTGTCGGGGGCGCGCCTGGCGGGTGACCGCTCGGCCGCCGACGTGGCGGCGGGGATCGCGGCGCTGCGGGAGGGCGACGGCGCCGGCGCCGGGGAGGCGTACGGGCGGCTCACGGAGCGCTGGAAGGCGATCAGGGACATGCAGTTCGCGAACTGACGCGGACGGACGCGGACGGACGAGGGCCGGCGCGGACGCTGACGTGCCGGGCGGAACGGGGCGCGCCCCTCGGTTCGGGGGCCGCCCGGGTCCCGGCTCGGCTGTCCGGACAGGACTGGACATGTTCGTACCTGTCCAGGCCGGAAGTCCTGATACGGGGCTTATACCTCTCAAGCGTGACGGACCGCACTAACGGGGCTCTTGCGCCCATCACCCCTCCTCGTGTCAAAATAGGACAAGGAGTCCGGGGAGGGCTCCTTCCGCCCAACTAGGGGCGGAATGCTCAGCATTGCACGCTATGCGGGGGGCCCTGATGACTCCCGATGCCTCTGTGACTGATCGTCACTGGGGCATAACTGTCCGCTATGGCATGGTCCATCGGCTTCCGCCGCTGATGAACACCTCAGAGGGCAATTCCATCGGTTTGGCCGACGTGGCTGGACGGATGGTGTAGTTGTAGTGCCGAGGACAAGCCGTTCGTCCTATAACCGACTCGGCCCGCGTCTGCCATTTCGGGCAACGCGGGTCAAGGTGCAGAATTTAGAGGAAAGAACCGAGATGGTTCGGTTCTCCCGAGGAGGCCGCTCATGACCGCTCGCACCCCTGACGCCGAGCCGCTGCTGACCCCGGCTGAGGTTGCCACGATGTTCCGTGTGGACCCGAAGACGGTCACACGCTGGGCAAAGGCCGGCAAGCTCACGTCCATCCGCACGCTCGGTGGGCATCGCCGGTATCGCGAGGCAGAGGTTCGCGCACTGCTCGCGGGCATTCCGCAGCAGCGCAGCGAGGCCTGACCAACCGATCAGGGCTCAACCGCCTGACCTCACCGTCAGGTGATCCACAACCAGGGAACAGCCGGGCCCCCAACTCGGTCTCCCGCCCCCAAGGCTCCACGCGACGGGTGCCTGCCCCAACAGGTCCCATGCCCTCACCATTTGGGTAAGTCGTCGGCCGCGCTGGACTCCGCCGAGTCCAGCGCGGTCTTTTTTGTGCCCGCGTCCGGCCCCGGGAGGGGGCTGTCCGGCGCCTGTCAGGACGCTGTGTGGAGGGTGGGGCGGATGCTTCTGGAGGGGTTCGGAGGAGGGTGCCATTGCACATATTAAATTGCCGGATTGTAGGGCGGGCGTAAGTGACCCTCTGGTAGAAAATGGTTCGGTGACTCCCGTCACACTTCGCGGGCCTTGCCAAGGACGGTTCGGCGCCTGCCCTGATCACCGTGATTCAGTCCTGGGCTCACTCTTCCGTGTCTGTTTCGGTGGGCGACGGGGTGTCGGACCGGTCGTCGGGCCGGGTGCCGGGGTAGGCGTCCGGATAGCCGTCCGGCCCCGACACCGGTTCCATGGCGAGCCGTTGGAGGCGATGGCAGACCCCGCAGCGACGTGTCAGGTGCCCCTGACCCGCCGCGGCCGCCAGATGGGCACGCAGCAGTGCCCGAGTCTCGTGTCTCGTCGCTGAAGCCGCCACGCCCACCACCCCCGGTGCGGGTCCCCGGCCACGGGAAAGGGGACCCTCATCTGTAGGTACCCCCGCCGGAAGACGTCGTCAAGGCGCCCCGGAGCCCCCGCTGCGGATTTGGGCCTTCCGTGACTGCGGCGTGGAAGGGCCTTTCCCCGTACGAGAGGACCACTTGCCCACCCGGTAAGGAGCCGCTCCGGGACCGCCGGCCCGGGGGCCGCCCCTGAGGCCGCCCCGGGCAGCCGCCCGACGGCCGGCCGCGCGCGGGCATGAAGAAGGCCCCGCGTCCACGACGCGGGGCCTTCTCGATACTGCGGTCCTGACGGGATTTGAACCCGCGGCCTCCACCTTGACAGGGTGGCGAGCACTCCAAACTGCTCCACAGGACCAGATTCGCGGCCGCTTTCACCCGGCTGCGAAACGAGACTCTACAGCAGCTCGGAGGGTGCGGTCGAACTGACCGGCGGCGGCCCCCCGGTCACGGGGCGGCCGCGTCGATCGCCTTCACGATCCGCTTGTCCGAGACGGGCTGCGACGTCCCCAGCGCGTGCGCGAAGTAGCTCACCCGCAGCTCCTCGATCATCCAGCGGATGTCCAGGACCTCCCGCGGCACCGGCCGGCCGCGCGGCAGCTGTTCGAGCAGCCACGCGTACTCGTCCCGCATCTCGTGGACCTTCTCCATGCGTGTCGTGTCGCGCTGGACGTTGGTCGGCATCTGCTGCAACCGCCGGTCCACCGCGACCAGGTAGCGCATCAGGTCCGGCAGCCGCCGCAGCCCCGTACGCGTCACGAAGCCGGCCGGTACGAGGGCCGCCAGCTGGTCCTTGACGTCCTGCACGTTGTTCAGCAGCACCAGGCTGTTCGTGGCCTTCAGACGGCGCTCACAGGCCTGCCAGGCCGCCAGGATCTGCTGCACCTGGCCGACCGTCCGTACCGTCGCGTCCACGAGGTCGGCGCGGACCTTGTCGTACAGCTTCCGGAACGATTCCTCGTCCCAGGCCGGACCCCCGTGGTCGGCGATCAGCTTGTCCGCCGCCGCCGTGGCGCAGTCCTCGAACAGCGCCTGCACCGAGCCGTGCGGATTGCGGGACAGCGCGAGCTTGTGCTGGTTGGTCAGCTTGTCCGAGGCGAACTTCGCCGGGTTCACCGGGATGTTGAGCAGGATCAGCCGCCGGGTCCCCGCCCACATCGCCTGCTGCTGCTCGGCCTCCGTGTCGAAGAGCCGTACGGACACGGTCGCGCCCTGGTCGACCAGCGCGGGGTACGCCTTGACCGGCTGCCCGGCCCGCCGTGTCTCGAAGATCCGGACCAGCGACCCGATCGTCCAGTCCGTCAGCCCCGACCGCTCGATGGCCTCCCCGCCGTCCCGCTCCGCGGTCGCCGCGGCGGCCTTGGAGAGGGCCTGGCGGGCCTTGGGCCGCAGCTGGAGCTTGAGCGCGTCCAGATCCTTGTCCTCGGCGAGCCGCTTGCGCCGCTCGTCCACGATCCGGAACGTGATCCTGAGGTGGTCCGGGATCCGCGAGAGATCGAAGTCGTCGCCCGTCACGGGCACCCCGACCATCCGCTGGAGCTCCCGGGCCAGCGTGACCGGCAGCGGCTCCTGGAGGGGCACCGCGCGCTCCAGGAAGGCCTTCGCGTAGTTCGGTGCCGGTACGTAGTGCCGGCGGATCGGCTTGGGCAGCGAGCGGATCAGCTCCACCACGACCTCCTCGCGCAGGCCGGGGATCTGCCAGTCGAAGCCCTCCGAGGTGACCTGGTTCAGGACCTGGAGCGGTACGTGGACCGTCACGCCGTCCGCGTCCGCGCCCGGCTCGAACTGGTACGTCACCCGGAACTTGAGAGCGCCCTGTTTCCAGGAGTCCGGATAGTCGTCCTTGGTGACCGCCCCGGCCGCCTTCTCCCGGATGAGCATCGACCGCTCGAAGTCGAGCAGCTCCGGCTCGTCCCGCCGCTTCGCCTTCCACCACGCGTCGAAGTGCGCCCCCGAGACGACGTCCTCGGGCACCCGCTCGTCGTAGAAGTCGTACAGCGTCTCGTCGTCCACGAGGATGTCGCGGCGCCGGGCGCGGTGCTCCAACTCCTCGACCTCGCCCAGCAGTTTGCGATTGTCATGGAAGAACTGGTGGTGCGTGCGCCAGTCGCCCTCCACGAGCGCGTTGCGGATGAACAGCTCGCGCGAGGCCTCCGGGTCGATCCGGCCGAAGTTCACCTTCCGCTGGGCGACGATCGGCACGCCGTACAGCGTGACCTTCTCGTACGCCATCACGGCCGCCATGTCCTTCTCCCAGTGCGGCTCGCTGTACGTCCGCTTGAGGAGGTGGCCGGCCAGCGGCTCGATCCACTCGGGCTCGACCTTGGCGTTGACCCGCGCCCACAGGCGCGAGGTCTCCACCAGCTCGGCCGACATGATGAACCGCGGCGGCTTCTTGAAGAGCGCCGAGCCCGGGAAGATCGCGAACTTCGCGCTGCGGGCGCCCAGATACTCGTTCTTCGTCGCGGCGCCCTTGCCCGTCTCGCGGCCGGCGTCCTTCACGTCCTTCATGCCGATGTGCGACAACAGGCCCGCCAGCAGCGACACATGGACGGACTGGTCGGGCGCGTTCGACTCGTCGTCGCCGAGCTGGAGGCCCATCTGCTTGGCGACCGTGCGCAGTTGGGAGTAGATGTCCTGCCACTCCCTGATCCGCAGGAAGTTCAGGAACTCCGACTTGCACATCCGCCGGAACGCGGAGGACGACAGGGCCTTCTGCTGCTCGCGTACGTACCGCCACAGGTTGAGGAACGCCAGGAAGTCGGACGTCTCGTCACGGAAGCGGGCGTGGTGCTGGTCGGCCTGCGTCTGCTTCTCGGCCGGGCGCTCGCGCGGGTCCTGGATGGACAGCGCGGCCGCGATCACCATGACCTCGCGCACGCAGCCGTTGCGGTCGGCCTCGATCACCATCCGCGCCAGGCGCGGGTCTACGGGGAGCTGCGACAGCTTGCGCCCCAATGGCGTCAGCTTCTTTTTGGCGTCCTTCTGCTCTGGGTCCAGCGCCCCCAGCTCCTGCAACAGCTGCACGCCGTCCCGGATGTTGCGGTGGTCGGGCGGGTCCAGGAAGGGGAACTTCTCGATCTCGCCGAGGCCGGCCGCGGTCATCTGGAGGATGACGGAGGCCAGGTTCGTACGGAGGATCTCGGCGTCCGTGAACTCGGGGCGCGACTCGAAGTCGTCCTCCGAGTACAGCCGGATACAGATGCCGTCCGACGTACGGCCGCAGCGGCCCTTGCGCTGGTTGGCGCTGGCCTGCGAGATCCGCTCGATGGGCAGCCGCTGGACCTTGGTGCGGTGGCTGTAGCGGGAGATGCGGGCGTTGCCCGGGTCGATCACGTACTTGATGCCGGGGACGGTCAGCGAGGTCTCGGCGACGTTCGTCGCCAGCACGATCCTGCGGCCGCTGTGGCGCTGGAAGACGCGGTGCTGCTCGGCGTGCGAGAGCCGGGCGTAGAGGGGGAGCACTTCCGTACCGCGCAGCTTGCGCTTCTCCAGGGCGTCCGCGGTATCGCGGATCTCCCGCTCGCCGGACAGGAAGACGAGGATGTCGCCAGGACCCGCCGCCTGGAGCTCGTCGACGGCCTCGGAGATCGCGGTGATCTGGTCGCGGTCGCCGTCCTCGCCCTCCTCCTCCAGCAGCGGGCGGTAGCGGACCTCCACCGGATACGTACGGCCCGAGACCTCCACGATCGGCGCGTCGCCGAAGTGCCGCGAGAACCGCTCGGGGTCGATCGTCGCCGACGTGATCACGAGCTTGAGATCGGGGCGCCGGGGCAGCAACTGGGCCAGATACCCCAGCAGGAAGTCGATGTTGAGGCTCCGCTCGTGGGCCTCGTCGATGATGATCGTGTCGTACGCCAGCAGGTCGCGGTCCGTCTGGATCTCCGCGAGCAGGATGCCGTCCGTCATCAGCTTCACGAACGTCGCGTCCTGGTTCACCTGGTCGGTGAACCGCACCTTCCAGCCGACGGCCTCGCCCAGCGGGGTGTCCAGCTCCTCGGCCACCCGCTCGGCGACCGTACGGGCCGCGATCCGGCGGGGCTGGGTGTGGCCGATCATCCCCCGCACGCCACGGCCCAGTTCCAGACAGATCTTGGGGATCTGCGTGGTCTTCCCCGACCCGGTCTCGCCCGCGACGATCACGACCTGGTGGTCGCGTATCGCCTCCAGGATCGTGTCCTTCTTCTGGCTGACGGGCAGCTGCTCGGGATACGAGACCGCGGGCACACGCGCCCCACGTGCCCGCGTCCGCCCGGCGGCCTTCTCGGCCTCACGGGCGATCTCGTCGAGCACGGCTTGCCGCGCCTCGGGCTTACGGATGCGCCGGGAGCCCTCGAGCCGGCGGCCGAGCCGCTGCGCGTCACGCAGCGAGACCTCGTCCAGCAGGGTCGACAGGTCGGCGAAGGAAGTAGACATACCGAGCCCAGGATCTCACCCCGTACCGGAAGTCGGCGAATGTGTTTCGCCCACGCGAAAAGCCCCGATCGGTGATCGGGGCTTCCGGGTGGTGGCTGGGGCCGGGATCGAACCGGCGACCTATCGCTTTTCAGGCGATCGCTCGTACCAACTGAGCTACCCAGCCACGCGGCCTCACGGCCGCAGCGGTCCTGACGGGATTTGAACCCGCGGCCTCCACCTTGACAGGGTGGCGAGCACTCCAAACTGCTCCACAGGACCAAGCAATGTGCGAGAGCGAGTCTCGCACACGGTGACGCGTACCCCCAACGGGATTCGAACCCGTGCTACCGCCGTGAAAGGGCGGCGTCCTGGGCCACTAGACGATGGGGGCTAATGGGCCCGCCTGGGCGCTTCGCCAGCGCGTCGGGGACGTGAGAAGCATATGGGATGGCGGAGATATCGCCAAAACGTATTAGGGGGAGGGGGTGGTGGGGCCTGAGCGGCCGGCGGGTGCGCCGGACGGCGCGGTCGGTGACGGGCTCGGGCCGGTGCCCGGGGTGCCGGCCTCCTTCGGGAGGTGGCGGCTCACCTCCGCCGTCGTCAGGCCGAGCCCGCCGAGCGTGATCTCGTCCCAGGCCTGGAGCCGCTTCGTCGTCCGGTCCAGGTAGAGGATCGAGGCCCGTACCTTCTCCGGCTTGTCGTTCTGCACGGCGCGCAGCCCGCCCCCGCCCGTCGACCCCTCGATCTTGAGGCGCGTGCCCAGCGGCATGATCTCCGTCTCGCGGTGGTGGACGTGGCCCGCCAGGACCAGCGGGACCAGCCCGTCCGTCTCCCGCGCGGCCACCGGCTCGTGGGCGACCGCGATGTCCACGGGGGTGCCGGCCTGCCGCTGGTCGCGCAGGGCGGAGGCGAAGCGGAGGCCCGCCATGCGTTCGGCCGGGTCGCCCTGCGCCTTCACCGAGCGGTCGGGGGTGAACTGCGGGTCGCCGATGCCCGCGATCCGGACCCCGCCGACGGTCACGGCCCGGCCCTCGTCCAGCACCCGGACGTTCCGCATCCGCTGGAGGTAGCGCTGGGTTGTCTGCGAGTCGTGGTTCCCGCGGACCCAGACATAGGGGACACCGAGGTCGGCGATCGGGTCGAGGAAACCGTTCTCGGCGGCCGACCCGTGGTCCATCGTGTCGCCGGAGTCGACGACGACGTCGATCCCGTACTGCTCCACGAGCGAGCCGATGATGTGCCAGGCGGCCGGGTTGAGGTGGATGTCGGAGACGTGCAGGACCCGCAGGGTGGTGGGGTCCGGCTGGTACGCGGGGAGCGTCGCGGTCGCGTCGTACAGCTTGGTCACGTTGGTGACCAGGCGCGCCAGCTCCTTCTGGTAGACGTCGAAGTCGGAGACGATCGAGCGGGCGCTGCCGACGACCTGGGGGGCCGAGGAGAGCAGGCCCGAGAACCTGGGCTCCAGCACCGACTTCGGGTTCCAGGTCGCGTACGCGCCGGCGGCGGAGGCGGCCAGCAGCGTGAGGGCGAGGCCGCCGGCGGCCAGGGCGCGGCGGGGGCGGCGGTAGACGACGAGGGCGAGGGCGGTGGCGCCGGAGACGACGGCGACGCAGGACCGTACCGCCAGCTCCGTGGCACCGGCCCCGACGTCGTGCGCGACCTCCTCCTGGAGGCCCGAGAGGCGCTCGGGGTGGTCGACGAGGGCCTGGGAGCGCACCGGGTCGAGGCGGTCGACGTCGACGTCGAGGCGCAGGGGCGCGGTGTGCGAGGCGAGTTCGAGGGAGCCGAGTGGCGAGACGTTGATCCGGGTGCCGCCGGTGAGGGACGGCCGCAGGGCCATCTTGGTGTCCATCGGGCCGACGGGCGTCCGGACGCCGCCCACGGCCAGCAGCCCGAGCCAGGCGCCGAGGAGGACGACGGCGAGGAGGGCGACGGAGCGGGTGAAGGGGTGCGGGGCGGGGTGGAGGGTGCGCGTGCGCGTGCGGGGGAGGCGGCGGAGGGTGCGGGTGGTGGCGGGGCGGTGACCCGGCCGGTGGCCCCGGGGGCGGAGGCGTGCGAGGCGGTTCGGGAGGGCGCTCCGGAGGCGGCCCCGGATTCCGGTGGGCGTGGCGCGGACGGGGGAGCGGTCTGCGTCACGGGGCATTGGGCGCGTATGCCCAAGCCCCGGGCGCGCCATGCGCGGCCCGCGGGCTGATCCGCGAAGAGCCGCCGGACAGGCGCTACCCCCAGCCCAGCTCGTGGAGGCGCTCGTCGTCGATGCCGAAATGGTGGGCGATCTCGTGGACCACGGTCACGGCCACCTCGTGCACCACGTCCTCCCGCGTCTCGCAGTAGCGGAGGGTCGGGCCCATGTAGATGGAGATGCGGTCCGGCAGTACGCCCGCGTACCACTCGCCGCGGTCGGTCAGGGGCGTGCCCTCGTAGAGGCCGAGGAGTTCGGGGTCGTCGGCGGCGGGTTCGTCCTCCACGAACACGGCCACGTTGTCCATGACCCGGGTCAGCTCCGGCGGGATCCGGTCCAGGGCCTCGCCGACCAGTTCTTCGAACGCGTCACGCGTCATCTCCAGCACCCGGCCATTGTCCGCGAAAACCCTGTGCCGTGGTGGGCCGGGACGAGTTCGGAGAGGCGAGCACAATGAGCGTCATGGCTGATCGTCCTCCTGCCCCGCCCGCCCCCCGCGCCGAGACCGCCGGGGAGCGGCAGTGGCCGGTGCTCGCCGTGATCTCGGCGGGCGGCGCCGCGGGCGCCTCCGCGCGGTACGGCGCCGACCTCGTGTGGCCCGTCGCCCCCGGCGCCTTCCCCTGGACGACCTTCGGGATCAACGTGCTCGGCTGCGCGCTGATCGGCGTCCTGATGGCCCTGGTCGCCGAGGACGGGCGGTCGGCGCACCGGCTCGTACGGCCGTTCCTCGGGGTGGGAGTGCTGGGCGGCTTCACGACCTTCTCGACGTACGCGCTGGACTTCCACGGCCTGCTGGGCCGTCACGCGTACGCCACGGCCTTCGCGTACGCGGCCGGGACGCTCGCCGCGGCGCTGGCGGCGGTCTCGGCGGCGGCGCTGGTGACCCGGCGGGTGGTCCGGTGAACTGGCTGCTGGTGATCGCGGGCGCGGTGGTGGGCGCGCCCCTGCGCTACCTGACGGACCGTGCGGTGCAGGCGCGGTGGGCCGGCCGCGCGAACTACCCCTGGGGCACGTTCACCGTGAACGTGGGCGGGAGCCTGGTCCTCGGGTTCGTGTCCGGCGCGGCGGTGTCGTCCGGGACGTTCGCGCTGATCGGTACAGGCTTCTGCGGCGCGCTCACGACGTACTCGACGTTCTCGTACGAGACGCTGCGGCTCGCCGAACGCGGGCGGGGGCTCCTCGCGGCGGCGAACGTGGCGCTGTCGGTCCTGGCCGGGCTCGGCGCGGTGACCCTCGGGATCGAGCTGGCGCGGAGCTGGGTGGGGTAGGTGGGCGGCTCGGGTGCGCGGCCGGGCGGCCGGGCGGTCCGGGTGCGGGGGTGGGGGCGGGCGGTCCGGGTGCGGCCCCGGCCGGATCCCTTCCGGCCAGGGTCCGTCGCGGCCCGTGTCCCTCGCGGTGGAAAGGGAGTTGGACGGGAAAGCAGTGAAACCTTCCCCCTCCGCCGTCGGCGGGGGCTCCGTCCCGTGTCCCGGAGGTGCCTCTCGTGCGCCAGTTGTCCGCCCCAGGCCGTCTTGTCCTCGGCCTCGTCACCTCCGTGGCGGTCGCGTCCTCCACGGGCTGCATGAGCGTCGGCGACGACGCGGGGAAGCCGGCCCCCTCGCGCTCGGCGGGGCGGCACGGCGCCGCGGTGGCCCCGGACGGCGGTACGGGCGAGGCGCCCGGCGGCTCCGGCGGCGGACCGGGGCGTACGGAACACGGCGACGGCGGCGACCGGGTCCACGCGGATCGGGACGACAAGGCCAAGGAGGTCTCGCCGAGCCCCAGTTCCTCGGGGCGCCCGGCGTCCCCCGCGCCGTCGAAGGGCGTGCCGCCGCAGCCGGGGAAGCCGACCCCGCCGCCCTGGAACGAGCCGCTGCCGACGAAGGAGCCCACCCGCCCGGCCCCGCCGCCGTCCGACCCGCCCCCGCCGCCGCCGAGCCCCGACCCCCAGCCGGAGGAGCCCGGCCCGGAGCCGACGGTGCTGCCGTCCGCGTCACCGGCGGCCAACGTGCGGGCCGCCGTGATCCCGCCGGGCGACGGGAACGGGATGCGGAAGGTGCCGACGGCCTCCCCGCAGATGGGGCCCGTGTGACGGACGGGTCCGGGCGGCCGCGGGGCGCGGACCAGCGGGTTTGCCGAAGAGGGGGGAGGGTGCGTATGGTAGTAGATCGTTTGACCATTGCCTGGCGCCGACACAGAAGAGCGCCGCGTGGCGCGTACTCTCCCTTGCCGTGGCTGACCGCATTGAGGCGGTCGATTTGCGAATCACGGAGTTTGGGCGCGTGCCGAGACTCCGGAAGGTTTCGCATTTCGCATGTCCATTTCCAGTACTGACCACACCGTCATGCCCGAGAACGAGTCCGACGAGATCACCGCGATCGTGGAGCTCGTCGAGGACCCGGAGACGGCGGTGGCCGAAGAGGCAGCCGACACCACCGAGGCCGCCGACACCACGGACTCCACGGACTCCGCCTCCGCGGACGACCTCACCGAGGTCTCCGACACCACCCCCGAGCTCTCGGAGCACTCGGAGCTCTCGGACGCCTCCGAGCTTCCCGAGACCCCCGCGGGCCCGCCCGGCGTCACCTTCGCCGACCTCGGCCTCCCCGAGGGCATCGTCCGCAAGCTCGGACAGAACGGCGTCACCGCGCCCTTCCCGATCCAGGAAGCGACCATCCCGGACGCCCTGGCCGGCAAGGACATCCTGGGCCGCGGCCGTACCGGCTCCGGCAAGACCCTCTCCTTCGGTCTGCCGCTGCTGGCCACGCTCGCCGGCGGCCACACCGAGAAGCGCAAGCCGCGCGGCATCATCCTCACCCCGACCCGTGAGCTCGCGATGCAGGTCGCGGACGCGCTCCAGCCGTACGGCGACGTGCTCGGCCTGAAGATGAAGGTCGTCTGCGGCGGCACGTCCATGCAGAACCAGATCTACGCGCTGGAGCGCGGTGTCGACGTCCTCGTCGCCACCCCGGGCCGGCTGCGCGACATCATCAACCGCGGCGCGTGCTCGCTGGACCAGGTCCAGATCGCGATCCTCGACGAGGCCGACCAGATGTCGGACCTGGGCTTCCTGCCCGAGGTCACCGAGCTGCTCGACCTGGTGCCGAGCGGCGGTCAGCGGATGCTCTTCTCCGCCACCATGGAGAACGAGATCAGCACGCTGGTCAAGCGCTACCTGACCAACCCGGTCCACCACGAGGTCGACAGCGCCCAGGGCAACGTCACGACCATGACCCACCACGTGCTCGTGGTGAAGCCGAAGGACAAGGCGCCGGTCACGGCCGCGATCGCCGCCCGCAAGGGCCGCACGATCATCTTCGTACGGACGCAGCTCGGCGCCGACCGTATCGCCGAGCAGCTCAGCGAGTCCGGCGTGAAGGCCGACGCGCTGCACGGCGGGATGACGCAGGGCGCCCGTACCCGCGTGCTCGAGGACTTCAAGAAGGGGTACGTCAACGCGCTCGTCGCGACCGACGTCGCCGCCCGCGGCATCCACGTGGACGGCATCGACCTGGTGCTGAACGTGGACCCGGCCGGGGACCACAAGGACTACCTCCACCGCTCGGGCCGTACGGCGCGCGCCGGCAAGTCCGGTGTGGTCGTGTCGCTGGCGCTGCCGCACCAGCGCCGCCAGATCTTCCGGATGATGGAGGACGCGGGCGTCGACGCCTCGCGCCACATCGTCGCGGGGGCCAGCGTGTTCGAGCCGGAGGTCGCCGAGATCACCGGCGCGCGTTCGCTCACCGAGGTCCAGGCGGACTCCGCGAACAACGCGGCCAAGCAGGCCGAGCGCGAGGCCGTCGACCTGACCAAGCAGCTGGAGCGCGTCCAGCGCCGTGCCGTCGAACTCCGCGAGGAGGCCGACCGCCTGGTCGCCCGCGCGGCGCGCGAGCGGGGCGACGACCCGGAGGCGGCGGTGGCCGAGGTGGCCGCCGAGGCCGAGCGCGCGGTGGCGGAAGCCGCGGCGGCGGCCGCGGCCGTGCCGGCGCAGCGCGAGGAGCGCCGGGAGAACCGCGACGACCGCGGGAACTTCGGCCGTCGTGACGACCGTGGCGGCGACCGCAGGGACGACCGCGGCGAGCGCAGCGGCCGGGGCGGCGCGCGGGGCTACACCCCGCGTGACGGTGGCGGCAAGGAAGGCGGCTTCAACCGCGACCGTACGGGCGACCGCCCGACCGGCGGCGGTTTCCAGCGCCGTGACGACCGTCCGGCGGGCGGCTCGACCGGTTTCCAGCGTCGTGACGACCGTCGTGACGACCGCGGTGGCTTCAACCGCGACCGTACGAACGACCGCCCGACCGGCGGCGGCTTCCAGCGCCGCGACGACCGCCCGACGGGCGGCTCGACCGGTGGCTTCCGTCGCGACGACCGTCGTGACGACCGGGGCGGCTTCAACCGTGACCGTACGAACGACCGCCCGACCGGCGACCGTCCGGGCAACGACCGCCGCGACGACCGCGGTGGCCGCCCCTTCGAGCGCCGCGAGCACCGCCCCACCGGCGACCGCCCGGTCAACCGCGACCGCCGCGACGACCGCCCGACGACCGGCTTCCGCGCCGCCGCGTCCCACGACCGCCCCACGGGCCGCCGTGACGACCACCGCGGTGGCACGACGGGCACCGGCACCGGCTCCTTCGGCCGCCGCGACGACAAGCCCCGCTGGAAGCGCGGCAGCTGAACCGCCGCACCCCGCTGAGTGAGCAGGGCCGGCCGGACACCCCCAGGGGCACCCGGCCGGCCCTGTCCCACATCCGCACAAGGACGCGACCTCCCCACACCCGATACCCGATCGGCTCCCGCCGCCGGGCGGGCTATGCTCGTGGGTGTCGCGCCGAGGGCCGTTAGCTCAATTGGCAGAGCAGCGGACTTTTAATCCGTTGGTTGTGGGTTCAAGTCCCACACGGCCTACCGAAGAAGGCGGAGCAGGGCCCAGCCCCTTGAACCGCGACGAAGTGCTCCGACCGGTCCTGACCGGTCGGGGCACCCTGTTGTTGGGCATGGCGGCCTCCAGCATGGTCACTTGCGGCTCTGGCCGCGCAACACGTCGAGTACGTCCCCAGGGGATAGCCGGTCACGGTACAGAAGCACCCAGGCCACGGCGCCGACCACGGCAACGATCTGGGTGGACCCGGCGGCCGACAGCTCGGACATGCCCGCTGCGATGGCTGCGCCGGTCATGGCCACGCCAAGGATGACCAGTCGCACCCATTCCCTGTCAACCGCGGGTTCTACGCCGTCCACATCCTTGGGATCGAGCAAGGCGAGTGTGTTGCCGCTCGCGTACCGCTCGGCAATCGTCACCAGCACGCGCGCCATTTCCTCGAAGACCTGGCCTGTGTTGTCGGCGATGTTCTGCCGCGCCTCCAGCCGCCGGATCGCCCCCACTACCTCGGCCGCGTGTTTCCGGTAGTCCCGCCGAAGCGGTCCGCGCACCGGACCGTGTCGAACCTTCCATGCCGACCACACGACCCGCTCGGCATCGGAAAGGTCCACGCGAGGGACATGGAGAGCGCTACGAGTTTGCGTAACGTTCTGGTAGTAGCGCCGCGCCGAGCCAACGCGGGCCAGGCAGTCGACCAAGACGGCTACCGGCCGGGTACGACTGGCCACCCCCGAACGGAGGCTCAACAGCGACCGCAACCACCACCAACGAGGAAAGGGCTCAACGAAGCCCGGGTTACGCCTGTGGTCGTTCCGCGACGGACCAGGAAGCCGACCGAGAACTCCCCTTACGGCCCTCAACGCAAGGAATAGCACGAGGAGGAGAACAAGCCCGAACATCGCGGCAGCCGCCTCGGAAGGCTGGCTTTCCGGGGCGGTGAGAGCTGGAAGGTACTGAGAGGCTTTCCCCCACATCGCCTCACCGGATGCCCGGAAGATCGCCACTATCGTCACGGCGATGCCCGGCGCCTCGCCGGTCTCGGTGACCCGCCGGGCCGGCCCCCACAGGCCGCCGCTCGGCGCCCACCACGGAACGGGGGCGTGCTCACCCGCGGCCCACGTACGGGACGACCATCTGGCGACGGTACCGACGAGGCTCCCGAGGTTGAGCAACACCAGCAGCAGGAAGTAGGCCTTGAGAATGTACCCGGCCGCGGCCAGAGGGGCGGCCTGATGCCATGAACGCAGCGCGGTACGGACTTGTGGGCTGACAGGGAACAACCTGCCTGCGTCCCGGCCGAAATTCCGCCGTGCCCAGACCAGATGCTGGGCAGCACCGCGCCTGCTCCGGCGGAGGTAGGCGCCGCCGAGGGTTTGCCGGTACACCCACAGGCTCGTACCGAGCGTGAAACGTCCGATCCCTTCGGCATGAGCGGCTGTCCGCTCCAGGAACCGCCGGACCCGCAGGACATCGCGGGGGTCGACCTGTGTCGATACCCACCAGATGAACACGTTCAGCATCAAGAGCCAGAAGACGAACTTCAACACAATCAAGCCCGTGTTGATGCCCCCAGTCAGGGCCGACCATAAGAATTCGAGCATCCTGGCAGTCTCGCTGACGCGTCGGGCGGGCGTCGCGAACTCCCCTCCGTGGGTGCCGCGTCCCGGGCAAGGCCGACTGGCTGTTCACGCTTCTCCGCCCCGCGTCTGTGGTTGTGAACAGTTCGGCGCCATGCTCATAGCTCTTCGTCGTGCAGATGCAATTCGGCATCGCCGAGCCGGACAAGCCAACTGTGCGTCGACGTGCGGTCCACCGTGACTCCTTCGATACCAGCCGCAGGGTGAGTGAGAGCCGCGATGAGGTCGGTAGGGAAGGGGTAGCCCCGCCATTCGAGGTCCCACCGCTCCTCGTGTCCCCACAACCTGCTCGAAGGCGCCCGGCGGGCTCGCTCGACGGTGCGGCGGAGAGGATCGGTGCACCAGCCCCCCAAGTCGAAGGAACCGTCCGGATCTCGCAAAGACATGCGCACCCAGATGCCGGCCAGGAGTCGCTTCATGGAGGGGCTGATCCGGGGTACGGCGGCGAGCCTGTCCTGCTCATCGGCAGTGAGGGGCTCCTCCACGCTGAGACGGCGGCGCAGATTCGGGAGGCGCTGAGCGCGGCGCTGACTTGAGGAAAAGGCGTTTCGCTCGGAGACGTACATCTGAGCACCACTCGGCAGGTGCCGCAGGCGCCACAGGTGGTGACCCAGGCGCTCCTCGACCCGCATCCCGGCGATGTGCGGGTCGGTAGAGCTGCCGACGAGACGGAGGGCGACGTTGTCGCAGGCGTCGACGATCAGTACAAGGTGATCGAATCGTGGGGAGACGACAGGGTCGTACGCACCGATCTGCCCTACCCGCCAGCGGAGTCGGGGCGCGGTCAGCGTTCCGTGGTTGAAGCAGGCCAGAGCCAACAGAGCGCGTAGCTCGGTCTGTTCCGGGGTGCATTGGTCCAGCCCCAGCCCACCGGATCGATCGATTCCCGGTAGGGCAGTGGCAGGAACCTCTCCCGTGAAGCCGGCGCGTACGAGGGAAGCGGTCTTGGCCGTTGTGTGTGGCATGGCGCGATGTCCTTCGCTGCCGCCGGGTCAGCAGGGGGTCGCGTCCGTGTTCGCACATCGGGAAGTAAGTGCAGATGAGCCGCGGAGCGGGCGCGCCGCACCCTGGACGAGCCAGGAAACCCGGGCGACCCGCTACGTCCTCCGGGCCTCCGCGGACCGGTTGCAGCCCACGTTATAGGCAGGACCGGTGGATTGGCCGGACTCCACACGCTGGATTCATCCGATGGGGTGTCTCACGGAATCGGTCGGAGGCGTGCCGGTACGCGCTTGTGGCGCTCGATCAGCTCGTATGTACCTGGTACGCCCTGGGCATGGACCGGATCACCGACGTTCGCCGGTCGCTCGAGCGGCCGCACGAGCACGAGCCGTGTGTATGCGAGCTGGACGACCGGCTGCATGGGTGGACAACAGCAGTCAGCGTCCTGACTCGTTGAAGTCGGCGATCGCAGAGGAAAGTTCGGTGAGGCTCCCCACCCGGAAGGTGGGGAGCTTCTCCGCTTCCTCGCTGTTCCACTGGATGGTGGCCCAGGGGCCGCGCCGGATGAGAGCAGTCGGCATGCCGGCCGCCACGGCCGGGCGTAGGTCGTTGTCGACGCGGTCGCCCACGTACAGGATCTCACTCGGCTCGTACGGTACGACTTCGGCGACGCGGTCGAAGAATGCGCGGTCGGGCTTCGACGCACCCCAGTCGTCCGAGGTGCCGATCAGGTCCACGTCGTCGGTGAACAGCCCCCGGAGGATGCCGCCAGCCCGTACGGTCTGGTTCCCGGCGATCCCCAGCCATAGTCCGGCCTGGCGCAGGGCAGCGAGCGCGGGGCGGACGTCCGGGTAGAGGTCCTCCTCGCCGAAGTATTCGGGGCGACCGGCGGCGGCCCGGGCTTCGCGCTGCTCGTAGAGGTCGAATCCGGGCTGGAACTCCTGGAACGTATCGCGGTAATCGCGGCCCTGCGCGATTACGGCGCCGAACATCGCGGCGAAGGTATGGCGCGGGACGCCGAGCCAGTCGGCCCAGGTCCCGTACTCACGGGTCTCGTCCACCAGGCACTCGCCGACATCGAAGACGACTGCTCGAATCATGCAGCGATCGTAGGCCCGCCATCCGAATCCGGACGCTTGACCCCGCATGGAGCAAGGCGCCCCCTCTCTGGCCTGCGCGCCGGGAAGGGGGCGCTGGACCATGCGTCTCTGCGAGGACGTACGGCGAGGCCTCGCTCATCCAGGTCCGCGGCGTCCGAGGTTGCGATGCGCGGCCACCTACTCCCCGAGTGCTCGTACGGACTGGTGACGGAGGCTATTCGGTTTCGATCCCGCGCAGGAGTTTCATCCCGCCGGCCTGGTCGGCGAACGCGGGCCTGGGCGGGCGACCGTTCCAGTCGTTCGTACTCATCGATCCTGCTGGTGATGCGGCGTACACCACGCGCAGGTCAGCCTTCTGCCGCGCGGAGGGCGAGGGTGGCGAGGGCTTCGGGGGCGCCTGGTTGGTTTCTTATGCCGGGGAAGGCGTTGATGTCGACGATCAGGGGGGTGCCCGTGGGGGTGGTGATCACGTCGACGCCGTAGACGTCCAGGGCGAAGACCTTGCCGACCGTTCTGACCAGGGTGAGCCAGGACGGGGGGAGGTCGGTGGGGGTGAGTGGGGGTGGGGGTGGGGTGGTGGGGGTGTCGGAGAGTTCCGAGCGGCGGTTGGCCGCGAAGACCTGGTCGGCTATCACCCAGAGTTTGTGGTCCCAGCCGCTGTTGGGGGTGAACTGCTGGATCACCACTGGTTCGTCGGGCCAGTCGGCCGCCAGGGCGCGGAGTTGGGCGGGGGTGTCGGCCCGGGCCACGAGGTCGTCGCGGCGGCTGTGGCGGCTCTTCACCACCAGGGGGTGGGGGAAGGGGAGGGCCGGGAGGGACGTCAGGTGGGTGAGGGTGCCCGGGGTGTGGGTCCGGGCGAAGGGGAGGCCTGCCTGTAGGGCGAGGGCCGCCATCGCCGTGCGGTCCTGGCACAACTCCGTCGCCGCGGCGGAGTTGAGGACGCGCGCGCCGCGTTCCTCGTACGCGCGGGCCAGGGCGAGCGCCTCGGGTGTGCGGGACTTCAGGAGGTAGACGTCCGCCAAGGGGGAGGAGGGGGAGAGGGTTGGGGGGGAGAGGGTTGGGGGTGGGGGTTGGTGGGTTACCTCGTGTGTGGGTGCCAGGAGCTTTTCCGTGGCTGCCAGCAGGGGGTGGTCCGGGCGTGCGGTGAGGAAGCAGATCTTCATGGGCGCGCGTTCACCTGCCGTCGCCGGCCGCCGCCGGGATCGGGGAGGGGTGGGGGAGCGGGGGCCGGGGGAGGGTGCTTCCCGTACGCGCCAGGTTCAGGATCGCTCTGCCCACCCGCGCCGCCGCGTCCGGTACCTGGCGGAAGCTCGGGAAGTCGTTCACGTCGACCACCACCGGGCCGTCCGGGCCGAGGAGGACGTCCACGCCGTACAGGTCCAGTCCGTAGACCGCCCCGACCTCGGCGACGATTCCGGCCACCTCCGCCGACAGCGGCACGCGCCGCTCCTTGGTCGTGCGGTCCGGGTGGAGCGGGGAGTTGCGCTCGGTGGCGTACAACTCGCCCCCGACGCAGTACACCTTGAGGTCCGTGCCCGAGTTCGGTATGTACGGCTGCGCTATCAGCATGCCGTCCCCGGCCAGTTCCGCCCGTATCTCGATCATGCGCTCCGGTGACGGTACGAGCCGTACCGCCCGGCCCGAGCTTCCGTCGGCCGGCTTGACCACCAACGGGTAGGCGGAGGACGGGATATCGGCGAGCGCGTCCGGGTGCGCCGCCCCGTACGTCACCGGCAGGGGGAGCCCCCGGCTGCGGCCGACCGCCGCCGCCACCGCCTTGTCCCGGACACCCCGGATCGCCCGCGCGTCGTTGACCGTTGTCAGTCCGACCCCGGCGGCGGCCTCCAGGAGCGACAGGCCCGGGCCGCCCGAGACCGTCTTCAGCACCCAGGCGTCGTGGCTGCCCGCCCGTACCACGTCGGACAGCGACAGCAGCGAACTGCCGGGGCGCAGGACGTCCACCCGGTGCCCCCATGAGACGAGTTGGGAGATCACCTCGACGGGCATGCCGTCGTAGCGGTACTGCTCCTCCACCAGAAAGCAGAGCCTCATCGAGCTTCCTCGTAACCCCGGACGACCGAGCATCGTGGCCGAAAATGCTGTGACACTACAGAGGTCATGATCCGCCTCGTGGTTCCCCGGCCACGCACCAGCCCCGCCGCTGGCTATGCTCGGGTGGTCCGGGGATGCCCCGGGCGGTTCGGGGAGGTCGCGCCGGGTCTTCGGCCCGTGGGGCCGTTAGCTCAATTGGCAGAGCATCGGACTTTTAATCCGTTGGTTGTGGGTTCGAGTCCCACACGGCCCACCGCCCTCCCCACCGTCGTGGTCGCCCGCAGGTCCGCGCCCGCAGGACGCCGTGCGCCGGCCCGGTGGGTGGTCGGGGTGGGTTTGTCCGGGGGCGGGGTCCGGGGCGGGCAAAGAAGTGACCGTCCGATGCTGCGATCCGGGCGAGATCGTCGCACTCTTGGCCGTATGAATGACGCACCGATCGTCGTACACCGGGCGTCCGGGACAGGCGGCCGGCGGGTCACCGTCCGCGGGCGCATCATGGGGCTCGCGCACTCGGACGACCATCTGGTCGAGTTCCTGCGCCTGGCCGGCCTGCCCGACGCGTGGGATCTCCTCGACGATCCCGCCTGGGTGGAGTGGCAGGGCGGTCAGGCACACGAGTACGCGGCGGGGTGAGCGGCCCCCTGGCGCCCCGGCCTCACCCCGTCGCGCGCGCCGTCCGCACGATCGGGACGAGCTGCGTCAGGTTGTCGACCCGCCAGTCCGCCGCCGCGACCACGTCCGGGTCGTCCGCCCACCGGTAGCCCCACGGGCCGCGCCGCAGATGGGCCGTGCGCAGGCCCGCCGCGCGGGCCGGGAACAGGTCGTACGCGGGATGGTCGCCCACGTACAGCGTCCGCTCGGCCGGGGCCTCGGCCACCTCCACGACACGCGCGAAGAACTCCTCGGTCGGCTTGGCCGCGTCCCAGTCGCCCGAGCCGGTGACGAGGTCGGTCGGGAGGTCCAGGCGGCGCAGCAGTTCCAGGGCGCGGGCGGTCTGGTTCCCGGCGAGGACGACCCGGACGCCGAGCGCCCGCAGGCCGGCGAGGGCGGGCCGTACGTCCGGGTAGAGGTCCGACTCGTCGAGGTGTTCGCCGCGGCCCGCGGTCTCCCTGGCGCGGTACGCCTCGCCGATGTCCATGCCGGGTTTGATCAGCCGCAGGGCGTCTTCGGCGTCGCTGTTCTGCGCGGTCATGACACCCACCAGGGCGGAGATCGTGTGTCGGGGGACGCCCAGCCAGTCGGCCCAGGAGGCCCACTGCCGGTCGTCGCGTACGAGGGTCTCGCCGACGTCGAACACGATGGTTTCAATCACCGGTAGGAGACTAGAGGGTGTCGGAAGGCGCTCGGGGGGACACGCTCTGCCGATTGTCAGTGGCCCCCCGTAGCCTTACCTCCATGTCGGCTTCATCGTTCGCCTCGTCCGCATCCTCCGATGCCAGCACTCCCGTGCGTTCCGCCGCTGTGGTCAACGTCGAGATCCGCGCCCTCTGGACGCGGGCCGGTGGCGCGTTGTCGGCCGCCGAGCAGGAGCGCTACCAGCGGCTTCTCGTGGAGTGGGCCGCCGCGGTGCGGGCCGATGTGGTCGAGGCGGCGTAGGGCCGGAGGGGCCCGTGCGGGCGGTTCGTGGGACGCGGTGCGGTGGGCGGGGAGCCGTAAATGGGAATGATCTTGGTCCGGATGGCGTAGAGTCAGGTTTACCGACGCGGGGTGGAGCAGCTCGGTAGCTCGCTGGGCTCATAACCCAGAGGTCGTAGGTTCAAATCCTGCCCCCGCTACTCAGAAGGATGGAAGGCCCGGATCCCCAGTGGATCCGGGCCTTCGTCGTACCCGCACCTCCGCGTACCGTGAAGGGGCAGTGGTGGAGCGATCGGTTCCGTAGCCCACTCGGTCGATGGCGACTCGCCGCCCGGCGCGGTGGCGACCAGCCTGGGGTGAGCGCGGTACCGACCGCAGCCGAAGCTGGACCGGGCAGGAGACCACAAGGTGGGGAAGCTGAGGAAGCCGGGGCCGAGAAGGCCGGGGAAGGGCAGCGACGGCGCGGCCCCGGGGCCCGGCCCCGCCCGCGCGGGCGGAGCCGGCTCCGGTACGCCCCGGCCCCCCGGCCCCGCCACCGGCTTCGGCACCCGCTTCGAAGGCGGGTTCGACCCCTCGGGCGGGACCGGCAGCACTCCGGTCGCGGCCGCCGGCGGCCGGATCCCGGACGGCGGCTTCGTCGACCGGGGCGTGACCGCCGAGCCCGGCCGTATCGGACGCAGGATCGTCCGCTACCTGCCCGCGTTCGTGATCGTCGTCGGCGTGATCTTCGACTCCACGACCCCCACCCGCTTCACCGCCTCCCCCTTCTTCTGCTCCGCGGCCCTGGTCGCCGCGCCGTTCTTCACGCCGCTGGGCACCCTGCTCACCGGCGTCGCCGCGCTCTGCACCGATCTGGTGCTGCGCCTCGTCGACGGCACGGTCGGGACCGCCGACGCCATCACCGAGCTGCTGACCGTGCTCACCGTCTCCGTCCTCGCGCTCGGCATCAACCGGGTCGTGCGCCTGAGCGGCGAGCGCCTCGCGTCCGCCCGCATCATCGCCGAGACGGCCCAGCGCGCCGTGCTGCCCAGACCCGCCGACCGGATCGGCGGGCTGCACATCGCCGCGCGGTACGAGGCGGCGCAGGAGGGCGCGTTCATCGGCGGGGACCTGTTCGCCGTGCAGGACACGCCGCACGGGGTGCGCCTGGTGGTCGGGGACGTACGGGGGAAGGGCCTGGAGGCCGTCGAGACGGTGGCGGTGGTCATCGGGGCGTTCCGGGAGGCCGCCGAGCAGGAAGGCACGCTGGAGGGCGTCGCGCAGCGCTTGGAGCGCGCGCTGACGCGGGAGGGGACGCGCCGGGACGGCGTCGACGTCTTCGAGGGCTTCACCACCGCCGTACTGGCCGAGATCCCGAACGGTGAGGCGGTGGTACGGCTGGTCAACCGCGGCCACCCCGAGCCGCTGCTGACCCACGGGGACGGCGCGGTGGCGATGCTGGCGCCCGGTGACCACGCCCTGCCGCTGGGGATGAGCGAGCTGGGGGCGTGGCCGGACCGCGCGGACGAGGAGCCGTTCCCGCCGGGGGCGACGCTGCTCTTCTACACGGACGGGCTGTCCGAGGCGCGCAACGCGAAGGGCGTCTTCTACGACGCGCGTGAGCGGCTGTCCGGCCGGATCTTCCCGGGGCCCGACGAGATGCTCGACGCGCTCATCGGGGACGTACGCGTGCACACGGGTGGCGGGAACACGGACGACATGGCGCTGCTGGCGGTCAGCCGGCCCGCCCAGGGGCAGCCGGAACGGCGCAGGACGATGCCGGTCGTGCCCTGACGGGGCCGGCGGGGTCCGGAAAGGGGTTGCGGAAGGGGGTCGCGGGGGCCGGGGCCACCGGTGGGGGCGCCGCCGTTCCGTACCGCCCACCCCGCGTCCCGCACGCTCCGTGATCGGGGCATACCGCTCCGCACAACGCCTGACAACCCATCAGAAACCTCTGGCCACCCGAGTACCCTCCCGGGACGATCAACTCGCCCGCTTGCGCCTCGATCTGTCCCGGTACGTCCGTTGCGGATTCGTTAACGATCATCCGGAACAGCTTGGAATAAAGCCCATGTCTCTATTAACGTTCGATAACGCAGCGCGGTCGTCCCAGCCGTCGTCAGGACGGCGCCGTGCCGCACGCGCCGAATCCCGCAAGGGAACCGGGGAACCACCAATTGGGGTGAATCGGGAGCTTCTTGCTGCCTTGTGCCGCGAGAGCACCCGTAGGAGACCTTCCTGCTCCGAACCCGTCAGCTAACCCGGTAGGCGAGAAGGAAGGAAAGGAGCGCGCCCCAGTGGCGTCCAACAAGCCTGCCCTCGATGCCCCCTTCGAAACGGAAACCTTCGAACCGCCGACCTTCGGCGGCGAAGCGGACCGCACCTGGGGGGAGTGGAACCCCACCGAGGAGTCCGTCCTTCCTCCCGTACGAGGCAGGCACCGCGTCGCCAAGCAGCGCGGACTGGCCCGCAGTTCCACGGTCCTCGGCGTCGGCGTCCTCGCCGCCGTCGGCGCGGGTGGCATCGCCACCGCCCAGGACAAGCCCGCCGTCTCCATATCCCTGCCCGATGCCATCACGGACAACCTTCCGGCCGCCAAGTCGCTGCCGGGCGTCGGATCCCTGGGTACGGAAGAGGCCAAGCCGAGCGCGCTCGCCACGGACCCGCTGACCACCGCGGGCATGACCACCGCCGACTTCCAGCAGGGCGCCACCGACGCCGGCGAGGCGCTGCGGGCCCGGATCCTCCAGCAGGCCGAGGCGCAGCAGGCCGAGGCCGACGCCACGACGAAGCTCGCCGCGCAGACGGCGGCGGCCGAGAAGGCCGCCGCTGACGCGAAGAAGCAGCAGTCCGAGGCCGAGAAGAAGATCCAGGAAGCGAAGGAGAAGGCGGAGGCCGAGGCCAAGGCCAAGGCGGCCGCCAAGGCCGAGAAGGAGCGCCTGGCCAAGCTGGCCCAGAGCTACACCCTTCCCGTCGTCTCGTACACGATCACCTCCACCTTCGGCCAGGCCGGCTCCATGTGGTCCTCCGGCTACCACACCGGGCTCGACTTCGCGGCCCCCACCGGTACGCCGATCAAGGCCGTCCACAGCGGCACGGTCAAGTCGGCCGGCTGGTCCGGCTCGTACGGCTACCGCACGGTGCTGGAGCTGGACGACGGTACGGAGCTGTGGTTCTGCCACCAGTCCTCGATGACGGTCACCGCCGGCCAGAAGGTCGCCACCGGCGAGGTCATCGGCCGCGTCGGCGCGACCGGCAACGTGACGGGACCGCACCTGCACCTGGAGGTCCACACCCCGGGCGGCACGGGCATCGACCCGATGGCCTGGCTCCAGGGCAAGGGCCTCAACCCGTAACCGACCGCTGTGTGCCGGGGGCGGCGGAATAGTCCCCGGCCACCGCGTCGTTGGGGGAGTTCATGACAGATCTCCGTGCCCTGGGCTCCTCCGACCTCCGGGTCTTCCCCCTCTCCCTCGGCGGCAACGTCTTCGGCTGGACCTCCGACGAGGCCCAGTCCTTCGCCGTCCTCGACGCGTACGCCGCCGTGGGCGGCAACTTCGTGGACACCGCCGACACGTACTCCTCCTGGGCACCCGGCCACCAGGGCGGCGAGTCGGAGACCGTCCTCGGCGACTGGATCGCCGCGCGCGGCAACCGCTCCGAGGTCGTCGTGGCGACCAAGGTCGGCTCGCACCCGCGGTTCAAGGGCCTGCGGGCGGCCACCATCAAGGGCGCGGCCGAGGAATCGCTGCGCCGGCTGCGTACGGACTACATCGACCTCTACTACACGCACTTCGACGACCCCGAGGTGCCGGTCGAGGAGATCATCACCGCGCTGGACCAGTTGGTGAGGGACGGCAAGGTACGGGCGATAGCCGCCTCCAACCTCAGCGTCGAGCGGCTCACCGCGTCGCTGGACTTCTCCGAGCGTGAGGGCCTGGCCCGGTACGAGGTCCTCCAGCCGCGCTACAACCTGGTCTCCCGCGACACCTACGAGGGCCCGCTCCAGGACCTCGTGGCCGGGCGCGGGCTGTCCACCGTGCCGTACTCCTCGCTCGCGGCGGGCTTCCTCACCGGCAAGTACCGTCCCGGGACCACGGTCGACAGCCCCCGGGCGGCCGGGGCGGGCAAGCACCTGGAGACCGAGCGCGGCCGCGCCGTGCTCGCGTCGCTGGACCGGGTCGCCGGGGCGCGTGGTGTCGAGGCCGGCACCGTGGCGCTGGCGTGGCTCGCGGCCCAGCCCACCGTGGTGGCGCCGCTGGCGTCCGCGCGGACCGTCGAGCAGCTGCCGGTGCTGCTTGCGGCGACCGGACTGGAGCTGACGGCGGAGGAGCTGGCCGACCTGGCGGCGGCTTCCGCCTGAGGGCGGTCGGGCGGGTTTCCGCTGAGCCCCGCGTCCCCGTACCCCCGCTGATGCCGGTCGGGCGGGTCTCCGTCCCCCCGCCGAGCCCTTCCGGCGCGTTTCCGTCCCCCCGCCGAGCCCTTCGGGCGCGTCCCCGTACCCCCGCGGGTCCCGAAGGGGTACGGGGACGGTCAGTCGCGGTACGGGTTGTAGCCCTCGTAGTCGGCGTACGGCGGCGGCACCCGTACCCGGCCCGTGGCCCGCGCCGCGTACGTGAGCGCGGGCCCCGCGATCGTCCTGCGCTGCCACAGGTGGTGCAGCAGCTCCCGCTCCCGCTCGGCGAAGTCCGGCGCGCCCGGCTCCCGTTGCGCCCGGTGGCGGAGGAAGGCGAGGGACGTCGCGAACGCCTCGTACTCCCCGACGGTCCTCGCCGCCCGCGCCCCGTACGTACGGCCCGCGAAGTCCCGTGCCATCGTGCGCGCCCGCATCGAGGAGAGCGCGTGCGGCGCGGCGGGGACGAGCCAGCCGGCGGCGGAGTACGCGGGCAACTCGGCGGAGATCGTGCGCAGTTCGCGCTGCCTGCTCCAGATCGCCAGCCAGGTGACGAGCCCGAGCACGGGGACCATGAACGCGCCGTAGACCAGGTAGAAGCCGTACGGGCCGAAGAGGGACGCGGAGCCGTTCCACAGTGCGTGCATGCCCATCGCCAGGACCAGGCCCAGCAGCGGCAACACCGCTCTGCGCAGCCTGCGGTGGCGGGCCGTGGCCGCCGCCAGCCCGAAGCCGATGCCCGTCAGCACGGTGAAGAGCGGGTGCGCGAACGGCGACAGCACGATCCGTACGACGAAGGTGGCGACGGTCATGGAGGTCAGGCCGGAGTCGCCGGTGTACTGGTCCTCGCCGAAGGCGTTGCCGAGGTAGAGGATGTTCTCGGTGAACGCGAAGCCGGTCGCGGAGAAGCCCGCGACGACCACCCCGTCCACCAGCCCGGTGAACTCCCGCCTGCGGAACAGGAAGATGAGCAGGATCGCGCAGGCCTTCGCGCTCTCCTCGACGACCGGCGCTATCACCGTGGCGCCCAGCGACTCCGCGCCCCGGGGGTCGGCGGTCGCGGCGGCGATCCAGTGGATGGCCAGGGAGTTGGCGAGGATCGCCACCAGGGCGGCGGCGCAGGCGCCCCAGGCGAACGCGAACAACAGGTTGCGCCACGGGCCCGGTTCGACCCGGTCCAGCCAGCGGAAGACCGTCATGAGCAGCGGTACGGGCAGGACGGCGAGGCCGAGGCCGACGAGGAAGCCCTCGGTGCCGGTCTGGTCCCGGACGAGCAGGAGGATCACCAGGCCGCACAGGGCGAGCGCGGTGATCACGGCGGTCGCCCGGACGGCCCGGTGGGCCCAGAACGTACGGCGGCGCCAGAACACGCGGCGCGGCAGGGCGGGGTGGGGGTCGGGGTCGGAGCCGGGCGCGGGGTACGGCGGGGGCGGTGCGGACACCCGTCGACCCTAACCAGCGGCACGGGCGCCCGGCGACGGCGCCTGACCGGCCACCGCGGGTCAGGCGGCCGGGGTCAGGCGGCTGGCGTCGGGGTGCTCGCCGGGAGGTGGGCCGCCCGGCGGAACAGCACGTCGTGCACCGTGTGGCCCTTGTCGAGCCCCTGGCCCTCGAACCGGGTCAGCGGCCGCTGGGCGGGGCGGGGCGCGTACCCGCCGTCCTCCTGGGTGTTCTCGTAGGCCGGGTGGGCCGTGAGGAGCTCCAGCATCTGTTCCGCGTACGGCTCCCAGTCGGTCGCGCAGTGCAGTACGGCCCCGGGCCGCAGCCGCCGCGCGGCGAGGTCGAGGAACTCCGGCTGGATCAGGCGCCGCTTGTGGTGCCGGGTCTTGGGCCAGGGGTCGGGGAAGTAGACGCGCAGCCCGTCGAGGGACGCGGCCGGCAGCATCTCCCTGAGCAGGATGATCGCGTCGCCGTTGGCCACCCGGATGTTGGACAGCCCGTTCCGCTCCGCGAGACGGATCAGGTTGCCCTGCCCGGGGGTGTGCACGTCGACGGCGAGGATCCCGGTGCCGGGGTCGGCGGCGGCCATCTGCGCGGTGGCCTCGCCCATCCCGAAGCCGATCTCCAGGACGACGGGCAGCCCGCCGAACAGCGCGGCCGGGTCGACGGATCGCTGCCCGTCGACGTCCAGCCCCCAGGCGGCCCACTTGCGGCGCAGCGCGTCGGCCTGGCCGGCCGTGACCCGGCTGCGGCGCGGCTGGAAGCTGCGGATACGCCGCTCGAAGTGCGACCCGGCGGGGTCGGCGGCGGGGCCGGTGCCGTTGGGGAACATCCGGCTCATGACCGTGCCGTGATGCGCGGCCAGCCGCTTGGCGCTGTTGTCCTGGGACCGGGCGACTGGGGCGCCACCGCTCTCGGGCCCGCCGCTCCCGGCGCTGACGCCCCGGGCCGCCTCGGCGGGGGTCCCGGTACCCCGCTCGGCGGGCGTCCCGCCGGGGGTCCTGGCACGCGTCTCGGCGGGGACCTCGGCATGGGTGTCGGCGGGCGTCCCGGCACGGTGCTCGGCGGAGATCTCGGTACGGGGCGCCGCGGACGTCCGGGCGGGGGCCTCGGCACCGGTCTTGGCGGACGCCTCGGCAGGGATCTCGGCGGGGGTCTCGGCGATCTGGGTCATCTCGGTCTTCTCGGGCTCGGCCACAATGCCCCCGATTCTACGGAGTCCCCGCGCGCCCCCGCCCGGCCCCGGCGACCGCGGCCCCGCCCGGGCGCGCCCCCGCCTGGCTCGGCTCAGTGACCGCGCCCCCGGCCTGGCCCCGCGACTGCGAGCCCGCTGGCCCGCCCCCGCCTCCCGGCCCCGTGACCGTGCCTTCCGACCCCGCCCGGCCGACCCCCGCTCCCGCTCCCGCGCCCCGCTCCCGCTCCCGCGCCCCGCTCCCGCTCCCGCCCGGCCCCGCCTGGCCGGCCCCGCCTCCCGGCCCGCCTCCCGGCCCCGCGACGGCGCCCCCCGGCCTGGCCCCGTCGACCGCGAGCCCGCCTCCCGCCCCGCGCCCGCGCCATCCGGCCCGGCCGACAGCCGCCGCCCGGCCCGCCCCGCGACCGAGGCCCCGGCCCCCCGGACCCGCGCCCGCGACCGAGGCCCGCTCCCGCGACCGCCCGCCCCCGCGCCGCGCGGCCGTGGCCCTCACCCCTCCGCCAGCACCCCCAGCACCCGTGCCGCCACCTCGCGGCCGATCGGTAGTGACGCCGTTGCCGCCGGGGACGGGGCGTTCAGTACGTGGACCGTGCGGGCGCCGCGGCGGATCAGGAAGTCGTCGGCGAGCGTGCCGTCCCGCAGCACCGCCTGCGCCCGCACCCCGGCCGCCGCCGGGCGCAGGTCCGCGTCCGTCACCGCGGGGAGCAGCCGCCGTACCGCCGTCGCGAACGCGCGCTTCGACAGCGAGCGGTGCAGCTCGCCCGCCCCGTACCGCCAGTGCCTGCGGGCGATCCGCCAGGACCCGGGCCAGCCGAGCGTGCCGGCCACCTCCCCGGGCCGTACGTCCGACCACCGGTACCCCTCGCGGGCCAGCGCCGGCACCGCGTTCGGCCCCACGTGCACCCCGCCGTCGACCGACCGCGTCAGGTGCACCCCCAGGAACGGGAACGCCGGGTCCGGCACCGGATAGACCAGCCCCCGCACCAGCTCGGGCCGCGCCAGCTCGAAGTACTCACCCCGGAACGGCACGATCCGCATCCCCGGGTCGTCGCCCGCCAGCCGCGCCACCCGGTCGCACTGGAGCCCCGCGCAGTTCACCAGCGCCCGCGCCCGCACGACCTCCCCCGCGCCCGTACGGACCGCGACCCCCCACGCGCGGCGGTCGACGACCGTCACCTCCGCGCCGTACCGCACCTCCGCGCCCGCCGCCCGCACCGACTCCGCGAGCTGCCCCGCGACCGCCGTGAAGTCGCACACCCCCGTCGTACCGACATGGATCGCGGCCAGGCCCCGCACCTGCGGCTCGTACTCCATGATCTGCGCCGGGCCCAGCTCCCGCACCGGGATCCCGTTCTCCCGGCCCCGCTGCACCAGCGCGTGCAGCCGCGGCAGCTCGTCGCGCCGCGTCGCCACGATCAGCTTGCCGGTGACCTCGTGCGCGATGCCGTACTCCGCGCAGAACTTGACCATCTCGGCCGCGCCGCGCACCGCGTACCGCGCCTTGAGGGACCCCGGGCGGTAGTAGACCCCGCTGTGGATCACCCCGCTGTTGTGGCCCGTCTGGTGTCGCGCGGGCCCCGCCTCCTTCTCCAGCACCACCACGCGCGTGCCCGGAGCGGCGCGCGTGATCGCGTACGCCGTCGACAGGCCGACGATCCCGCCGCCGATCACCAGCACGTCGCAGTCGAAACCCGCACGTCCGTCCATCGTGTGCCACCTCCCACCCCGATAGTGCACTGGCCCGCTGACAACGCCGCCAAACCACGTGCGGACGGTGTTGTCGGCGGGCCGGCCGGGATCGTCGGCGGCGGACACGGGGAACGTGCGGCGGGGACGTGCGGCCGGGGCGTACGGGAGGCGCTACGCCGGGGCGACCAGCAGCGGCCTCGCACGCTCCCTCAGCTCGACGACGCGCGGCTCGTCCCCGTACGGCTCCAGGCGGTGCAGCAGATCGCGTACGTACTCCGTGGTCCGCGCCGACGAGATGCGCCCCGCCACCTCCACCGCCCGGGTGCCCGCCGCGCACGCCGCGTCGAGGTTGCCCGACTCCAGCTCCGCGACCGCGCTCACCACCAGGCGTAAGCCGTGAGAGCGTACGAACTCCTCCGTCGGCCGCGACAGCGCCTGCTCCGTGAAACGCCGCACCTGGCGCGGCGCCTTGAGGTCGCGGTAGCACTCGGCGGCGTCGGCCGCGAACCGGTCGTACGAGTAGAAGCCCAGCCACGCCGGGTCCGCGTCGCCGTCCCGCGACCGCTCCAGCCACCCCTCCGCCGCCTTCAGCGCCGCCCCGGCCGCGACCGCGTCGCCCGCCTTCGCGTGCGCCCGCGCCTCCACCAGCCGGAAGAAGCTCATCGTCCGGGCCGTGGCCAGCCCCCGGTTGCGCTCCAGCGCCGCCTGCGCCAGGTCCACGCCCTCGTCGGCGAAGCCCCGGTAGGTCGCCTGGAGCGACATCGACGCCAGTACGTACCCGCCCAGCGGCACGTCGGCCGCCGCGCGCGCCAGCCGCAGCGCCTGGATGTAGTACCGCTGCGCCGCTTCCTGTTGGCCCGTGTCGAAGGCCATCCAGCCGGCCAGCCTGGTCAGTTCGGCCGTCGCGCCGAAGAGCCCGCGGCCCACCTCGTCGCTGTACGCGCCGAGGAGCAGCGGCGCCGCGTCCACCCGCAGGCACTCGGGCACCATGGAGGAACGCCAGTCACCTCCGCCGTACTTGGAGTCCCAGCGCCGGGCGTCGGACGCCGCCTCCCGGAGCTTCGCCACGTCGCTGTGGCCCACCCGCAGGGGGGAGACCTCCCCGGCGGACTCGCCACCGGACCCGCCCTGGCCGGCCGACAGCCCGTGACCGGGCGACAGCGAGTGCGCGGCCGACATCCCGTGACCGGCCGCCGACGCACCCTGCCCGGCCGACACGCCGTGCGCGCCGGACCCGCCGTGCGCTCCCCGCGCCGTCCGTGCGACCGTCGGATCCCGGGCCACGGACGAGTCCGCGGGTGTTATCAGCCACCGGGACGCGGGGGTCGCGTAAGCGCTCACTGCGAAGGATCCGGCCAGCGACTGCCAGATACCCCCGCTGCCCCCCCGGCGGCCCGCCAGGTCCAGCCGGTACAACTCCGTGGCGGAGCGCACCGCCTCGCCCACGTCGCGCGGGAACGCCAGGCCGACCTCGGGGGCCGGATCGGCGTCCGCCAGGCCGATCTCGTGGAGTGGGACAGGCCGTCCCAGCTTCGCGCCGATGGCCGCGGCGATGAGATGGGGCGCGGCACCCTGCGGCACCATCCCCTTCGACACCCACCGCGCCACGGAGGTCTTGTCGTAGCGAAGGGTCAGCCCGCGCTGCGCCCCCAGGTCGTTGACCCGCCGGGCGAGGCCGGCGTTGCTGATTCCCGCGAGGGCGAGAACGGTTCCGAGCTTTTCGTTCGGCCCGCGTAGCTCCCTGGACATGCGCCACCCCTCGACACACAGACGGCCGCCGCGTCGCGGCATAGGCGCGCGGCATTCGTAAACCCAGCGTAGTTCGCCACATCCCGACCGTTAAGGGGCGGACTTCCCTATGGCGGGATTGTTGTCCGTACACGAGTCCGCGCGTAAGTCCCCGTCGTGATGTTCGTGCTCCGGGTGTGTGGCCGTGCGCCCGGCCGTGCGCTCTTGGCCCCGGAGGAGCGGGAGCGCTTCCATGAGTCCTGCGTGGGTCGGCCCACTGCGTACTGGAACCAGTGGGCTGGGGGACACCGCCGCCCCAATCCCCGCGGGCGGTGGATCGGTCCGGGAGACGGGAAACGCCTCCCGGACCGAACGCGTGAGGGCGTTCCGGCGCCCCGCCGTGCCCGGAGATTGGCTGAATGCCGCCGGTCCGCCGAGGGCTGTTTCTCCGCCATCCGGCCCATGCCAATGGCGCATTCGCATGTTCGCGCCTGTCGCGCGTCCGCCGCCCGGGGGCTACCGGCGGCCCCTCCTGTGTGCTGTTGTCGTGGCAGCATGTCCTCGAACGGCCCGGATCGAGCTACTGTCCACGCCTCGGACCGAGCTCCCGTACGGGCCTCGATGCGACTTGTCCACAGGCTGTGGAGGCGGCGATGCGCTGGTTGGTGGGGTGGAGCAGTATCGCCGCGCGTTTCGGAACGGCGGGCACCGCGGGGAACGTAGGCGGGTCCGTCGCCGGGGCGGTCGGCGGGTACGCGGGCGGCAACGGCGGCGCGGGCGGCGGTAACGGCGCGGCGGGCGGCAACGGCAGTGCGGGAGCCGTCGGGTTCGCCGACGGCGACAGCTCCGGGGGCGGTACGGTCCACCCGGTCGGCTCCCAACTCCTGTGGGGCGACCCGGATCCGCTCTGGGCCGTCGGCGACTGGCGCCCCGACGAAGTGCGCGTCGTCAGCATCGACGCCGTCAACCGCCTCGCGATCCTGGGCTGTTGCGGCGCCACCGACGAGCAACTGCGCGTCGGGCTCTTCGCGGCGCGCGGCGGGGCCCTGCGGCATCTCACGGCCTGGCCCGGGAGTTACACCGCCGTCGCGCAGATCGGCCGCCGCATCACCGTCGTCGGCGACCTGGCCGGCGCCCGCCCCGTCTTCTACACCCCCTGGGCCGCCGGCACCGCCTACGCCACCGCCGCCCTGCCCCTCGCCGACCTCATCGAGGCACAGCTCGACATCGGCTACCTGGCGGCGCTCCTCGCCTGCCCCGAGAGCCCCGAGGCCCTGCGCGACGCCACCCCGTACGACGGCGTCAAACGCATCCCGCCCGGGCACGCGCTGATCCTGCGCGAGGGGTCCCGCGAGATCACCGGGTACGAACAGGTCGCCTCGCTCGCCGTCGCCGCGCCCCAACTCGACCCCGACCGGGCCGTCGAAGGCGTCCGCGACGCCCTCGTGGAAGCCGTACGGGCCCGCCTGACGGCCCCGCGCCACGCCCCCGAGACCCTGCCGCCCGACCCCGGTCCCGTCCCCGGCATGGGCCCCGCCGAACGCCGCGCCGCCCGCGGGGCGCCCGTCCCCGGCATCGGCGCCGACCTGTCCGGCGGCAGCGCCTCCGGGACCCTCGCGCTGCTCGCCGCCGGGCTGCCGGGCGCGCCCGGCACGATCCTCGGGCACGGCACCGGCGCGGGGGAGCGGCTGCTCGCCGTCACCTTCAACGACCTGGCCACCGGCGGGCGCGACGAGGCCGAGCTGGAGCGGGCCCGGTCCATCGCGGCGAACCCCCGGCTCCACCACGTCGTCGTCGCGGCGGGCGAGGAGGCCCTGCCGTACGCCGAGTTGGAGGGCCCGCTCACCGACGAGCCGGGCCCCTCCCTCGTCCTGGCCGAACGCAACCGGCGCCGACTCGCGGCGGGCAGCGCCGACCACTTCACCGGCGCCGGGGCGCGCGAGGTCCTCGACGCGCACCCCGCCCGCCTCGCCGACCTCCTGCTCGACCGGCGCAGACGCCACCTCCTGCACCCCGTCGCGGCCCTCGCCAAGGCCGAAGGCGCCTCGCCCGCCTCGGTGTTCGTCCCGTTCACCGTCTACCGGGCGGCCCGCCGCCTGGCCCGTACGCCATACCGCACCGGCCTCGAAGCCGCCGCCGCCCGCCTCCCCGAGGCCAACCGCTCACCGCTCGCACCCGCCGCGAACGGGCCGCTCGGCGCGTCGCTCGCCGCGCTCACCTGGTCCCGGCCCGGGCCCGCCGCGCGCTGGCTCACGGGCGAGGCGCTGGCCGAAGTATCGGTTCGCCTGTCGACCGCCGCGACCCGCCCCACGTCCGTCCCCCGCCCCGGCGATGCCCGCGCCCGCGCGGCGCTCGCCCGGTACGCGGCGGACCACCGCGTACTCGAACAGGCCGCCGAGATCCGCAGCCAGCGCCTCCACGCCCCCTTCCTCGACAACCAGGTCGTCCGCGCGTCCCGCCTGCTGCCGGAGGCCCTGCGCGTCCAGCCCGGCGCCCGCGCCGACGTCCTGCGCACGGTCCTCGCGGGCGCCGGCATCCACGACCTGCCACCCGGCTGGGGCGCGACGTCCCGGGGCGGGACGGCGGCGGCGACCCGGGCGGGCCTGCGCCTGGCCATCGGCGACCTGATGGCCCTCTTCGACGCGCCGCTCCTGGCGGACGCCGGCCTGATCGAGGCCCGCGTCGTCCGCAAGGCGCTGCGCGCGGCGGCGGAGGGGGTGCCGGTGCCGTTGGACGGCCTGGCGGACCTGGTCTCGACGGAGCTGTGGCTACGCCGCCTCCTCGCGCGCCGCGGCACCTGCTGGACCGGCACAGCCGCCCCCCGCCGCCGCGCGGTAGCAGGCGGAGTAACCCCCCGCCCAACCCTGCACTCCTGACCCCCCGCACCCCGACGTCCTCAATCGCCGGACGGGCTTGGTTGTGCGTCGGCCGGTTGCGCGGGCGCGGCTCACCGATGTCCTCAATCGCCGGACGGGCTGGAGGGGTTGCGCGGGTCGTGACCGTGCGGGTCAAAGACGTCCTCAAACGCCGGACGGGCTGAAAGCAAGCCCCCGGAAGGGGCGGGTGGTTTGGGCGTGCGCCTGGAAGGGGGGCGGGCAGGGGTCGTGTCCGGAACGTAGAGCGTGTTTTGTGTCGCGTGATGGGCGTTACCGCAAACAACTGGTCGCGCGCGACGTAAAACATGCAGTGCAGGACGCGGCCCCTGCCCGACCCCCGGCGACAACCCGCAGTCGAAAGACGGCCCGCAGCGGGCAAATCAAGCCCGTCCGGCGCTTGAGGACAAAGCAGTAACCCGCACCCGCGCACCGGCCAGACGGACCCCAACGCGCACCCCCCGCGAGCTTCACCGACAGGAGATCCGCGACCGCGCCCAATCCGCCAACGCCACCGCGTCAAACGCCCCCTCAGGCTCCACGACCAACCGAATCGACCGCTGCCCCAAAATCCCCACAGACACCGGAACTGCCCCCTCACCCCCCCTGAGCACCGGCGACCGCCACAACCGCCCCCCGTCCCCGTACACGGAGAACCGCACAGCCCCGATCCCCAGCGTCATGTCGTCCACCCCCACCATCGCCTCGTACGACGTACAGCTCCGGTTGAGGTCGATCGTCACCGACGACCTCGCGTGCATCGTCACCCCGTACGCGTACCGGGTACCGCCGATCGACACGCCCGACCGCTGCCAGAGCCACCCGCTCCCGCGGAGCCGTACCTCGGGCGCGGTGCCGTCCCCGAGGACGCCGTACTTCAACTGGTTCACCTGGTACACCGCGGGCGCCGGCACGGGCGCCGGCTTCGGCGGCTTGAACGTGGGCGCGGGCCTGACGACCGGCGGAGCCGAGGGCCGCGGCGACGGCCGCCGCTTCGCGGGCGCGGCCGACGGCGTCCGGGACGGCGCCGCACGAGGCGTACGTACGGACGCGGACGGACGCGCCGAAGGAGCCACGGGCGACACCCGCGGCGCACGCGGCCTCGCCGGCGACGGCGAAGGCTCCGGAACCGGCTCCGGAACACCAGGCACGATCGGCTGAGCCGCCGGCGGCTTCGCGTCCGGCCTCGCCGGGTCCTCCGGACTGTTGCCCGCCAGCGCCCACACCAGACCGGCCGTCGCGACGACGACCAGCCCCGCGATCCCGACCTTCACCGGCGCCCCGAGCCCCTCGGAAGCCGCGGCCCCGGCCGCCCCCGCACCCCCAGAAGCAACCCCGGCCCCCGCGCCCGCAGCAGCCCCGCCAGCAGCGGCACCCCCAGCAGCCGCACCCGCACCCGCACCCCCCGCAGCAGCCCCCCCGGACGCACCCCCCACAGCCGCAGCCCCCGCCACCCCGGCAGCCCCCGCGCCGCCCGCGATGATCCCGGCCGCCTTGAGGGAGTAACCCACCGCGAACCACCCGATGACCGCGATCGGCACCAGCGCCGGAATCCCGGAGTTGACGTACGCCAGCTCACCCGCCGCCACCCGGCACTTCGCGCACTCCTCCAGGTGCTTGCGCAACCCCCGCTCGGCCCGCATCCGCAACCCGCCGCGCGCGTACGCCCCGAGCCGGTCCGCGTACCGCGCGCAGTCCCCGCCCGAGGTGAGCGCGGTGCTCACATGGGCCTGGAGGTACGCCTGCTTCAGCCCCTCGCGCGCCCGCCCGGCCAGCACGGCCGTCGCGTTGGCGCTCAGCCCGAACAGCGGCGCCACCTCGCTGGGCGACTCGTCCTCGACCGTCGTGTGCCAGAGCACCGCCTGCCAGCGCTCGGGAAGACTGCGGAACGCCTGCATGGCGAGCGACTGTTCGGCCTCGTGCATGGCCTGTACGTCGGCGCCCACGTCGAGCGTGTCCACGTCCGAGACCTCCGCGACGCGCGCGGCCTGCGCCGCGAACACCGCGAAGTCGTCGACCAACTGCTCGCGCTTCGCGGACTTCGTCCAGGACGCGGCGACGCGCCGCACGGTCGTCAACAGGTAGGCGCGGACCGCCTGCTCGGGCCCGGCCCCGCCGCGCACGGCCTGGAGCGTACGGGCGAACACCTCGGCCGTCAGGTCGTCGGCGGTGTGCGCGTCCCTGCAACAGGTACGGGCGTAGCGCCGCACCGCGTCCGAGTGCCGCCGGAACAACTCTTCGTACGCGCTGTCGTCACCGTCCCGCATCCGCTGCACCAGATCCGCGTCCGACCGGGGCAGCGTGGCGGCGGGCAGTTCCAGCGTCGGTACGTCGGCGTCCTCACCGAACCGGGGATCGTCCTCGGTCCCCCGCTCCCGCTGCGACGGCACACTCCCGTCCCCACCAGGCAGCGGCAGAAGCCCCCCCTGCCCCAGGACACCCCCCCCAGGCTCAACAGCAGGCCCAGGCACCCACCCACCCCACCCAGAAACGCCGCCGTCCCCCACCTGCCCAGCCCCACCCTGCTCGGCACCACCCGGGCCGGCCCACTCCTGCCCAGTCACGCCACCCCAACCGCGCCCAGGCAACCCGAGCCCACCCCCCTGACCGGGCACACCACCCCCACCCCCGCCACCGGCCCCACGCGGGCCAGGCCCATCCACGCCGGACCCGCCCTGAACGGGTACGTCGCCCTCATTCGCCTGCCCGGGCCCACCCTGCTCGGGACCACCTGGGCCAGATCCCCCCTGGACGGGTACACCCGCCTCTCCGGGCCCGCCCGGCCCCGGACTACCTAGGCCAGCCCTGCCCTGGCCGGGCACGCCGGCCTCGCCCACCTGCCCGGGCCCACCCTGTTCCGGCACGCCGTGCCCGCCCACCGGGCCGGCACCACCTTGCCCGGGAACAGTCGGCGGCCCGCCCGGAGCACCTGACGCCCCGAAACCACCCTGACTACTGGGACCACCAAGACCTCCCGGAACACCCGGTCCGCCGGTCCGCCCCGCTCCCGGCGGGAACGGCTCACTTGGCCCGCCCTGGCTCGGCACCTGCCAGGACGCCGAATCTCCGGACTCCGCCGCACCCCCGTGGGCTCCGGTGCCGGATCGCCCGCTACCGCCATGAGCCTCGCCACCAGGCAGCCCCGTACCGCTGCGCGCACCGTCTCCGGGTCGCTCCGCAGCCCCGTGGGCACTGTTCCCGGTTCGCTCAGTACTCCCGTGGGCACCGTCCCCGGTTTGCCGCTCCGCACTTCCGTCGGGAGCGCCCGCAGGTCGCCCGGTGCCGCCCTCGGCGCTGCCGCCAGGTTGCTCCGCACCCCCGTGGGCACCGTCCCCGGGCCGCTGCGTACCGCCGTCGGCACCGCCACCGAGTGGCTCGTCCTGTCCATCACCGCTCATCGCGGAAGCCCCCGCACGCACCGTCCGACCCACACACTCGGTCAGCGTGCCACAGCGCATCGTGGCCAAGCCGCCTCAAGCTCGGCAACCACCTCGTCCAGGGCCGTTTCGCGCGTCCCGGCCCCACACTTCACCCGTTCGGGGAACCCCAACGCCGCCTGGAAGTACGCCAGTTCGAGAGCGCCCGCACAACGCCCGGCGTCGGGCGAGGCCCGATGTCCGCCCCCTGCCCGTGCTTTTACGCGGAGCTGCCCGGTGCGCGGTTGTCCGTGCGCGGCCACCCGCCCGATGTCCCGCCCGTGCACGTGTGCCTGCCCAGCCGGAGTTGCCCGCCGCGCGGACGTCCGCGCGCGGCCACCGCCCGGCACGCGCACCATGCCGGGCCCGACAAGCCACGCCCCAGCCCAGCACAGCGCCTTCGGCCCGACGCGCCCCCGCAACGCCCGCCGCGCTCAACGCCCGGCCCGGCGCACTCCGCAACGCCCGTCGCGGCCCAACGCACCCCATGCCGGCGCACGCACGCCACGCCCCCGCCCAGCAAAGCGCCCGCCAGGCCGGCCGCCCAGCGCCGCCAGCTCGGCTCGCCCCGCAGCGCTCCCGCGCCCCGCAGCGCTCCCGCGCCCAGCACCCGACCCGACCCCGGCCCGCCTCCAACGCTCCCGCGTCCAGCACCCGGCCCGGCACGCCCCGCAACGCCCGCCGCGCCCAGAACGGACCCCGGCCCACGCCCAATGCCCGCCCCCAGCACCGCCCCTCAACGCCCAGGCCGCCCCACGCCCAAAGCCAACGCCCCCGGCGCACGCGCAGCCGCAGGCGCAGACCACCCGCGCAGCCGCGACACCCCCGCCGCCCCCAACGCCCCTCAAACCGGCCGGGACCGCAACCCCTCCAGCAGGATGTCCAGCAGCCGTGCCGAAGCCGCCGCCTGTTGTGCCGCGTCCGGCAACGACGGGGCCGCCGTCGCGATCACCAGCAGGACGTCCGCCACCGTCACGTCGACGCGCAGCTCACCCGCCTCACGCGCCCGCTCCACCAGCTGCCCCACGACCTCCAGCAGCTCCACGGCCCCCGGGTCGTCCAGGTCGTCCACCGTCAGGCGCTGTCCGACCACCCGCAGATCGGGCTGACCCGCCTGCCGCTGCTGAGGCACCCGCGCCTCGGCCGCCTGTCCGTGCGCGCCGGCCGCGGCCTCGTGACCGCCGCGTATCCCCGCCGAGCCCTCGTGTCCACGCGAGCCCGCAGCGGCCTCGTGCCCGCCGCGAACCCCCGCCTCAGCCGCCTGCCCACGCGAGCCCGCGTCAGAAGCCTGCCCAAGCCCCCCGGCCTCGTGCCCAAGCCCCCCGACCCCGGCCTCGTGCCCAAACCCCCCAGCCCCGGCCTCGCGCCCGCGAGCCCCCGCCTCGGAGGCCTGCCCAAGCGCCCCCGCCTCACCCTCGAACCCAAGCCCCCCAGCCCCAGGCGCAACCCCGGAAGCCACCCCGGACCCAGCCACAGAAGCCACCCCAGACCCAGACCCAGACCCAACCCCAGGCGCAACCCCACGCCCCCCCACCGGATCGTCCGCGTCCACGCCCACCCGTAACACCTGCGGCGGCAACAAGCGCCCCGCGCCCGACGCCACCGACGTGCGCAGGAAGCGGGAGAGGGCCGACCACGGCTCCTCCTCCTGCCCCAGCGCCGTACGCGCCTGGTCGGTCAGCCGGGAGGTCTCCTCCTCGGCTATCCGGCGCACCAGCACGTCCTTGCTGGGGAACCGCCGGTAGACCGTGCCGACACCCACCCGGGCCCGGCGCGCCACGTCCTCCATCGGCGCCCCGTACCCCAACTCGCCGAACACCTCGCGAGCCGCCCGCAGGACATGCTCCAGATTGCGCTGCGCGTCCACGCGGAGCGGAGCCGATCGCCCGCCCGCGCCCAAGCGGCCTTCCCCGTCCGAGACGACGGCAGCCTGCCAATGCGAATCCTGAATGTGCATAAGCGTTCCCCCGGTAATGATGTCTCCCCCCGGAGACTCCCCGCTTGACATGTCGACGATGTGAGCCTGTCCCGTCACAGGCCGTACACCCCGACGAGGTACGAACATAGTTGAGCCCGCGTCAATTCAGAAGGGGGTAGTTCCGCACGGAGCGTGCCCCGATCGGAGCAAGGACCGGAAGATGGGTGATTCAACCATCTCCCCCACCCCTCCCCACCCGCTCTGACCTGGCTTCCTCCGCCATTACCGGCGCATTTGCGCACCCCGCCCCACCGACCGCCTCCGGTCACACAATTTGTCGGGGCTGTGGACAAAGTCTTGAGCGCGTTGCGTCATGGGGGAGTGATGGCTGAGATCTCCCCGGGGTCGACCCCCGCACCCCCGTCCGCGACGCCTCCCCCGGCGCCTCCCGCGCGCATTCTGGTCGTCGGCGGCGGCTACGTCGGCATGTACACCGCGCTACGGCTCCAGCACAAGCTCAGGAGCGGCGAGGCCGAGGTCACCGTCGTCACCCCCGAGCCCTATATGACGTATCAGCCATTCCTCCCCGAGGCCGCGGCCGGGAACATCTCCCCCCGCCACGTCGTCGTCCCCCTCCGGCGCGTCCTGTCCGGGTGCCGCATCGTCCTCGGCGAGGCCGTCTCCATCGACCACGCCAAACGCACCGCCACCCTCCGGACCCTCGGCGCCGACGAGGAGGGCACCGGCACCGTCGACGTCACCTACGACGAACTCGTCCTCGCCCCCGGCTCGGTCTCCCGCACCCTCCCCGTCCCCGGCCTCGCCGAACACGGCATCGGCTTCAAGACCGTCGAGGAGGCCATCGGACTGCGCAACCACGTCATCGAACAGATGGACATCGCCTCCTCCACCCGCGACCCCGCCCTCCGCGACGCCGCCCTCACCTTCGTCTTCGTCGGCGGCGGATACGCGGGCGTCGAAGCCCTCGCCGAACTGGAGGACATGGCCCGCTACGCCACCCGCTACTACCACAACCTCAAGGCCGAGGACCTGAAATGGATCCTCGTCGAGGCGACCGGCCGCATCCTCCCCGAGGTCGGCGAGGAGATGGGCCTGTACGCCGTCCGCGAGCTGCGCGCCCGCAACATCGACGTACGGCTCGACACCCGCCTCGACTCCTGCGAGGACCGCGTCGCCGTCCTCAGCGACGGCACCCGCTTCCCCACCCGCACCCTCGTCTGGACGGCCGGCGTCAAACCCCACCCCGTCCTCGCCGCCACCGACCTCCCCCTCACCGCGCGCGGCCGCCTCAAGTGCACCGCCCGCCTCGGCGTCGACGGCGCCGAGCACGCCTGGGCCGCCGGTGACGCCGCCGCCGTCCCCGACGTCACCGCCGCCGAACCGGGCACCGAATGCGCGCCCAACGCCCAGCACGCCGTCCGCCAGGCCAAGGTCCTCGCAGGCAACATCCTCGCCTCCCTGCGCGGCGAACCCCTCCAGGACTACCGTCACAAGTACGCGGGCTCCGTCGCGTCCCTCGGCCTCCACAAAGGCGTGGCACACGTCTACGGCCGCAAGCTCAAGGGCTACCCGGCCTGGCTCATGCACCGCGTGTACCACCTCAGCCGCGTCCCCACCTTCAACCGCAAGGCCCGCGTCCTCGCGGAATGGACCCTCTCAGGACTCTTCAAACGGGAGATCGTCTCCCTCGGCTCGCTGGAACACCCCCGCGCCGAGTTCGAACTCGCCGCGGGAGGCAAGAAGACCGACTCCCCAGGAGGCCCGACGACCTGGGACACGCCCAGGCACAGGCCCAAGGACACGCCCAAGGACACGCCGGGCGAGCCGTCCGACGACCGCTGACGCCGCCCTCCCAGAACCGGTCACATCGACCGCCCGACAACAGGTCACGTCAACGACCGGAACTCGGCCGGTGCCCGCCGGCCGTCCGGTCGGCGACACTGGAGCCGTGACCGACGTGTGACCATAGGTGGGCTCACCTCTGCACAGAGTGATCCGGTGCACGACCGGTCCGGCACGCTCGGCTCCGCTCGGCCAACACGAACAACACGACCCCATGAGGCCTGAACAGACGTGAATTTCACGCGTTGGAGCGCCCGGCTCCCCGGTACGCAGCGCCGCGCCGCCGCGCGGACCGACCGCGGCTCCGTACCCGCGGCCCGTGGTGAGTACGAGCGGCAGCCCGACCCCGTACCGGACGACGTCCCCTCCCTGGAGGACCTCTCCGTACGGGAGATCCTGGGCGAACTACCCGCCCTGGTGGCCCTGGTGTACGGCCCCGAGCACCGCCTCGCGTACGTCAACGACGCGTACGCCGCCGCCTTCGGCCCCCGTACCGCCGGCACCCTCGCCGCGGACAGCTGCCCCGAACTCGCCGAGCTGGGCCTCCTGCCGCTCCTCGACCAGGTGCTGCGCAGTGGCAAGCCCCGTACGGTCAAGTCCCGCAAGGTCCACGTCCGCGGCCGCTCCGACCGGACCCAGGACGGCGCCGGCACACCCGAGAGCGGGGAAGGCTCCTACACCGTCACCTGCACCCCCGTCGGCTGCAAGGACTCCGGCGGTGTCCTCGTCTTCGCCGCCGACGTCACCGACCACGCCGAGGCCGCCGAACGGCTCCGTACCAGCGAGCGCCGGCACCGGCAGACCGCCGTCACCCTCCAGCGCTCCCTCCTCCCGCAGGAGTTGGAGCAACCCGACGACCTCCGCGTGGCCGCCACGTACCAGCCGGGCGGCAAGGACGCCGCGGTCGGCGGCGACTGGTACGACGTCATCACGCTCGGCGCCGGCCGTACGGCCCTGGTCATCGGCGACGTCATGGGCCGGGGCGTGCGCGCCGCCGCCGTGATGGGCCAACTCCGCACCGCCGTCCGGGCCTACGCCCGCCTCGACCTGCCCCCGCACGAGGTCCTGCAACTCCTCGACGGACTCGCCGCCGAGATCGACGCCAGCCAGATCGCCACCTGCGTCTACGCCGTCCACGACCCCGACGAGGGCCGCCTCGTCTACGCCTCCGCCGGCCACCTGCCGATCCTGGTACGCGCCGAGGACGGCTCCGTCGAACGCGCCGCGGACCCCACCGGGCCCCCGCTCGGCACCGGCGGCTGGCAGCACACCTCGGGCAGCATCGCGCTCCCGCCCGGCTCCACGGCCGTGCTCTACACGGACGGCCTCGTCGAGCGGCGCGGCGAGGACATCGACGAGGGCATCGAGTCCCTCGAACGCGCCCTCTCCGGCGCCAAGGGCTCGCCCCAGGTCGTCTGCGACCGGCTGATCCGCTCCCTCGGCGTGACGGCCGACCACGACGACGACGTCGCGGTCCTCGTCCTCCAATACCCGGCGCGTACGGGGCCGGACGCCGAGCTCTTCCACAACGCGGCGCTCGACCTGCTCGGCGGCATCGAGGCCGCCCCGCGCGCCCGCGCCTTCGCCACGGGGGTCCTGTCCTCCTGGCGGTTCCCGGTCGAACTGCGCGACCTGGGCGTGCTCGCCACCAGCGAACTCGTCGCCAACTCCCTCCAGCACGGCACCCCGCCCATGCGCCTCAGACTCCGCCGCACCGACCGCCGCCTGATCATCGAGGTGACCGACGGCGACGACCACCTGCCGCGCCGCCGCCGCGCCGAACCGGCCGACGAGGCGGGCCGCGGGATCTCCATCATCGCGACGATCGCCTCGTCCTGGGGCTCGCGCCGCACGCCCGGCGGCGGCAAGGCCGTCTGGTGCGAGTTCGCCCTGCCCCGCTGACGCACGACCGCCGGAAGCGGCCCGCCGACGCGCTCCTGCCAGGAGCGGTCAGCCCACCCGCTCCGGTACGGGTCCGACCTGCTCCGGTACGGATCCCACCCGCTCCGGTACGGGCTCCGCCTGCCCTGGTACGGGCTTCGCCTCCTCGGCCCCCGCCCCCGCCGCCGGCACCCGCCGCGCGACCACCCGCGAGGCCGACGCGAGCGCAGGCCGGTCCTGCACGGGAGTGAGCCGCCGGCCGAGCCGCAGCGCCAGCACGGTGATGCCCAGCGAGAACAGCACGAACGTCACGATGTACGGCCCGTGCAGCGACGCCCCCATCGGACCGCCCACCGCCGGGCCGACCGCCAGCGCGAGCTGCTTCACCAGCGCGAAGGCCGAGTTGTACTGCCCGACCATCGACGTCGGCGCCAGATCGGCCACCAGCGGCGCGACGGTCGGCGCGAGCATCGCCTCACCGAGCCCGAACAGCGCGTACGTGGAGATGAACGCGGCCGTCGCCATCGTCGTACTCCCGTGCCCGAGCCCCGCGTACCCCGCGACGATCCACGCCGCGGTCCAGATCAGCCCGACCGCCGCGATCACCCGCGTCCGGCTCCGCCGCTCGACCAGCCGCAGCACCACGAACTGCGCGACCACGATCACCGCGGTGTTCGCGGCCAGCGCGACCCCGAGCGTCGACGGGTCGATCCCCGCGGCCTCGGTCCCGTACGCCGCGAGCCCCGACTCGAACTGCCCGTAACAGGCGAAGAACACCACGAAGCCCAGCCCGAGCAACCGCACCATCGCCCGGTGCCGGAGCAGCGCCCGCACCCCGCCCCCGGCGCGCCTGGCGGCGTCGGTCTCCTTGGACAGCGCGCTCACGGCGAAGGCGGCCGGGCGGGGCAGCCGGACCGAGGCGGCCATGCCCGCCAGCACGAGGAACATCGCGGCCTCGACGGCGAACAGCAGCGTGAAGCTGCCCGGCCGGTCCTGGTCGACGATCTGCCCGCCGACCAGCCCGCCGACGCCGAGCCCGAGGTTCGCCAGGAAGAACTGCGTCGCGAAGGCCCGCGTCCTGGTCGCCGCCGACGAGCACCACACGATCATCGTGGCCAGCGCCGGCTGCATGACGGCCGTCCCGGCACCGAGCACCGCCGCCGACATCACCGCCGCCGGCACGCTCCCCGAGAACCCCATGGCGAGCGCCCCCACCGAGGCCAGCACCGCCCCGCTCACCAGGACGGGCAGCGGACCGCGCCGGTCGATGATCCGACCGGTGAAGGGGAGGACGACAAGAGCGGCCATGGCGAAGACCGCCAGCACCACACCGGCGGTACCGGCGCCCAGATCCCG